>CASDQY010000070.1 GCA_949282975.1 uncultured Oscillospiraceae bacterium | reverse complement strand
AGATGAATGAAGGCTTAACCGCTGCCGTTATTCTTTCACCCTTCTGCCCTGGTAAAACCAGTAGGCAAGTTCGCTCGGTTTTTGCGCAGCAAAAGGTTGCCCATGCTTTCCGGGCAACAAGAGCGGACTGAAAGCCGTAACTTTATTATACGAACCTTAGCACAAAATGTCAAACGATTGTTCTAATCCAAACAAAGGCACAGCCGCCGGGAAACCGGCGGTTCAACTTGTCGAGAAACCCCGTGTTTTGCTTTTCTGCAAACCGATTCGACAAAGGCTTCCCCTTGGAGGGGAAGCTGTCAAGGCGCAGCCTTGACTGATGAGGTGGCGGCATGGGTGGGTCAATTTCTTCTTGGGAAAATCTCGCAGACAGTTTTTGCTGTTCGTCATAGTTTGTGCCGGTGGGAAATTTTCCTTTTTCCCCTCATCAGTCGCCTGCGGCGACAGCTTCCCCCCACAGGGGGAAGCCTTTGTCCTGACGTTTCTCTTTTCTTCCCCTACATGGTAAGGCCGATCGCAAGCAATCCGCAGAGGGGTTTATGCAAAAAGTAACGAAGGAGATTGTAAATCCTTTTTCGACAAGCTGCCTCGCCGCCTTTTGGCGGCGAGTTGCATTTTTCCCCTCTTTCTGTTACCATAGAAAGGAACAAACATTCACCGGGAGGAAACGCATGAACAAGACCATCGGCATTTTGGCCCATGTGGACGGGGGAAAAACCACCCTTTCCGAACAGCTTTTATATCAGTCCGGCCAGGTCCGCACCTTGGGCAAGGTGGACGACGCCTCCTCCCGCTTGGATCAGGACGAGATGGAGCGCCGGCGGGGGATCACCATCTTTTCCCACAGCGCCTGGTTTTCCTGGCGGGGGAGCCGGTATTACCTACTGGACACCCCCGGCCACACCGATTTTTTCGGCCAGACGGAACGCTGCCTTTGGGCGCTGGACCTGGCGGTGCTTCTGGTGAGCATTCCCGAAGGAATCCGGGGGCACACCCTGACCCTCTGGCGGCTGTTAAGGCAGCAGAACATCCCCACCATCCTCTTTCTCAACAAAGCGGATCAGCCCGGCGCCGACCCGGAAAGCCTGCTTTCCCGGTTAAAAGAACGGCTCAGCCCGGATTTGATCGCCATGGATGGCTTTGACGGAACCTTTTCTCTGGATCAACAGGAGGAGCTGGCCGGGCTGGATGAAACCCTCTGCGACGCCTTTGTCAGTGGGCAGGAGGATCCAGATTTCTGGCACAGCCGGGCTGGGGAACTGTTTGGTATGGGAAAATGGTTCCCCGTTCTCACCGGCAGCGCCCTGCTGGGGGAGGGGGTGCAGCCGCTGCTGGCCCTGCTGGATCTGCTCACCACCCGCTATTTCCCTGAGGGCGAGCCGAAAGGAATGGTGTACCAGATCCGGTACGATGAAAAAAACACCCCTCTGGCTTATTGCAAGCTTACCGGCGGCACCCTGGAAACCCGCACTCCGCTGACCCTTACCGATACCGGGGAACGGATAAAAGCGGGACAACTGAAAAGCCCCTTGGGGGACAAGCTCACTCCGGTGCAGCAGGTGGCCGCCGGGGAGGTATTTGTGATGCTTCCCGCCCCGGAAATTCTCTCCTGCGGAACGGGGTTTGGGGGAGAGCCTTCCCGAAGACTGGCTCAAACCGCCCCGCTGCTGACCGTACAGGCGGTGTATCCCGATACCGTGCCGCTGCCGGAAATGGCTCAGCTCTTCCACCGGCTGGAGCGGGAAGAACCTTCCCTGAAGGTGCAGTTAAAGGGGGAGCAACTCACCCTGCGGAGCATGGGGGCCATCCAACTGGAAATTTTGCAGGATCTGCTGGCCCGGCAGGGAGCCCAAGTATCCTTTACCAAACCGGACATCCTCTATCAGGAAACCATAAGCGCCCCGGTCACCGGCTACGGCCATTACGAGCCGCTGCGGCACTACGCTGAAGTTCATCTGCGTATGGAGCCGGGAAAGCGGGGCAGCGGCATTGTCTTTGAAAGCCGGGTGCCAACCGATGTGCTGGAACAAAACTGGCAGAACCTGATCCGCACCCATGTGCTGGAACAGGTGCCCACCGGGGTGCTCACCGGCAGCCCTGTCACCGATCTGAAGATCATCCTTGTGGCAGCCCGGGCCCATTTAAAGCACACCGAAGGGGGCGACTTCCGCCAGGCCACCTACCGGGCCATCCGCCAGGGCTTGATGCAGGCCCGGCAGTTGGGGCAGACCCTGCTGCTGGAGCCGGTTTACCGCTATGAGATACTGGCCCCTGGGGATGCTGCCGGGAAGCTTGGCGGTCTGCTGGCGGTGCTGGCGGGGCAGTCCGACCCGCCGAAGTTTACCGGGGAGTGGGCGGAGTTTTCCGGCTCAGCCCCGGTGGAGCAGATGCTGCCCCTGTTGGAGCAGCTTCCCGCCCTGACCGGGGGACGGGGGAGCGCTTCCACCGCCTTTGCCGGGTATGCCCCCTGCCACAATGCCCCGGAAGTGGTGCAGCAAAGGGGCTACGAGCCCATTCGGGATATCGACCATCCGGCGGATTCCATTTTCTGCTCCCACGGCGCCGGGTTTACCGTGCCCTGGGAGCAGGTGAAGGACTATGTCCACCTGCCGGTGGAGTGAAGCGCTGTTCAGAGTGACAAGAATTTGCCAGTTTTTTCGGTGTTGACAAAGCCTTCCCCCATCGGGAGAGGCTTCCCCCTGGGGGGAAGCTGTCGCCGCAGGCGGCTGATGAGGGGAAAGGGGATTTTCCATTGGTAAAAGCCATGACGGGCAGAAAAAATTGTCTGCTAAATTTTCCTGAGATGAAATCAGTTCATTTATGCCGCCACCTCATCAGGCAAGGCTGCGCCTTGCCAGCAGATGCGACTGTGTCGCATCGCCCCTACCAGGGGAAGCCTTTATGTGGGAATTCTTGTTTTGGCTCTATAAAAACTTTTTCCTATTTTGATTTTTTGAAGGGAGCACCCTTATGAAATCCAAAACCAATTATATCTGCCGGGATTGCGGGTATGAGACCCCGAAATGGCTGGGCCGCTGCCCCGGCTGCGGCGCCTGGAACAGTTTTGAGGAGCAGGTCACCGCTCCCGCAGCCTCCGCTTCCTCCCTTCGTCCGGCGGCGGCCCCGGCCAAAATCCAGACCATTCGGGAGATCGACCTGGAGGAGGAAACCCGCTTTGCCACCGGCTTTTCCGAGTTGGATCGTGTGCTGGGCGGAGGCCTGGTCAAGGGCAGTTTGGTGCTGTTGGGGGGCGACCCCGGCATCGGCAAATCCACCCTGCTGTTACAGATTTGCCAGACCCTGGGGCAGCAGATGGAGGTGCTCTACCTGTCCGGGGAAGAATCCCCCCGGCAGATCCGGCTTCGGGCAGACCGGCTGGGGGTGAACGCACCCGGATTAAAGCTGGCCTGCGCCACCGATGTGGAGCAGATTCTGGAGCTGATCCGCTCCGCACGACCCCAGGTGGTGATGGTGGATTCCATCCAGACCATGAGCCTTTCCCGGTTTTCCTCCGCCCCCGGCAGCGTGCAGCAGGTGCGGGAATGCACAGGCGCTTTTCTGCGCCTGGCCAAGGAGGAGGATATCCCCATCCTGCTGGTGGGCCATGTGAACAAGGACGGCGCCATCGCCGGGCCCAAGGTGCTGGAACATATTGTGGATGCCGTGCTGCATTTTGAAGGGGATCGGAACCTGAACTTCCGCATCCTGCGCAGCATCAAAAACCGTTTCGGCTCCACCAATGAAATCGGGGTATTCCGCATGGAAGAGGAAGGGCTGGAGCAGGTGGAAAATCCCTCCGCCGCCCTGTTGGAAGGCCGCCCGGAGGGGGAAAGCGGAAGCTGCGTGGTCTGCGTGATGGAGGGCAGCCGCCCCATTTTGGTAGAGGTGCAGGCTTTGGTGAGCAAGACGGTGTTTCAGATGCCCCGGCGCAGCGCCAGCGGTTTTGATTATAACCGGCTGTACCTACTTCTGGCCGTGCTGGAAAAGCGCTGCGGCTACCGGATGTCCGCCCTGGACGCCTATGTGAACGTGGTGGGGGGCCTGCGGCTGGAGGAGCCTTCGGCGGATCTTTCGGTCTGCCTGGCGCTGCTTTCCGGGCTGTTGGATAAGCCCATTCCCGCCGATCTGCTGGCTTTGGGGGAGGTGGGCCTCACCGGAGAAGTCCGGGGGGTCACCCGCCTGGAACAGCGGATCAACGAGGCAAGGCGGCTGGGGTTCACCCGGTGCATTGTCTCCGCCCACAGTGTCAAACAACTCAAACGAATCCCCTCCGGCATGGAAGTGGTGGGGGTGCGCACCCTTGCCCAGGCGGCCAAGGCGGCCTTTTCTGCCGGGGGAGATGCCGATTAAACAAACAGCCTTAGAAGGGAAGGATGGATATGGATACACAGCGCATGCAGCTTCGTCCTGCCGGAGAAAACGGCTGGGACTTATTGGTGCGCCAAACCGGAGAGGAATGCGGCCGGTGCGGCCTGCGGAAAACGCAGTGGAACAAAAAGACTTTGTGGGAGATTTTCTGGGAGCTTTCTCCGGAGTATCTCCATCAGGGCTATGCCGCCGAGGCTGTCCGGGCGGTGGAAGAATATGCTTTTTCCCAGCCGGGGATCGAGGAAGTCTGCGCCCTGGTGCCGGACACCGACCAGCCCGGCATTGCCGCCGCCCTGCGCAGCGGTATGGCGCTGAAAGGCCGGCAGGATGCCCCGGAGGGACAGGGAATGCTGCTGGTGTTTGTGAAGGAGAAGAAAGGATAGGGAAAGATGAAACCGGTTGTCGTTGGACAACCGGTTAGATTGTCGAGAAACCCCTGCACCGCAAAAATGCAGAGAGAAGAAGGAATCAAGAGATTGGAGCATTTCCCAATGGATTCTTTTTTGAGCCATGGAGCCAAAATTGGCTCCATGGCTGCATTTTTGCTCCCGTCGTCAAAAACAGCTTGACGTATCTGCATACGCCTGACGCTGTTTTTTCCTAGGTTGCAGGTGTCTCTCGAACTCTGCCAGTTTGTCGAAAAAGAATTTTTCGACAAACTGCCGGTTGTCGTTGGACAACCGGTTTTTCCATAAAGCGAAAGCCGGATTTCCTGATTGGAAATCCGGCCTGCCTTTATTCTTTCTCTGCCGCCACCAGCAGCATCATGGGGCGGCGCATCTCGTCTTTCATTCCCGGCAAATCCATCATGGATTGCGGGGGCTGGGGTTCCACCACCCGCCTTAGACGAAATCCCTGTTGCAGCAAAGTGTCCAGATAGGTGGTGAGGGTGCGGTGGTACTTCACCATCTTTTCTCCCAAAAACACGGCTTCCCGCTGGCCTTCATAAAAATAATCGTCCACCGGGAAATACAGAATCTCCCCCTTCGGGCCGTACACCCAATCCTGGGGGCCCTGGGCGGTGAAAACAGGGTGTTCCACCGAAAAGATGAAATCGCCTCCCGGTACCAGCCAATCCTTTACCCGCCTCACCAATGCCGGATAGTCCGGCAGATAGTGAAGGGCCAAAGAACTGAACACCACATCAAAGCTTTCATTGGGCAGTTCTAATTGCTCTATGGAAGCACAGCGGTATTCAATTTGGGGAAGGCTGTTTTTTTCTTGAGCAGTATCAAGCATCTTTCGGGAATTGTCCACACCCAGCACCTGGACGGCTCCATGCCGGGCAGCATAGGCACAGTGCCAGCCGTAGCCGCATCCCAGATCCAATACCCGCTTGCCTTTGAATTCCGGCAAGAGCGGTTTCAGGGACGGCCATTCCCCTGCTCCGGCAAGACCGTGTTGGGAGCGGTACATCTGGCTGTATTTGCGGAAAAATTCCGGGTTGTCGTAAAGAACGTCCTTCATGGCTTTCCTTTCTTGGGACGCTCCCTGTGCGCCCCTGTTATTCCACTCCGCTCTGCCAGTTCACCAGTCCCGTCAGCAGGGTAAAGGCCACCTGGGACTGATACTCCCCTCCGGAGAGCTTTTCACACTCTTCCTCGTTGGACAAAAACCCGCATTCGCTGAGCACAATGGGAATGGGGGACTGGGTGAGCAGATAAACCGAGGAATCCCCTCGCTTGATTTCCCGGGTATTGTCCGGCTGGAGCTGGCCGACGAAGGCGGACTGCATACTCTTTGCCAGGCCTTCGCTGGTTGGGTCCTGAATTCCGTAAAACATCTGGGCACCGTGCTGCTCCGAATCGGTGAACTTGTTTTGATGAATGCAGACGCAAACAGCGTTTTTCTGTCGTTCCAGAATGGCCAGCCGGTTGTTGATGTCCTCAATTTTTTGCTGGCGCAGGCTGCCGGTGATTTCTCCGCTGCACAGGGCGGTATCGGTATAGCGGGTCATCACGGTGTCGTAGCCCATAAACATGCAGAGCTGGTTGAACACCTTGGCGATGCTCAGATTGATGTCCTTTTCATATACGCCGTTGACCCCGATGCAGCCGCCGTCAAATCCCCCGTGCCCCGGATCGATCACCACGGTTTCCCAAGTTTGGGCCGGGCCGGACACCTGGGTTACCATGGGCTGGAAAAACACCGCCAGTCCGCCGATCAGCAGGCAGACTCCCAGGGCCGTCAACCGGATCACCGTCATCTTTTTGGAACAGTTTTTCATACCCCCGCCCCCTGTACATTCTTTCTAGGGAATGGATATGGGGGGAAGAGCAGTTTTATGCGTCCAACTCCACCGCCAAAGCCAGAGCCAGCTCCATCATCCGGGTAAACTGAGTTTCCCGCTGGACGGGGGTGGAATCTTCGTCGTTGAACATCCCGTCGCTGACGGTGAGGATGGATAGCGCCTGTTTGCCGCACCAGGCGGCAGTGGAATAAAGGGCGGCGGTTTCCATTTCCGTGCCCAGCACCCCCATCCGCCGCCAGCGGCGGAGCTGGTCCATGTCGTCCATGTAAAACCGGTCGCTGGTAAGGACGTTTCCGGCATAGTAGGTGTACCCCATGGTTTCCGCCAGAGCCATGGCCCGGCTCACCAGCCTGGGGGTGGCGATGGGGGCGAAGCCGGTGACCTTCCAGTGGGCCAGAAAGTTGGTGTCGGTGCAGGCCCCGGCGGCGAGGATCAGATCCCCCACATGGATATGGTCCTGCAGGCTGCCGGTGGTGCCGATGCGGAGAATGGTTTCCACTCCGTATTGGTCGAACAGCTCCCGGCTGTAGATTCCCATGCTGGGGGCGCCCATGCCGCTGGCCATGACGCTGACGGGATGGCCTTGAAAGGCACCGGTATACCCCTGGATGCCCCGGACGTTGTTTATCAATTTGGGATTTTCCAGAAAATGCTCTGCGATGAATTTGCTGCGCAGGGGATCGCCGGGCATGAGGACGGTTTTAGCGAAATCTCCGGGGCTGGCTTGATTGTGGACCGTTGACATAGTAACACCTCCGAGAAAAGTAATGAATAATGAATATTAAATAATGAAGAATGAATCATTATGGTTGATTTGACCTTTGGCCAAATCTTCATTCGAAACGGGAAACTGATTTTTCGTGGGAACCTTCATTCCCTGTTGCAAACTTTTTCGGACAAAGGCTTCCCCTTGGGGGGAAGCTGTCGCCGAAAGGCGGCTGATGAGGGGCCCCTTCCCGCTGAACAACAATTTCCATTCGCTTTTCTATCATAAGAAAGGATGGGATTTTCTTCACCGTACCTCGTCCAAAAAGTAGGTGGCTTCCATATCCGCCGTGCTCAACGCAAAGGCCAGGGGGAACATCTCAAAGGCCTTGCCCACATTCCGGGCCTCTTCGGTGCCGGAAAAGCCCATGTGATAGCGAATGGCAAAGGCCTCTTCCCGGCTCAGGCGCAGAAATCCCGAGAGGATGTACACACTCTTTTCCCCGTGGCCGTAGGGAAGGCTGTCCTCAAATTCGTACCAGGGCACCTGCTGCCAGTTGCCCTGCTTGTCCTTCACGTTCCGGGTGGACTGCTTGTAGCAATTCACCTTGCAGATGTCGTGGAGCAACGCTACGATAGCCACCGTTTCCGGGGTGTAATTTCCCATGCGGTAAAGGGTTTTTGCCCGCTCCCGCCCCAGATAGTCCACCAGGCAGTGGTAGACGTGAAGGGAATGCTCACAAAGCCCCCCGGGGTAATTGCCATGAAACCGGGTGGAGGCGGGTGCGGTGAAAAAGTCGCTTTTGTGAAGCAGGTAATCCAGCAGTTCCTGGCTGCCGGGACGGGTGATGTGTTCCCGGTAAAGGGAAAGGAATTCTTCTTTGGGCTCCATCCTTTACTTCTCCTTTCTCCGCTGGGCCAGCCAGGCCCCTTCCAGCAGCAGGCTGTCCGGGGCGATCTTTCCCAATACCGATACGGCTTTGGCTTCCCAGCCGGGAAGGATCACCCGTTTGCCTTTGTCAAGCTGTTTGAGGGTATAGGCCGCCACCGCAAAGCTGTTTCGCCCGGGAATGGCAAACTGCACCCCCGCCCTTTGGTTAAACTGGGTGGCCACCGGCCCGGGGCAGAGGGTTGAAATCTGCACCCGGCTGCGGCGCTTTTTCAGCTCTTTCCAGATGGCAAGGTCCAGCCGAAGCAGATAGGACTTGGAAGCGTAGTAGGTGGCCATCAGCGGCCCGGGCAGATAGCCTGCCACCGATGCCACATTCAGGATGGTGCCCCGATCCTGCTTCACCATATCCCGCAAAAACAGCTTGGTCAGGATCTGCACCGCCCGGATGTTCAGGTCGATGAGATTCAGTTCGGTGTCCAGGTCGGTGGAAACAAACTCCCCGAACAGGCCAAACCCGGCGTTGTTGATCAGCAGGTCCACTTCCCCCCGGCATTGGCGGTAAAGCTGCCGGCAATTCTCTTTTTTGGACAGATCCAAAGCCAGAAGCCGCACCCGTTTGTGGCTGAGCTTGGGCAGCACCGCTTCCAGCCGGGACAGGCTGCGCCCCACCAAAATCAGGCTGTACCCCCGCCGGGAAAGCAGGATGGCCAGATCCCGTCCGATGCCGCTGCTTGCTCCGGTGATCAATGCAGTCGCCATAAAAATACCTCCTAAAACAAGATTTTCGGTTGGAAAAGAAAGAAAAAAGCAGCCGCAAATTGCGGCCGCTTTTCGGTCAGATCTGAGAATGGTAATCGTTAAGCCCGTCCACTTCGCTGCGGACATAGCGGGCGGAATAGGTGGATACCAGGTAATCCACCGCAACCTGGATTCCTTTTAACAGCAGTACCGCACCTGTCACGATCCCCACCAGCTTGATCAAAGTTTTCATGGAGCTGTTTCTCCTTTCTTTCGGGCTGTTTGTTACCTTGTAAACATCCGTTGGGTTTCCACTGGTTTTCGCCGTTAGGCGAAATGCCGCCGTTACTTTTTGGCGGCAAAGTGGGAACCGTAATGTTTGGCTTTGCCAATCATTATACTATGAAAAGTCCGTTGGGTTTCCACTGGTTTTCGCCGTTAGGCGAAATGCCGCCTTTGCTTTTTGGCGGCAAAGTGGGAACCGTAATGATTGGCTTTGCCAATCATTATACCATAACAGCCCCCCGGTTGCAAGCGCTCCCGGAAAATGTCCACGGAAATCAATTAGAAGTTTTGTCATCAGCAGAAAGAGATGCAATCCAGGCTTCCCCTTGAGGGGAAGCTGGCTGGGCGAAGCCCAGACTGATGAGGTGGCCGATTTCCGAATACTTTTCTGTAGACGGAAACTTTTTCCTTTCCACCTCATCCGAGCAAGCTGCGCTTGCCCACCTTCCCCTCAAGGGGAAGGCTTTGTCCCGATTCATTCACATCTCCCTTTAAGGAGAATATTGCCGTACCCATTGCGTGACTCCTAAGAAATCCCATGGGTTCTCTTGAAAATTGATTTCCGCAGAAAATGTCTTTGGAAAAAGGCTCATTCTCGGTAAATCAAATCCGATCCACCGCAAAGATGCGCTTGTACACATTTTTGGTATACAATGCCGTCATCAGCAGGCAGCCGCCCACATAGCAGACTACTGCTTCGCCGATGCCTACGCTAATTCCCTGGAACAGGAAGATTTCCCAGAAGCTCCCTTCGCCGCCAAAGACGAAGGTCAGCTCCATCCCCACAATCACGGCGTTGAACAACACCGGGAACAGGGGGGCCAGCAGATATTTGGGCAGCTTGGCGGGAAGCTTTCCCACATAATAGGTGCAGACGGCGGCCAGCAGGGTAGCCAGGGTACCGAACACGGCGTCAATCAGGCCGGTGGGATTGGTGCCCAGCAGCACCCCCAGCAGGTTTGCCAGGCAGCAGCCGATGCTCAGCCCCGGTACCGCCAGGCCGGTGAACACCGGCAGGATGGTCAGGATTTCGCTGACACGAAACTGCAATGTTCCGTAAGCAATGGGGGCAAACACCAAAGTCAGCACCACATAGAGGGCGGCAATCAGGGCAATTTTGGTAATCGCCGCCGTTTTGGAATAGGTTTTGGACATGGGTATCCTTCTTTCGTAGTGTTTTTTAAGGTCAGGAGGTTGCGACTGACCGCTGTGAAGCTTCACAGCCTGCCCATTGTATCACATTTTCTGACAAAAGGCAATCCTAAAATCCTGTGCTGCCGGATCCCGGCGTCCGCCCAAAAAGATCCGGCTGTCCCAAACGGGCAGCCGGACAAGGAAGATAAAATGAAAAAGGGATGAAGTGATCAGTAATTTTCCGCCCGGATCTGGAAATAGGACTGGGGATGGGCGCAAACCGGGCAAACCTCCGGTGCTTTTTTCCCCACCACAATGTGGCCGCAGTTGGCGCATTGCCAGATCTGATCCCCATCTCTGGAAAAGACAATGCCTTCCTCGATGTTGGAGAGCAGCTTGCGGTAGCGCTCTTCGTGCTCCTTTTCAATCTTGGCGACTTGTTCAAACAGGTATGCGATGTGGTCGAAGCCTTCTTCCTTGGCGGTTTCGGCAAATCCGGCGTACATATCCGTCCATTCATAGTTTTCGCCGGCGGCGGCGTCCTTTAAGTTTTCCACCGTACCGGGCATTTCGCCGCCATGGAGCAGCTTGAACCAGATCTTGGCGTGTTCCTTTTCGTTGTCGGCGGTTTCTTCAAAGAGATGGGCGATCTGGACATAACCGTCCTTCTTGGCTTTGGAGGCATAATAGCGGTACTTGGTGTTGGCTTGGCTTTCGCCGGCAAAAGCGGCCAGCAGGTTGGCTTCGGTTTTGCTTCCTTTTAATTCAGGCATGGGGAGTTCCTCCTTTGGAAAATTTGGGGGACAGGGGGCTGTCCTTACGGTTAGAATCAGTTTGTCCTGATTTGATTTTATTATACCGGGTGGGCCGGAGAAAGTCAATGAAAATCCCTATGGGGAATGCGGGCAAAAGCCGTTTCAGTCTTGCTCTGCCCGATTATGCCGGACGGCATCAAGATATGCCTGCTCAAAGGCACGGACAGCCTGCCTGCTGATTTTTCGAAAGGGCAGCAGCATATCAAAGGCGTGGGTGCCGGTGGGGTAGACATCCACCCTGGCCGGAACCCCGGCATCCTTTAGGTGTTGGATGTAGGCCATGGTTTCGCAGTAAAAGGGTTCTCTGCTTCCCACAAAGGTGTAGGCCGGGGGAAGCCCGGTATAATCGGTTTGACGGGCGGGGGCGGCATAAGCGGAAACTTCTCTGCCGTATTCCTTGCCCAGATAAGCCTGCCAGCCCCGGTGGTTTCGTTTGGTGTTCCACACCAGGCCATGGTTTTCCCGGGAGGAATCGGTATCCCGGTCATCCAGCATGGGGTAGAGGGGCATCTGAAAGGCGATGGAAACCTCTCCCCGGTCCCTGGCGTACATACAAAGGGCCGCCGTCAGTCCGCCGCCGGCGCTTTCGCCGCCCACCATCAGCTTGCCGGGATCTGCACCCCACTGTTTTGCGTGATCTTTCAGATACATTAGGGCGGCGTAACAGTCCTCCAGCGCCGCCGGATAACCGGCTTTGGGGGCCAGGCGGTATTCCGGGGTAAGCACCACGGCGCCGTATTTTTTCACCAATCCCAGCGCCCGGGAAATATAAAACATTTTGGCCATCCCCATGGTATAGCCTCCGCCATGAATCCAGAGAATTCCCGGGGTCTGTTCCCTGGGCGCCGGATGGGTGGGTCTCAGCAGATAAAGGGGCAGCGTTCTGCCCGGCAAAGGGAGCATTTGCTTTTCCACGGTGTAGCTTTTTTTCATGGCGGTTCCTCCTGGGAAGATACTTTGCTGTCTGGAAAGAAAATCAAAACCGGCATACCGTCCCGGAGGACGCTATGCCGGTAAAACGTTTCGGTTTTTGTGGGACCGGAAACAGCGGGCAGAGCCCGTGGGTTTATTCCAGAGTAATGGTGACACTCTCACCCAGCACAACGGTGGAGCCGGGCAGAGCATAGGTGGGCTGGCCCTGGGTCAGCCGCATCCCGTTGACCACGGTGCCGGTGGCGGAATAATCCACCAGGACGTACTGGCCTTTTTCAAACCGCACTCCACAGTGCAGGGGGCTGACCCGTCCGGCAGGATCGGTGAACTGGATGCCGGCCTGGGCAGCGTCGGCGCCCAGGCGGATTTCCTGGCCGCCGACCGGGTAGCGGGCTCCCTGGGCGGTGCGCAAAAAGCCCTGTTCCTGGGTGTTGGGAACGTATTTGTTGGCGTTTTGCTGCATCATTTTATCAATGGCAGCTTTGTAGTCCGGAGCCTTTTGACCGGCCACCTGGGCGGAAATCCGCTGGAAAGAGAGCATTCCGCAGAAATAACCGGCTGCCAAGAACAGGCTCATGATAAAGGCGGCCACGGCATAGCCGATGTCCAGTTGGGTAAAGCCGCAGAAGAAAAAGCTGAGAATGCCGAAAATCAGGCTGCCTCCGCCCAATACCAGGGGCTGGGTTTTCAGCTTCTGATCCATGGCATAAGCGGCATAGCCCATCTGGTGCTGGTGATAGGAGACAACAGCCTGTTTCTGCCCACGGAGATAGGTCAGGCAGATCAGGGTCAGCACGCCGGTCAGCAGCAGGGTGATGATGTTATGGACCAGCATGGAGGCCAGCGGAGATCCTTCCAGATAGTTGCTGTGGCTTGCCATAAAGACGATCACGCTGATCAGATAGCCAATGCTGGCCAAAAACGCATCGGCAAGAACCAGCAGATTGGCATAATTGCCGATCTGCATAAGGGTAGCGGGCAGGCGGCTCTTTTTATGGAACAGCAGGCCGTTGATCAGTTCCCCGGTTCCGTAAATAATCGGAACCAGCCATACCAGGATCAGGGCAATGGCGGCCCAGACGCTGAATCCTCCGATTGCATTTCCAAGCCCGTAGTTGTTCAGCATGGAAAAGCCGTCCACCAGAACATAGAAGGGGTTCATGCAGCAGGTGACGATAAAGCCGATGAGTCCCCCCAGAATCAGCAGTCCGCCGGCAATCAGGCTCATCATCTCCAGCTTCATGGGCTGACGGGGCGCCGCTGCGGGAGCAGCGGGAGCCGGGGCCGCATAGGTTTGCTGTTGGTAAGCGGGCTGGGCTGTTTGAGGCTGCGCCGCCGGTGCGGGCTGTGCTGCGGGAGCGGGTTGGGCAGCCTGGGGCTGCGCCGCCATGGGTTGACCGCACTTGGTACAAAATGCAGCACCGGGAGCGTTTTCCGTGCCGCAATGGGTACAAAATGCCATAATGATTCATCCTTTCAAAATCCGATGATGGAAATTTTTTCGCATTCCGGACCATATTCCGGCCTGCATTGCTTTCATTATATCAGCTTTCGGAACATTTGACAAGAAACCCAACGCAAAATTTACAAACCCTTCCCGTTTCCGGGCGCTTTTCGGTTGCAAAAAACCGGCAAACAGGGTAAACTAGAAGCCAGAGAAAGGATATTTAGGAGGAAGGCTATGAGACGGCTGCTGCATTTTCTGTCCGGCTACCAAAAGGAGTGTATTCTCGCCCCCCTGTTTAAATGCCTGGAGGCCTGCTTCGATTTGCTGGTGCCTTTGGTAACGGCGGACATCATTGACAACGGCATCGCCCATCAGGATGTGGGCTATGTGATGACCATGTGCGTGGTATTGATTGTTTTGGCGTTGGTGGGGCTTAGCTGCTCCATTGTGGCCCAGTACTTTGCGGCACGGGCGGCGGTGGGCTTTTCCGGACGGCTTCGCCAGGCGCTGTTTGCCCGCATCCAGGGGCTGAGCTATACCCAGCTGGATCAGCAGGGGGCCCCCACCCTGATCACCCGGATGACCAGCGACATCAACCAGGTACAAAACGGGGTGAATATGTTTTTGCGGCTGTTCATGCGCTCCCCCTTTGTGGTGTTTGGGGCCATGATCCTGGCTTTTTTCATCGACTGGAAAACCGCTTTGATCTTTGCCGGGGTGATCCCCCTGCTGGGAGTGGTGGTACTGGGGATTTTGTACCTCACCATGCCCCGGTACAAAAAGGTGCAGGGTGGCTTGGATCAGGTATTGTCCATCGTCCGGGAAAACCTCACCGGCGTCCGGGTGGTCCGGGCGTTCAACAAGCAGCCGGATCAGCAGGCCCGGTTTGATGAGGAAAACCGGAATCTTACCAAACTGCAGATCGCCGTGGGGCGGATCGCCGGGCTGATGAATCCTTTGACCTACGGTTTGATCAACCTGGCCATTGTGGTGCTTTTGTATGTAGGCGGCATTCAGATTGACGCCGGGGCGCTGACCCAGGGCCAGATCATCGCTTTGGTCAACTACATGAACCAGATTCTGGTGGAGCTGGTAAAGCTGGCCAACCTGATTGTCACCATCTCCAAAGCCCTGGCCTGCGCCAACCGGGTGGCGGATATGCTGGAGGTGCCCCAGGATATGGACAAGCCCCAGCATCCCGTGACCCCCCAAAGCCTTGGCACTGTGGAGTTTCAGAATGTGGGCCTGACCTACCGGGGCGCCGGCGGCGCCAGCCTGACCGGCCTGTCCTTTTCGGTGAAGAAGGGTCAGACCGTGGGGGTCATCGGGGGCACCGGCTCGGGAAAAACCAGCCTGATCAGCCTGATCCCCCGGTTTTACGACGCCACCCAGGGAAGGGTGCTGGTGGACGGGGTGGATGTGAAGGAGCAGGACCCGGCCCAGCTTCGCACCCGCATCGGCATTGTGCCCCAAAAGGCGGTACTGTTTACCGGCACCATTCGGGAAAACCTGGAATGGGGCGCTCCCCATGCCCGGGAGGACCTGCTTTGGGAGGCGTTGAAGCTGGCCCAGGCGGAGGATGTGGTGAAAAACAAACCTCTGGGGCTGGAAGAAAAGGTGGAGGAAGGGGGCCAAAACCTTTCCGGGGGCCAGCGTCAGCGGTTGACCATTGCCAGGGCACTGGTGAAAAAGCCGGAGATTTTGATTCTGGACGACTCCGCTTCCGCTTTGGACTATGCCACCGACGCCGCCCTGCGCAGCGCCATCCGGGGGATGAAAAATCCCCCCACTACCTTTATCGTCTCCCAGCGGGCCAGCTCGGTGCGCCATGCCGATCTGATCCTGGTGCTGGAGGAAGGCCATGTGGCGGGGATGGGCACCCACGACCAGCTTTTGGAAACCTGCCCGGTGTATCAGGAAATCTATTGGTCCCAGTTTGAAAAGGAGGGAATCCCCCATGGCCAATAAAACCAAACTCAGCGCCCAGCAGCGCAGCGTGGCTCTGAAAGGGGTGTTCCACCGTCTGAAACCGTACCGGCTCTGGGTGGGGCTGAGCCTGTTCTGCGCCGCCGTTTCCACCGTCCTTACCATCTGGCTGCCGCTGCTGGTGGGGGATGGGGTGGACATGATGGTGGGGCCGGGTGAAGTGGATTTTGCCCGGCTGATTCCCCTGATTGTCTTTCTGCTCATCGTCATTCTGCTCACCGGGGTGAGCCAGTGGCTGATGAACCTTTGCAACAACCATATTACCTACTGCGTGACCCGGGACATCCGCCGGGAATCCATGGAGAAGATTCAGACCCTGCCCCTGTCTTATCTGGACGCCCACAGCCACGGGGATATGATCAGCCGGATCATCGCCGATGTGGATCAGTTTGCCGACGGCCTGTTGATGGGTTTTACCCAGCTTTTTACCGGGGTGCTCACCATTGTGGGGACCTTGATCCTGATGTTCTGCGTGGATGTCTGGATCTCCATTGCGGTGGTCTGCCTGACCCCGTTAAGCCTGTTTGCCGCCTGGTTCATCGCCAAGCGCACCTACCGCAAATTCCAGGAGCAGACCCGGATCCGGGGCCGCCAGACCGCTTTGGTCAACGAGATGATTCAAAACCAGAAGGTGGTTCAGGCCTTCGGCCGGGAAGAGGCGGTACAGCAGGAGTTTGACCGCATCAATCACCGGCTCACCCGGTGCAGCTTAAAAGCTGTGTTTTACAGTTCCCTGACCAATCCCACCACCCGGTTTGTGAACAATCTGGTGTTTGCCGCCGTCTGCATTGTGGGGGCGTTTGTGGTGATCGCCGGAGGGATCAGCGTGGGGTTGATGTCCTCCATGCTGATGTATGCCAACCAGTACACCAAGCCCTTTAACGAAATCTCCGGTGTGGTCACCGAGCTGCAAAATGCTTTGGCCTGCGCCGCCCGGGTGCTGGAGCTGGTCAACGACCCCGCCAAGGTGGAGGACGCCCCGGGTGCCGGGGAAGTCATCCCCGACGGGCGGGTGGAACTTCGGGAGGTTTCCTTCCGCTATGTTCCAAAGCGCCCCTTGATTGAAAACTTTAACCTGAAGGTGTCCCCCGGCCAGCGGGTGGCCATTGTGGGGCCCACCGGCTGCGGCAAAACCACCCTGATCAACCTGCTGATGCGGTTTTATGAGGTGGATTCCGGCAGCATCCTGGTGGCGGACAGGGACATTGAAACCATCACCCGAAAAAGTCTGCGGGCGGGCTACGGCATGGTGCTGCAGGACACCTGGCTGATGAAGGGGACCGTCCGGGAAAACATCGCCTTCGGCAAGCCGGACGCCACCCTGGAAGAGGTGGTAGCGGCGGCAAAGGCCAGCTATGCCCACGGGTTTATCACCCGCCTGCCCAACGGATACGATACGGTGCTGGGGGAGGACGGCGGCGGTTTAAGCCAGGGGCAGAAGCAGCTTCTCTGCATTGCTCGGGTCATGCTCTGCCTGCCCCCCATGCTGATTCTGGACGAAGCTACCTCCTCCATCGACACCCGCACCGAGCGGAAAATTCAGGATGCCTTCGCCAAATTGATGGAAGGCCGCACCAGCTTTATCGTGGCCCATCGGCTGTCCACCATCCGGGAAGCAGATGTGATTTTAGTCATGCGGGACGGCAAGATTATCGAGCAGGGCAACCATCAGTCCCTGTTGGAACAGAAAGGGTTCTATCATAAGCTGTACTACAGCCAGTTTGCCAATTAACGGCGTCCCGCCGCCCTGTTTTACCAGATCGAAAGGAGGTTCCCCATGACATCCGGTCAAACCAATGAGCAAAACACTCCTTCCGTAGTTCAAGACGGAGGAGCCGCCGCCGCTTCCGGGTTTTCTTTGCCCCAAAGCCTTTTTGCCCAAAAACCGGAATCTCTTTATCAGGTCAAGCGCATCCGCTGCGGCAATGTAAACTGCTGGCTGGTTACCGGCAGCAAAGCGCTGCCCACCAATGGCAGCGTGTTGGTGGATGCCGGCCGGGCGGCGGATTATCCCAAGCTGGAACAGATCTGCCGGGAAAACCGGGTGAAGCTGATTCTGCTGACCCACGGCCATCCCGATCATGCCGGAAGCGCCGGGCAGCTTCAAAAAAACCTGAAGATTCCGGTGGCCATGGGGAAAAAGGATCTCCCGCTGCTGGAGCATCCCGACGCCCGCCCACTCTACTGCCGGGGCTTTTTGGGCAAGGCAATGCTGGCCATGGCCAAAAAGGGTCTCTCCCAGCCGGGAACCCCCTTTATGCCGGAACTTTTGCTGGAGGGCGGGGAGGACTTTTACCGTTACGGGTTTTCCATCCGCTCCATCCCCCTGCCCGGCCATACGGCGGGAAGCATCGGTTATGAGATCAATCATCAGTATCTCTGCACCGGAGATGCGGTGATGAATCTTCCCTGGCCCACCCCCGCCCGGCTGTTTGAGGATGCGGAACAGGCCCACCAAAGCGCCGCCAAAATCGCCGGATTGGGGAAACGGATTCTGTGCCCGGGGCATGGGTCTTCGCTGGTAAATCGTCAGTGGTAGGATCAAAGGGCGGTTTCCCCCGGCTTTTGCGAAGCAAAATTGCGCCCCTGCTGGCGGGCGCAAAGGGGGGAATCGGGCAGGCCAAAGGCCTGTCGCATGGCTCGGCGTTATTGAACCGTCAGTGGTAAAAACGATGGACAAAAAATTTCCCCGAAGCATCGCTTCGAGGACAGCTTGTGGAAAAGGTTCCGGCAGGCAGTTGTTCTTCTCTTTTTCAATGGAAGATTCGACCGCAGGGAGAATCAACCGGAATGATTCATTATTCATTTTTCATTGCTTCATTGCCCCGTAGGGGCATGACCGCCACCGCCTGGCTTCCCATCTGCTCAAACCGCAGTTGAAGAAGCTCGCCGGTTAGGGACAGGGTGCCGTGGCTCTCATAGGGGTCCTGGCAGAGATACCGATCCCCCTGCCTGCCTATGAGCACCACGCAGTGCTCGTTCTTTTTCCAGGTGAAGGGACTGCCGTCCGCCAGGCGCCAGCTTGTCCCTTGCTCCGGTTCCACCAGGTCGATGGTCACCCAGATCAGCACCGGTATGCTCTGGGCGACATAGGTTTGGTACAGCTCCTGGATGGTGCAGCCGTATTCCAGGCTCACCGTCAGTTCATCGGAAAATTCCTGCTCAAGCACTCGGGCAATCACCGGGGCGTAGCAGCCATACCCGGTGGAGGAAAAGGGGGACCCTACAAAATATTCATCGGGATGGGGGCCGTAAAGCTCCCCGTTGCGCCAGTAAAGTTCCTGGCAGGGCAGCAGACAGGCCACCTCCTCCGGAGAATAATCCAGGCCATAGTACTGCAGCACCATGGCGGCGCTGGTGGCTTCACACCCGGTGGGTAGGGTATCCTGCTGGGACAGATAGGGCACGTCCAGCACCGGTTCATTGGGCAGCATGCTGCTTGGCCCCGATTCCGGCGCCAGGGGACGGGTGGTTTGAACGGAACAGCCGGTCAGCAGAACCAACCCCGCCAACAGGCAGAGGGCTTTGCGAAGGATATAGGACTTCATTTCATCATCTCCCAAAAAGTTCCCCTCACTGGAATTCACCGAAAATTTCCGGTGAGGTTTCGTTGTTTTCAGGATAACGTCCCCCGGCATCCGCCGGGCCTGGTTTTTGCATCTCTTTTTATTCTGTCACCCATCTGTTTTGCATCGTGTTTTGGAGGTACCCATGGATAAATACCAGGCGCTGCAGCGCTATTTCGGCTATTCTTCCTTCCGCCCCGGGCAGGAAGAAGTCATTGACGCCCTGCTTTCGGGGCGGGACGTGCTGGCCGTTATGCCCACCGGTGCGGGAAAGAGCCTCTGCTTTCAGATCCCCGCCCTGGTGCTGGGCGGGCTGACCCTGGTGATTTCCCCGCTGATCAGCCTGATGAAGGACCAGGTGGAAGCCCTGGGGCAAAACGGCATCCCGGCGGTCTGCCTTCATTCCCAGATGGAGGAAGGGGAGCGCCTTGCCGCCTGGGAGCTGCTCCGCCGGGGAAGCTGCCGCCTGCTGTACATCGCTCCGGAACGGCTGGAATCCCAAAGCTTTTGCAGTTTTCTGCAAAAGCACCCGCCCCGGCTGGTCTGTGTGGACGAGGCCCACTGCGTCAGCCAGTGGGGGCAGGATTTCCGCCCGGGCTATCTGAATATCCGTGGGTTTTTGGATTCCCTTCCCTCCTGCCCGGTGGGCGCTTTCACCGCCACCGCCACCCCGCAGGTAAAGCAGGACATTCTCGGGCTGTTGGGGCTGCGCCGGCCTGTGATCCGATCCACCGGGTTTGACCGGCCCAACCTTTATTTTGAGGTCCGCCGCCCCGCCCACAAGTGGGAGGAGCTGAAAAAGCTGTTGGAGCCACGCCGGGAAGTAACCGGAATCGTCTATTGCTCCACTCGTTCCCAGGTGGACGATGTAACCGGGCGGTTGAAGCAGGCAGGGTTTTCCGCCGCTGCCTATCACGCCGGGATGGACGGGGAACACCGGCGGCTGGCCCAGGAGAAATTTTCCCGGGATGAAATCCGGGTGATGGTGGCCACCAACGCCTTCGGCATGGGGATTGATAAATCCAATATCCGCTATGTCATCCACTACAATATGCCTGGAGATCTGGAAAGCTATTATCAGGAAGCCGGCCGGGCGGGGCGGGACGGCGGCGAAGCGGATTGCATTCTGCTGTTTGCCCAGTCCGACGTGATGACCCAGCGGTTTCTCATCTCCCAGGATCGGGAAAATGAAACCCTTTCCCCCCAGCAGGCCGAACAGGTAAAACAGCGCAGCCTGTACCGGTTAAGCAAAATGCGCAGCTACTGCCTTACCGATGGGTGCCTGCGCCAAAAGATGCTGGAATATTTCGGCGAAACGTCGAAAAAGCCCTGCGGCCATTGCTCCAACTGCCTGTGCGGCGCCAAACCGGTGGATATGACCCCACAAGCCCAGATGTTTCTGTGCTGCGCTGTGCGCACCGGCCAGCGATTTGGCAGCAGCACCTTAATTTCAGTGCTCCGGGGGAGTAGGTCCCAGGGGATTCTGGATCGGGGACTTCAGACCCAGTCCACCTACGGACTGTGGAAAACCATGGACCCAAAACTGGCCCAGCGTCTGGTGCAGAAACTGGAGGAACAGGGATACATCCGCTTTACCCTGGGGGAATACCCGGTGGTAAAGGTAACGCAAAAAGCCAAAGCGCTGCTTTCCGGCGCCGAAAGGCTGTATCTGGCCCTGCCCCAAAAGGAAGTGCAGTCCACCCCCATCCGAAAGGGGGGACTGGAGGGCGCCAGCCTAAACTTGTTTGAACAACTTCGGCTTCGGCGGAAAGAGCTGGCGGCGGCGGAAGGGGTGCCGCCCTATGTGGTGTTCAGCGATTCCACCCTGCAGGAAATGGCGCTACGCCGCCCGGTGACCCGGGAGCAGTTTCGCACCATCTCCGGGGTAGGGGAGGTAAAGCTCAGCCGTTACGGCGATGCTTTTTTGGAGGTCATCCGGGCGTTCCAGCAAAAGCGCTATCGGAAAACATAGCCAAGGAATGGGTGTGCGGCTTGGCACGCCCTTTTGTTTTTGGGGAATGCCCCCGCTTTGGCAGGAACGCCCGGCAGGTTATTTTCTGCACTGAGCGGGGGGAAAGGAGCGGGCATCGCCTTTATTTTCTTTCTCTTTTTCGGTATTTTTTTATTATTTTACAATAAATATATCTGCCTGTCAAGAGAGTACCGGAAAATTTGCGCCAAAAAAGGCGCCTGCAAAACAGGCGCCTCGGCTTGTGGAAAAAGTCCGATGATGCAGAAACCCTCTCCGCCTCACTGCGTTCGGCACCTAAACATGGCTTTGCCATGTTGCCCAACAGGGAGAGGCATTGGCTGAAAATCTTTTTCCTGAGTCTGAAGGCGCCTGCAAAACAGGCGCCTTCCAAAATTTCTGTTTTATGCCGGGGATTACTCTTCTTCCTCCTGCACTTCCATTGCCTCTAACTGTTCCTTTACCTTTTGGGCGAAGCGCTCAATTTCCGATTCGTTTTCGCCTTCCATGGGCAGAACAGCGGCGTTGATGCAGCAGAATCCCCGCTGCCGGCAGAGGGCTTTCATCTGTTCCACCGCATCGTCGCAGGGAGCCTGGTCGCCGCTGAGCACCAGCACGGTGGGATTGTTCCGGCCCCGCAGATTGTGGAAGATTTCCTTGGTCTGTTCGGGCAGGGCGCCGTCCTTGGCCGGCACTCCTAAGATCAGCAGATCGTGCAGGCCGAAGGAATAGATCTGTTTGCGCACATTGGGTTGGGTCAGATCCACGGTATAATAATCGGGGCAGATGGCTCGGGCGACAGCCTGTGCGCATTCTTCGGCTTTGTGGATGGGGCTGTAGTACAGCGCATAAACTTGATGATATTGCATAAAAACGTCCTCCTGACAGAGATTTTTGGTTCCGGTTTTTGGGGGATTACAGCGCCGCAAGGGCTCTTTGTCCGATGTCTTTGCGCAGGTGCATTTTTTCGAAGGTTACCTTTTCGGCAGCCTGATAGGCTTTTTCCAGCGCTTCGGGCAGGGTGGATGCCGTTGCCGTCAGCCCCAGCACCCGTCCGCCGCTGGTGAGAAACTGCCCGTTTTCGTATTTGGTTCCGGCGTGGTACACCGTTACCCCGGGGCATTGTCCGCCTTCGTCCAGCCCGTGGATCACCTTGCCCTTTTCATAGCTCTGGGGGTATCCGCCGCTGGCTTCCACCACACAGGCGGCGTATTCGCC
>CASDQY010000069.1 GCA_949282975.1 uncultured Oscillospiraceae bacterium | reverse complement strand
TCTTTCTCCCGGCGGGATTCATCTTCCCGCTTTCTTTTGCATACCCATGGAACAATGATTTCTGTGGGGGCGATGCAGGGTGGAACAGGCAAAACAACGTTCGGTTCGCTTTGGGGAGTATCTGGTGGAGCACCGGGCCACCGTGCGGAGCACCGCTGCGGTGTTTTCGGTGAGCAAAAGCACAGTGCATAAGGATTTGACCACCCTTCTCCCGGTGGAAAACCCGAAACTGTGGCGGCAGGTCAAAGGGGTGCTGGAGGAAAACAAGAGCCAGCGCCACCTTCGGGGCGGCCTGGCCACCCGGGAAAAATACCGTCTGCGTCGGCAAAAGGAACAGCCGCCGTAGAAAAAGGAGGACGTTCATGGATCAATTCTATCGCCCCCGCTACAAAAAAGAACTGGAAGCCCTGGCGGCCGCCCAGCTCATGCCCTATGCCTGCGCCGCTCCGGAAGCGGACAGCAGGCAGTATCCCGAGCAGGAAGGGCTGGAGGATAACCGTGGCTCCTTTCAGCGGGACCGGGACCGGATCATCCACTGCCAGGCTTTTCGGCGGCTGATGTATAAAACCCAGGTGTTCGTCAACCAGGAAGGGGATTCCTTTCGCACCCGGCTGACCCATTCTTTGGAGGTCAGCCAGATTGCCCGGGGAATTTCCAAGTCTCTGGGGCTGAATGAGGACCTGACCGAAGCCATCGCCCTGGGCCACGATTTGGGGCACACCCCGTTCGGCCATGCGGCGGAGGAATGCCTGGACAGGCGATTGGAGAAATCCGGGCAGGGACGATATTTTCACAATGAGCAGAGCGTTCGCCTGGTCAGTTTGCTGGAAACCCGTTCCCACCACTATTCCGGCTTAAACCTTACCCGGGAAGTGCGGGAAGGAATTTTAAAGCATAATCGGGACCGCTCCGGCGTGTATCAAAGCCTGCACCCCCAGCAGCCCTGCTCTACGCTGGAAGGGCAGGTGGTGGCCTTGGCGGATACCGTTGCCTACCTCTGCCACGACCTTCAGGACGTGATTCACTCCGGCCAGCTTTGGCAGGCGGCGTCCCGCAGTCCGGAATTTGCCCGGGGCGTGCGGGAGCTGGAACAGCTTCTGGCCGATGGTTCCCAAGGGGAGATTGTCTTTCACCTTTCCCCTTACCAGGATACGTTCTTCATCAATGTATTGATTCATAAGCTGGTGCTGGGGCTGATTCAGGGCACCCTTCACCGGCTGGAGGAGCATCGGGTGACCCATCTCTCCCAGGTTCAGGCTTTGGCCGGGCAGGGTATATCTCTGGCGGGATTTGATCCGGCGGATCGGCGGTTTTTTGCCGCTTTGCGCCGGTTGGTTTACCGCTACGTTTACGGCATCCACACCATTGCCATTATGGATGATAAAGCGGAAACGGTGGTGGGGCAGCTGTTCGACCGATTTGCCGCCCGGCCCCAGCTTCTGCCGGAGGACTGGCAGTACCGCTACTTTCATCCCGCCTTTCCCGCCGGGTACGACGGCCAGCCCCCTTCCGGAGAGCGGGTCATCGCCGACTACATCGGCAGCATGACCGATCGGTTTGCCCTGGAAGAATACCACCGGCTCTTTGACCCGGGGTCCAAACTATAAGGAGATCACAGCATGACGGAAATCAAAACCTATCACACCCTTCCCCAACAGGCAAAAGAGATTCGCCAAGAGGTATTTGTCACAGAACAGGGCTTTACCAAAGAGTTTGACGAAACCGATTCCATCGCCACCCATCTGGTGCTGTTTTATCAGGGAGAGCCTGCCGGCACCTGCCGCTTTTTCCCCACGGAACAGCCGGGTATTTGGGATTTCGGGCGGTTGGCGGTAAAGCAGTCCTTTCGGGACAAGCATCTGGGTTCTCTGCTGGTGCAGGAAGCGGAGGAACAGGTCCGCAGGCTGGGCGGCACCAAGCTGGCCCTGATGGCCCAGATCCGGGTGCAGAAATTTTATGAGAAAAATGGCTACACTCCGGTGGGCGAGCCCTGCGATGACGAAGGCTGCCCCCATATTTGGATGGTGAAGGAGCTGTAACGGTGTTCATCGGGGCTTGCAGGGAAAGCAGCTGGAATATGAAGCCGCCACGGGCTAATCCTCAGTCCGAAAGACGAACCCGAAATTCCGGCAAAGTGCCTAAAAAAATCCATCTCTTTCAAAAGAAACCTAAAAAATTGACGAGACAGTTGGATTGTGCTATAATAACACCAACCTAACCCCCGTTTATTTTTGAAAGAGAGGTGTTTTGTGTGGATCAGCCCATCGAGCTGCGCTCCAGCGTCAACGGCAATCTGGTGATCCGGGCTTATCACGGCCACTTTGCCACCAACCACTCCCACATCAACTATTATATGGATATGTCCCGAATGAAGCATGACCATAAAATGGCCAAAGAGGCGGCCATCACCCTGGCGAAGCCTTATATCGACACCACTTCGGTGGATGCGGTGGTCACCATGGAAGGCTGTGAGGTCATCGGGGCGTTTTTGGCCAGAAAGCTTGCTAAGGAAGATATCCGTTCGGTGAACCAGGGCAAAAATATCTATGTCATCAGCCCGGAGTACAACACCAACAACCAGCTGATCTTCCGGGATAACGTACAGGATATGATCCGGGAAAAGAACGTGCTGCTGCTTCTGGCCAGCGTCACCACCGGAAAAACCATCAAGCGTGCCATGGAGTGCATCCAATATTACGGCGGTACGGTGGCGGGAATCAGCGCTATTTTCAGCGCTGTGGACCAGGTTAACGGGGTGCCGGTAAGCGCCCTGTTCCATTCCGAGGATATCCCTCACTACATCACCTATTCCGGCCGGGACTGCCCCAAGTGCAAAAAGGGGATTAAGCTGGACGCATTGGTGAACTGGAATGGATTTACCAAGCTGTAACCGGGATTTTGTCCTGCAAACCCCGCGGCTGTTGTTGCGGGAAATGACCCAACAGGATCTGCCCGATCTGGAGGAGATGCTGCTGGATCCGGCGGTGATGTACGCCTATGAGCATACCTTCACCCAGCAGGAAGTGCG
>CASDQY010000068.1 GCA_949282975.1 uncultured Oscillospiraceae bacterium | reverse complement strand
TCTTCCAGCGGATTGCTCCTTTCTTACAAATCTCATGCGAAATCTGCAAGCTATGCGGTATTAGCGTTCGTTTCCAAACGTTATCCCCCTCTGGAAGGCAGGTTCCTCACGCGTTACTCACCCGTCCGCCACTAAACCAAGCCAAATTCATTCCGAAGAAATCTTTCGGCAGGGTTCCGTTCGACTTGCATGTGTTAGGCGTGCCGCCAGCGTTCGTCCTGAGCCAGGATCAAACTCTTAATTTAATGGTATTAAAACGAGTTATAAACTCGATTCAATCTAAATCAAGAACCTAGCTTCGTCTACTGACTGTCGTTCTTACTGTTTGTATCGTTCACCTGAAAAATTAACAGAGTCAATTCTTCTGCGTACTTTACCTTTCCATTGTTTAATTTTCAAGATCCATTTTTCCGCTCCCCTCTCTCGAGGACAGCTTGATTATTATATCACAGCGCTTCGCTTTTGTCAAGCACTTTTTTGAAGTTTTTTTCAAAACCCCCTCGGCTTTCCGCCTCGCCGTGACAACGTAGGCTATCTTATCATGTTCTTTCGCCATTGTCAAGGGATTTGCAAAAGTTGGGTCGGATTTTCGTAAATTCCAAAAGAATAAATCCTAAATTTGCTTATTTTCCTCGAAAAACACCTGATTTGCTATCTGTTGAAGGTACACTTGGCTCTCAAAAAGCTGCTGAGTGGACTGATAACTGTTTTGGTACAGCTCCACAATGCCGGTTCCATGATATCCCTTCTCCTTTAAAAGAGAAAAGTATTTCTGAAAATCAAATTTTCCTTCCCTGGGGGGCAGGCAATCCAAACCGGGGGCGGAATCGGAGAGATGCAGCTGCACCACCCGATCCCCCAAGGCATTGGCCATTTCCATTGGGTCCTGCTCGCTGCGCAGAGCCTGCTTATTGTCCAAAACAAATTCCACCTCATCCCGCAGATAACGGCGCATCTCCACCAAAAAAGAAAGATCCTGGCTGCAATGGGCATAAACATTTTCCTGAGCTAAAATGATTCCCATCTCTTTGGCGACCTGCCGCAGCCGTGCAAACCGTTCATAGTACCGCTGGGGCGGACGGGAGGTGTTGCGGTGATTTCCATGGAACACCAAAATCCCGGCTCCCATTTGGGCAGCATAATCAAAATAGCGGCGATACAGCTCCACCCCGTCCTCAAACCGCCGGGAATAGCTGGTAAAGAACAGAGAGGATTCCAAAGCACTGGTAAATGGGTGCACCGAAACGGCCCGAGTTCCCCCCCGGTCCAACAAGGATCGAATTTTTTCCGTGCAGGGAACAGAAAGCTCGCTGAAGGTGTTGACAAACAATTCCACCACCGGAATTTGCCGGCGCACCAATTCTTCCAAAGCGTCTTCCAACAGGGTGGGATATAAGGAAGCGGTGGAAATGCCGATTTCCATAATGCACACTCCTCTTTATAAGATGATTTCAGTGTACCACAAGCCCCCGGCAGAATGCAAGCAAAGCAGTTGCGCTGTCCGGCAAAGGTTGATATAATGAAAGAGAAGATGGTTTCGATAAACCGCCAAAGACAGAAAGGAGGCATTCCTCTTGCAGGAACCCATTTTTGCAGGTGTAGAGCCGGGAGGCTACCACGATCCCGCCACCGTGCGGGTGCTGCTTTGCTGGCTGTTGGAACAGTGCGGGCGGCAGATGGAGCACAGCCGGTTAATGCGGTCGGTTCAGAGCACCGGGCTGGTGAACTATTTTACCCTTTGCTGTGCACTGGAGGAACTGCGCCAAAACGGATTGATCCAGGAACAGGACGGTGTGCTATCCCTGACGGCGAAGGGAAGCCAGGCCGTGCGGGAACTGTCCGGCGGATTTCCCCCCTCGGTGCGGGAAGCCCTGTTGGAGGCCGCCTGCAAACAACCGGAACAGGTGGAAAATCCCGCCACGGTGCAATATCTTCCCGCCAGCAACGGCATATTGGTGCGGCTGACCTTGCAGGAACAGGACTACTGCCCCATGGAACTGACCCTTTACACCCCCGATCAAGCCTCCGCCCAGCAAGCGGCCAAGCGGTTTTTAGACAACCCCGCCGGATTTTATCAAGCAATGCTGGAGCGGCTGATTTGAAACACAATGATTTATAAATACGAAAAACACAAAGAACCGCCGGAACAATCCGACGGTTCTTTGCTGGAAAAAAGAGAAAAAAGGAGAATAATGAAAGTGATCCTTTCAGCAATCAACAGAGGGTCAATCTGTTTGACTGCAACTATACTTTACCACCAATTTTTGAATATCTTTTGAACAAGATCGGGAAGGATTTTGAAAAAAAGGTGAAATACATCAGTAGACGGAAAACCCGCTTTCTCGACAGATCCATTGCCCGAAGCGTTTTGGATTCTTCCATTATTTTATTTTTCCCAAAATGAAAGAATAAAGCATTTTCTTACCGGGCAGACTGTACTGGAATCTAGTTTGGGAGGAATGGGCATGAATCAACCCGATACCGTAAACCTGCTTCAGGAATGCGACGCCGGCATCCGCATGGGGCTGGACTCCATCCGGGACATGATGGACAGCGCCACCCAGCCGCTTCGCCAGCAGCTTCAGGAGTATCGCATGGAGCATGAAGAGCTGCAGCAGCGCACAGAACAGCTTTTGGGAGAACACCGCAAACCCGGCAAGGAACCTGCGGTGATGGCCAAAGGAATGTCCTGGGTGAAAACCAATATGAAATTGGCCATGGAGCCTTCCGACGCCTCCATTGCCGAACTGGTGACAGACGGCTGCAACATGGGGATCAAATCGCTACACAAATACCTCAACCAATATCCCCAGGCGGACGCTTCTTCCAGAGAGGTAGCTAATCGGCTGATTGATCTGGAGCAGCGGATGGTCAAGGAGATGCAGCCGCTGCTGTAAAAAAGAACGCAAAAAGGGGCAGCCTTTCCGAATTGGAGGGCTGCCCTTTTTATCTATGATAAACTCCGCCATGGGAGAGAATTGTTTGTCTGCCTGCCAAAAGACGGCAACATCTTTTGTGCCCGGCAGTGAAGAGATCCAAAAAGAGAGAGGTTTGTTTTTTGGATTTGAGCACAGTATACCCCGGGATTTTGAATGGGGTTTGGCAAAGCTGTGGCGAAATCCTGAAAAAACAGCAACAATTTTGCCTCATGTTTGCCACGGGGCCTGCGTCCTAACAAAACCGAATCAAAAACAAAGGGAACCGACGCAAAAAACCGCCGGCTTGCACCGACGGTTTTTTGCTTGAGAAAAGAGAAAAAAGGAGAAAAAGAAAAGAGAGGGTCATGTGTCTGCGATCCGAAGCGTCTTGGGGAAACGCTGCTCTTTTCAGATCGCAAGCTTAGTATACCGGACAAAAATAGAGGCATCTTGAAGAAACCGTTTCGAATTTGTATTTCCTTTATGTGCATTTTGTGAATCCTATCGGGAAGTGCTTCCAAAGCCCCCGTTTCGCACCCCTTGGGCGTCGTCGTCGGTGGTAATGCCGTACTCCAAAAAGATTCCCTGGGCAAAGCCGTCCCCTTGGGAAAGGGTTAACGTTTTGCCGGATTTGGAATCGTTAGTGACCTTAATGAAGATATGTCCTTCGTTGTCGGAAAAATAATAATCGCTGTCAATGATTCCTACCGTGTTGTCCAACTGCAGCCGGTAGCGGAAGCCCAAACCGCTGCGGGGATAGATGTGCAGCACCCAGCCCTCCTCCATCCGAACCCGAACACCGGTGGGGATTTTTTCGGTTTCCCCAGGCGCCAGGGTCACCGGACCGGGGGTGAAAAAGTCGTACCCGGCGCTGCCGGCGGTAGCCCGGCGGGGAAGTTTTAAGTTCCGGTATGCCTGCTCAGCCTGGGCGGAATCCCCGCCGAAGGCCTCCTGGTAGGCGGGGAGAAACTGCTCCCGGCTGACAAGTTCAAATTGTGCGATGCGCTTCATAAAAATCATTCTCCTTCCTTTTGAATCATACCGTCGTTTAGGGTGAAGTGTTCCTCTACCTGCAGAGAATCCATCACATACAGGGCAATCTCCCCGGAAGAAAGCTCCAGTTGATCGTTATCCATTCCAACCACCATGTATTGTGGGATGTCCTCCCGGAAACAGCGCACTTCGGTACTAGAAACGGCTCCATAGGCAACCGTGTCCCGTACCAGGACCAGAGTGCCGTTTCTTCCCTGATAGTAGCTGCAGGAAAAATCGGTCATCTGAAGGGTAACACCCAAATACTCTTGGGAAATCTCATTATCCAGGGCAAACATGGCTTCCAACACCTCTCGATAGGGTTGGGGATCCCCGGCAAAAAGGCTCTGATAGGCCTTCTGTTCCTCTTGAGAGGGGGTCAGGCCGTCGTGGTAGTAGTTGACAATCTGCACGGCGTGAGAATAAATCAAAATATCCTCGGGCCTTTCCAGATCCGGATTGCTTTGATCGGCGCCGCTCACTGCAAAAGCACCTTCCGCCGAGGCGACCCAGTCTTCCGGGATCTCAAAGGTATAGGTCACATACCCGTCCTGGCTGTCCTGGGTCACGGTTTTCATGGCCACCGGGCTCTCCCCCACCGGAAGCAGATCGGAGGTGTCTTCCTCCGGCGGCGGGCTTTGGCAAGCAGTGAAGGCGAGCAGCAGGACGGCAAGAAGCAAGGAAACTGATTTTTTCCATTTTGACATGGCCCTTTCTCCTTTTCCGATTTATTTTTCCGATTCCAGTATACCAAAATCACAGCCAATGAGCAAGAAAAAACCGGGGCAGGAAAGTCCTGTCCCGGAAGGGCGAAATGCCGCCCACAATCTATGGGCGGCAAAGCGGGAACCGTAATGACTGCCTTCGACAATCATTATACCATGAAGCATCTGTTGGGTTTCCCTCGGTTTTTGCGTAGCAAAATGACTGGCCGGACATTGGGCCGGGCAAGAGGGAAACCGTAATGATTGGCAAAGCCAATCATTATACCACATCGTTTTTGCGAAAGAAGAGGGAGATGCACCACAATGCAGCGATACCCACAATGGTAAAGATAATGCGGCTGACAATGGCGCCCTGGCCGCCAAACAGCCAGCCCACCAAGTCAAACCCAAACAGGCCGATTAAGCCCCAGTTGATGCCGCCGATGATCACCAGCGCCAATGCAATTTTGTCCAACATAGTATCTGCCTTCCTTTCGGAGAATGAAAACTTTTCGTGAATAGTATGGGGCCGCTTTTCAAATTTATTCTCTTGTGTTATACTTATTTCAGGACAAAAACAAAAAAGCCGGCGGTGTGCCGGCCATAGGAGGAACAAACTTGGATCAAACAGTCATTATTCTTTGGGCAGTTGCCGTTGTCATTATCCTGGCGGTGTTGCTGTATGTCGTCATCAAACGCAAACGGGAAAAGGCCAAAAACGCCGCCAAAGGCCGCCGGGGTGAGGCTGCCGTAGCCGGCAAGCTGCGCTCCATCTGCCGCAGCAAAGGCTTTGCCCTGCTCAACAACGTCTACCTGCCCCTGTACGACACCACCACCCAGCTGGATCACATTGTGGTGGGCCCATTCGGCATTTTAGTGGTGGAAACCAAAGCGGATCAGGGGGAAATCTACGGCAGCCCCAAGGACGAAAACTGGGTGCAGGTGATCGGCGATGCCAGAAACAAGCATTACAACCCTTTAAAGCAAAACAAAACCCATTGCGACAACCTGCGGCACAACCTGAAAAAGAAAAACCTGTATGTGGTAAAGATTGAAAGCCTGGTGGTCTACGCCGCCAAAAACGTACAGCTTTACACCACCGGCAACGCCCCGGTGGTCACCATGAAGCAGTTGAAGAAGTTTTTCCGCCTGCCGCTGTTTCGTGAAAACAATAATGTGGACGTGGACAAAGTGGTGGACACCATCAATGAAATCCGGGTCAAGGACAAAAGAACCATCGCCGCCCATGTAGCGGGGGTGAAGCAGATGTCCCACGGAAAGCACCCCACAAAGTAAAGGAGAAAGCCCATGGCCTTCCAAAAGCAAAAGCCCGACCAAGAACCGAAGCCGAAAAACAAACGGGTGGAAAATCAGCCCTCCCCCCTGAAGATCCTTTTATACTGCTTCGGCATTACCGCCTTCTTTTTGATTCTGGGGCTGCTTCAGGTATATGTATTCTAATGGGAAAACGGAAAGCGTACTGCGGATTTTTTCGCAGTACGCTGTTTTATGTCCCTTATTCTGTTTCCGTTTCCCCGGCGATGGTCTTGATGATCCGGGCGGGCACCCCCGCCACAATCACGTTATCCGGCACATCTTTGGTTACCACCGCACCGGCAGCGACAATGGAGTTTTCCCCAATGGTCACCCCAGGAAGAATGGTGGCGTGGGAGCCCACCCACACCCGTTTTTTCAGGTGGATGGGGGCGAAGTGGTTGTCCCAGCGGTGCGCCGGGTCCGGGTCATGGTTGATGGTGGCGAATTCCACCTGAGCGCCGATGAGGCAGCCGTCCTCAATGGTAATGCCGCCCTGGTCCTGAAAGTGGCAGCCGCTGTTGATAAACACGTTTTTGCCGATGGTCAGGTTCCTGCCGCAGTCGGTGTACAGGGGCGGGAACAAACGAAAGCTTTCATCCACCGGCTTGCCGATGATTTCGCTGACGATCTGCCGAATCTCTTCCGGGGTGTGGTAAGCCTGGTTCAGCTTGGCAGTGAGCCGCTGGGCCTCTTCCGCCAGCAGGTGCATCCATTCATGGCCGTCGCTGCTTCCTGTCACCGATTCCCCCCGGCGCACGGCGGCTAAAAACTCTTCCCGTTCCATACTGTCTCTCCTTCAAAAGCAGGCTGCCGCCCTTAACGGTAAGCCTTTTCGTAAATGCCGGCGCAGTCCTCATCGTTGAGCTCACAGGGGTTGGCCAAGAACAGGCCGCCCATGGTTTCACGGGCATTCACCGCCAAAGCCATGCATTCTTCCTTTTGAATGCCGTAATCGCTCATCTTCAGATCCGCCACGCCGCAGGCTTCTTGCAGCCTGACCAGGGCGGTAACAAAATCCTCCGGCCGGTTCGCATCGGGAATGCCCATCACTCTGGCCATTTTAATGAACTGCTCATCGCAGGCATGGCGCTCAATGAAGTATTCTGCAAAGGCCTTGGAAATCATAATCAACCCGGCGCCGTGGGGCAGGTTGGGATGATAGGCGCTCATGGCATGCTCCATGGAATGCTGGGCGGTGGTGGAGGTGAGCTGCATGGTGATGCCGGCCAGCGTGCTGCCGTAGGCCACATGTTCCCGGGCTTCCAGATCGCTGCCGTCGGCCACCGCTTTGGGCAGGTACTCGGCGATGTTTTCAATGGCGGAAAGGGCGATGGTTTCGCTGAGGATGTTGACCCCCTTGCTCATCATCACTTCGGTGTTGTGGAACAGAGCGTCAAACCCCTGATAAGCGGTGTATTTGGCGGGGACGGTTTTCATCAGTTCCGGATCTACAATCGCCAGCACCGGCACCAAACGGGGATCTCCCCCAAAGCCGATTTTTTCGTGGGTGTCCAGCTTGCTGATGACCCCCCAGTTATTGATTTCGGAACCGGTTCCGGCGGTGAGGGTGATGGTGACAATGGGCAGGGGATCGTTCGCCAGGGGCTGGGCCTTGCCGGTGCCGCCCACCACATAATCCCAAAGATCCCCGGGGTTGGTGGCCATGGCCGCCACCGCCACCGAAGAATCCAGCACGGCGCCGCCGCCCAGCGCCAGGATAAAATCGCAGCCGTTTTCCCTGGCTGCGGCCGCCGCTTCCATCACCAGGTCTTTGGTGGGGTTTTCCTTGATGATGGCGCAGGGAACATATTCCACCCCGGCTTTTTCCAACTGCTGCTCGGTGCGGTCCAAAGCGCCGGAAATCTTGGCGGATTTTCCGGCGGAGAGCAGCAGCAGCGCCTTTTTGCCGGGCATGGCCTGACTGCCCAGCTGATCCAGGCTGCCGGCGCCGAAGATCAGGTTGGTGGGGGAATTGAGATTAAAATTCATGTTCATAACAGCGACCTCCAAATCATTTTTTCTGTTCCGTCTGATAAATCAGATAGTCCAGACAATCAATCTTATTCTGATCCTGATGGAGCCGGTCCAGCAAAACCGCCCGGTGCCGGAACAAAAGGCAAAGCTGGCCTTTCACATTTCCGGTTTCTTCCAAACGAAAGTATTGTTGAATGGCGGTTTCGTCGCATCCGGCATCCCGCAAATTCCGCAGAAGAAGCTGCTTTGGGGTGGGTTTCATGGCCCTGCCTCCTTTCGGTAGTTTCAGTGTAACACACACCGAAAGCAATCGCAAATACTTAGTTTTCATGCTCCGGAATGCTTTACAGGTATGGGGCGGCCGGGTATAATGATTGCCAAGGGCAATCATTACGGTTCCCACTCTGCCGCCGAAACGCAAAGACGGTATTTCGCCGGACGGCGAAAACCGGTGGAAACCAAACGGCTTTTTTGGTATAGAGATGGGGAATGCCCACCGAAACACCGTGCAGGAAAGAGGGGTTTTATGGAAATTCGAGTTCTGCGCTATTTTTTGGCGGTCGCCCGGGAGGGCAGCATCACCAAAGCCGCCAACTATCTTCACCTTACCCAGCCCACCCTGTCCCGGCAGATCCGGGAATTGGAGATGGAACTGGGGTGCGCCCTGCTGATCCGGAAGAATCACCGCATATCCCTGACCCCGGAAGGAATGCTGCTCCGCCGCCGGGCGGAAGAAATCGTGGCCATGGCGGACAAAACCCAGGCGGAATTTTCCGCTTTGGAAAACGCCATTGGGGGAGAAATCTACTTAGGCGGGGGCGAAACCCAGGCCATCCGCCCCATTGCCAAACTGCTCAAGGAGCTGCGGGAGGATTACCCCGACATCCGCTATCACCTGTTCAGCGGCAATGCTGCCGACGTCACCGAGCGGCTGGACAAAGGGCTGTTGGACTTTGGCATTTTGATCCAGCCGGCAGACCTTTCCAAATACGACTATCTCAACCTGCCCGCCAAGGACCTTTGGGGGGTGCTCCTTCCCAAAACCGATCCCCTGGCCCAAAAAGAAGTTTTCCGGAAGGAAGATCTCCGCTCCCTGCCCCTGATCTGCTCCCGGCAGGCCATTGCCCCCAGCCAGTCCGGCAATGAGTTTGCGGACTGGTTCGGAGAGGATTTTCAAAAGCTAAACATTGTCACCACCTTTAATTTGGTGTATAACGCCGCCATGCTGGTGGAAGCGGGAGTGGGTTACGCCATTACCATCGACCGGCTGGCTAACACCGGCCCGGACAGCCCCCTCTGCTTCCGACCCCTGTCCCCCCGGCTGGAATCAGGGCTGAACCTGATTTGGAAAAAATACCAGGTATTCTCCCCGGCAGCCCAGCTGTTTTTGGAACGGCTGGAAGCGGCGCTTTCCCAATGACCAGAGAAACGATGCCCCGGCCGCAAAACCAGGCCGGGGCATATCTGCATCTTATTCAGGGCGTTTCAGGAAGAAAGGGAGGATTTTTTCACCGTCCACCGGTACACCCAAAAGGCCAGGGCAGCGGAAATCACCTCGGTGACCCAAAAAGCGTGCCACACCCCTTCCGGCCCGAATATCCAGCTCAAAAGCCAGGCTGCCGGCAGGATGACCACCAGATAGCGGGACAGGGAGATAGCCAGGGAAGGCAGCCCTTTCCCCAATCCTTCCAGAGCGCCGGAAGAGGTCACCGAAACTGCGGAAACAAAAAATCCGGCGCAGATAATCCGCAAAGCCCTTGCCCCGGCCTGAATGGTATCCTGATTTTGGGTAAACAGCCCTATTAATGTTTCCGGAACGGCCAGGCAGAGGACGGTGCCAACCAGCATAATGCCCCCGCTCATCACCAGAACCCAACGATAGATCTGTTTCATCCGCCGGTATTCACCGGCCCCAAAATTAAATCCCATTAAGGGGCGCATCCCCTGCACCAACCCATTTGCGGGAAGATATAGAAAGGTTTGCAATTTATAGTAAACCCCTAAAATCAGGATGTACACCTGAGAATAGGCGGCCAGAATGGCATTGAGGGCAGAAATCAGCAGCGAAGGCAGGGCCAGGTTCAGGGTAGCGGGAATGCCCACGGCGTAAAGCCGCAGCACGGTATCCCGGCGGGGAATAAAATTCCTCCGCCGCAGCCGGATGCGAATGGGCCGCACCCGATACACCACCAGATAGATCACAAAAGACAGGGTCTGGCCGATGCCGGTGGCCAAAGCCGCCCCCTCGATGCCCATGGCGGGAATGGGGCCGAAGCCGAAGATCATCATGGGGTCCAGAATGATGTTGGCCACACAGCCCGCCATCAAGCTCACCATCGTGGTTTTCATCCGGCCCACCGCCTGAAAAATCTTTTCAAACGCCACGCCCCAGCCCAGCATGAGGGTAAAAAGGAACACTACATTGGAATACCGCACCCCCAAATGGATCACGGTTTGGGACTGAGTAAACAAGCCTAAAAACCATGGCATCAGCAGAATGCCCCCCACGGTCATCACAATGCCGTGAAGGGTGACCAGCAAAAGCCCTTGGGCGGCGGCACGGTTGGCCTGCTCCTCCTCCCCCGCTCCCAAGCGGATGGCAATGAGGGCATTGATGCCGATGCCGAACCCGATTCCCACGGCGTTGATAAAATTCTGCACCGGATACACCAAAGATAAGGCGGTCATGGCGTCCTCGCTGATCTGGGCTACAAACAAGCTGTCCACAATATTGTACAGGGAATTCACCAGCATGGACAGCACCATGGGCAGCGCCATGGAAAGCAGCAAAGGCAGCACCGGTTTTTCTTTCATAAAATCCTGACTCATGATTTCCTCCCAAAGCGCCGTGGGATCCTTTTTGCAAAAAACGCCACGCAATGAACCTTTTGGGAACACTGCGTGGCGAAAAAAATCAGAAGCTGATTGAAAAATCCACACGGAAGTTTTAGCATAGACAGGATAGCACAGCCAAAAGGCGATGTCAAGAG
>CASDQY010000067.1 GCA_949282975.1 uncultured Oscillospiraceae bacterium | reverse complement strand
CCCTTTGCTGGTATGGATCAGCCAGGAAGCCAGCCCCATAAGCAGGTAGAGAATGCCCCAAACAATGGGAAACACCCAATCCGGGGGCGTCAGCGGCGGTTTTTCCAAAGCGGAAAACGCCGCCATTCCCGGTTGATTGACCAAGCCGCTCAAGGCTCCCACGCCCAAAGGAACCAGCAGACAGACCAGCAGGGATTTCCATGGACAGTTCACACCCATCACCTCATCCAAAGGATAGGCAAAAACCGGAAGAATTATTCTTCCCCAACCTTCCAATCCCGCAGAAAATCCAAAATTTCCCGGAGCATTCCTTCCCGGTCCCCGCCGTCCAGGCCGTGGTCCAACCGGTTTAACAGCACCAAGCGGCAGTTTTTCAGTTCCCGGGCATACCGCTTGGAAGCTTCCACGCTGACAATGCGGTCATGAATGCCGTGAATGTCCAGCACCGGGCCGGTAAACCGGGCGGTCACCTCATAGATAGGAAGCTGCTGGGCGATTCGGAAATACTTGCCGCCCACTTTATGAACGCCGTCCACATTCACGGCATCCGGGATGCGGGCCGGGTCATACCGTGCCAGCATGCAATGCCCTGTCTGGGCGTCGGTTTTTAAGGTAGCCGCCGGCGCCAGCAGCACCAGCCGGTCAATCAGATCCGGGCAGTAACCCGCCAGCATTCCCCCGATCACCCCGCCCTGGGAATGGCCCAAAACAGCAATGCCGTTGACCCAATCCAGGGAGCGGACATAGTCCAGTACCCCAAAGGCATCCTCCAACAGATTCAACGGATCCATGGCGGTGAAATCACCATCGCTTTTGCCGTGGCCGTTAAAGGCAATGCGCACCACGCCGAAACCCGCCTGCACCAGAGTTTCGGTAAGAAGTTGATAGATATCGCCGGGGCGGTCGCCGATATCCCCGGCAAAGCCGTGAAATAAAATGACTGCCGGGCAGGAAACTCCCTCGGGGCGGTCCAACCGCCCACGAAGGGTCAGCCCATCCCGCTGAATGGAAATTTGTGCGGTAATTGCCATATCATTGACCTCTTTTCCCAAACGCTTTGACCTGCTGTTTTCCAACAGGATTGCCATCCTGGTCAAAGTGCTTTTTCAGCGCTCTTTCCACCGGATAGATGGAAGCCAGCAGCACCACCACCTGGACGCCCAGCAGAACCACTGCTGCAATGCAGGCTTTTTCTCCCCCGAAAACCAACGCAACGGGCACCAGCACCGCCACAGAAACTGCCAGCAGGATCACGCCCAGCCGGGTCCACAGCCTGCCGCAATAACCATGGGCAAAATCCCAGGTGGCCTGATTTTTCATGGAACGGGCCGTGCGGTAGCCGTACCAACTGTTTATGGTTTTGGGTGGATGCTTTTTGGAAACCAGTCCAAACCCCAGCATCAGCAGGGGACAGAGCAGTCCCGATACAAAAATTATGATCCACGTTGCCAAATCCATGGGAACGCCCCCTTAAAGCGCCTCTCCCAGCACAACCCGGCGGATGATTTGGGTCACGCCATAATGATCGTTGGAAGGGGCGGTGTGTTTTCCATAAGCGAACATCTCCGGCCGGGCATTGGCCATAACGTAGCTCTCGCCCGCCTGTTCCAATAACTGGATGTCGTTGTAATAATCCCCGAAGGCCATGGTTTCCTCTTTGGTGATTCCTAAAAACTGCTGCATCCGGGCCAGTGCCCAGCCTTTGTTTACCTGGGGATTCATCATGTCCATCCAATAGTCCCCGCTGACCACCACATTCAGCCTCTGGCCAAAGACCGGTTCCAAAACGGCATGGGTTTGACGAATATCCTTCAGGTTGCAGATAGCCACTTTGAGAATGGGTTCATCCACCTGATGGAGATCCTCCAACACCTGATGCCGCACATAATAACATTTCAGGTGGGGCAGATATTCCGTCGGAGGCTGTTTGTGAAACGCTTTGCTCCGGCCGCAGAGCACCAGCTGAGCCTCCGGCAGCTTTTCACAGCAGTCAATGATCTCGTCCACCACGGCCCGATCCAGCGTGTTCAGGCAGATCACCTGGCCGTCGCAGGAGGCATAGGCGCCGTTTTCGCACAGATAGTCCAACCGGTCCTGATAGGGCATAAAGTTTTCCTGCAAGGTGTAATAGGCCCGGCCGCTGGCCGCCACAAAACGGATTCCCCGTTGATGGAGCTTTTCCAGCACGTCAAAAAAGTCCGGCGGCAGGCGTTTGTCGGTGGTGAGCAGACTGCCGTCCATATCGGAAGCAATGAGTTTAATGGACATCTTCTTCTCCTTGCAGCTGGGACAGGGCTTCAGTTGCGGATGGGCCGTCCATGGCCTGCTGCTTTAACAGGTCACGAATTTCTGTGAGCAGTTCCAGCTGCGGGTCGGGCTTGGGAGCTTCCTTTTTCATTTCCTCTTCTTCCTTTTTGGCACGGGAACGCAGGAAGTTGACTCCTTTTACCAAAAAGAACACCGCCACGGCAATGATCAAAAAGCTGATGATGGCTTCCACCAGATCGCTGAGCTGGATGGTGCCGTTGAGGAAATGAATGTCCAGAAAACTGGTATCCGGTTCCCCCCAGATATTAAAACAGCTGATCAGGCTTTGCAAAAAGGATACCAGCGCCGTTACCACCGCAGTAAAAGCGCTGCCGACAATCAGGCCGACGGCCATGTCCAGCACATTGCCCCGGGCGATGAATTCTTTGAATTCCGCTATTATTTTTTTCATGGGATACCCTCCTGTTTTGCTATCTGTGTACCTCAAAAATTCCATTGGTCTCCTTCGGCTTTTGCGTAGCAAAATAGCTGGCCGGACGCTGGGCCAGCTAAGAGGAGAACCGGAATGAGTGGCTTCGGCAATCATTATACCATAAATTCTGCTGTTTTTCCACTCCTTTCTGCCAGCGGCATCCCGGCATCCAAACAGGATCCAAAATTTGACCGTTTCTTAAAATTATATTTCCATGATTGCTTCCTAGGGATAAGGGTGGTATACTGTTACTGCATCGAAATTTAAGGGAGAGACCAGCACCATGAACCAACAACCCTACGACGCCAACCGGCCCAGATCCCGCCCCTATGACTTTGATCTGGCTTCCGGCCAATCCAAACCGGCTCCCAGTCCGGAATTTGAAGAAATTTTCCGCCGGGCCAAGCAGCACCAGCAGCAGGTCCGGCAGCAGCAAAATAAAAAACCGGCTGCCCAGGAACCCACGCAGCCCTACAATCCCCTGCCCTTTCCCTCCGCTCCCAAGCGGACCAAACCGGTTCATCTGGAAAACGCTCAGACTCCGCTGGAACGGGACACCACTGCCGCCGTGATGAAAAATGTTCAGCAGCGTTACGGCGGTTGGGCCGGTTCCTCCTATTCCGGCGCCGGCGGCTACCGCCAGCCTTCGGAACAAGCCCGGTCAAGAACAGCCGCCCCGCAGAACGCCCCATCTTCCCGGCAGACAAGTTCCTATGTTTCCTCTGCGGCATCGGTTCCGGAGCAGTATCAGTACGCCATGGAACAATACCAGGCGCAGCAAAGCAAGGGGGAGCGCTCCTCCAAAAAAGGAGCCAAAGCGCACCGGGAAGAACCAGAGGAAGAACTTTCCCCCAAAACCAAGGGTGGCAAAAAAAAGAAAAAGAAGAAGCACCGCAAAATCACCTGCTGCCTGATTCCCTTCCTGCTTTTGGTGGCGCTGATCGTGGCCGGCGTCTTTGCCTTCCAGTATTATTTCGGCGGGCTGCAAACCGACCATACCCAGTATACCGATGAAGAACTTGGCATCAACGCCGCCGGGGCCGCACTGGATGAGCGCAACATTACCAATATCGCCCTGTTTGGGGTGGACAGCCGGGAGGACGACGATTCCGGCCGCAGCGACGCCACCATTATCCTTTCCATTGACCGGGAACACGGCGCCATCAAGCTCACCTCCATCGCCCGGGACACCTACTGCGAAGTGCCCGGATACGGCCAGACCAAACTCTGCCACGCCTATGCTTACGGCGGCCCGCAGCTTGCCATGGCCACTTTGAACACCAACTTTGATTTAAACATCCGGGATTATGCCACCGTAAACTTTGACCAGATGGCCAATATCATCGACGCTGTGGGCGGGGTGGAAGTGGAAGTGGACGAAAACGAGCAGTTTTACACCAACGACCTGCAAAATTATTACGTGGTGACCGAAGGACGTGACCCCAATCCCATTGAGCAAACCGGCCTTGTGACCTTAAACGGGGAACAGGCGGTATGCTATTCCCGCATCCGCAAGGAAAGCGGCGGGGACGACGCCCGAACCAACCGGCAGCGGGAGGTGTTGGAAGCTTTGATGAACAAAATCAAGGCCCAGCCCATCTGGCAGTGGCCGGAACTCTGCCGCCAGCTTCTTCCCATGATGGAAACCAGCCTGGATTATACCGATATCATGTGGCTGTCCACCGCCCTGCTGGGAGATGTGCAGATGGAAATGACCAGCTTCCCCAACGAAAATTCCGACGCTGCCGGGGAGTATATCGGGGATGTCTGGTATTATGTCTACGATTTGGATGTGGCGAAACAGCAGATCTACGACTTTATTTACAATGACATTCTGCCGGTCGAACCCACAACCGAAGAATAAGCAAAAGCACACTGTAAGTTTGAGGCCCTCGGCTTTCGCCGAGGGCCTCATATGATTTTGTTTCGTTCTTTTCCTGGTGCAGCCCGGGTTCAAGCAATCAACGGTTCTCGATGGGCTGATTCCCGGTGGACCAAACATGCTGCTGTTTGGCGGCGCCGGGGGTATTTTGCGCCATCACGCCCACCAGCTTGTGGGGGACATATTCCTCTTCCAAATAAACCAGTTCCTCCGGCGACAGAACCAAATCCACCGCTTTGGCCGCTCCTTCGATATGGTGCAGCTTGGTGGCCCCCACCACCGGCGCCGTTACCTTAGTCAGCAGCCAGGCCAGGGAAACTTCGGTCATGGACACCCCATGTTTTTGAGCCAATTCTGCCACCCGATGGATAATCACATTGTCCTGCTGCGCCGTTGCGTCATATTTCAATTTGGCGTAGCTGTCCTCCTCCAACCGTTTGGAGGTTTCCCCGGGATGCTTGGAAAGCCGCCCCCCGGCCAGTGCGCTGTAGGGCGTCATGGCAATATTGTCCTCCCGGCAGAGTTTGGCCATTTCCCGTTCTTCCTCCCGAAAAATCAGGTTGTAGTGCCCCTGCACCGAAACAAAGGGGGCGAAGCCCTCCCGTTGCGCCAGCCCATTGGCTTTGGCAAGCTGATAGGCAAAGCAGTTGGAGATGCCGATATATCGAGCTTTTCCCGCTTTTACAATCCGGTTCAGGCCGTCCATAATATCGTAAAGCGGGGTTTGATAATCCCACATATGGTAGATATATAAATCTACATAATCCAGCCCCAAATTCTTCAGGCTGGTATTGATCATCCGCTCAATGTGCTGCTGGCCGGAAATTCCGGCGGCGATCTCTTCCTGGGTCCGGGGGAGGAATTTGGTGGCCACCACCACATCCTCCCGCCTGGCAAAATCCTTCAAAGCCCGGCCCAGGTACTGCTCGCTGGTACCGCTCTGGTACCCGATGGCGGTATCGAAAAAATTCACGCCCAGGTCCAATCCACGCCGAATGATCTCACGGGAATGTTCTTCGTCCAACGTCCAGCTATGCTGCCCGTTTTGGGCGTCGCCGAATCCCATGCACCCCATGCAGATCCGGGATACCTCTAACTGCGAATTTCCCAGTTTTACATATTTCATGAAAATCTCCTTCCAAATTCGTGTTCAATACGCTTAAGTTCCAAAACAGCATGACCTTGCCGAAACCCGGCAGGGACTTTTTCAGAATTGTTCCGCCCAGCTTTGGAGGGCTTGGACAGACAAGTTCCCGTTTAACAGCTTTCCTTCCCGGATCACCGCCTGGGGGCAGCAGCGAGCAAGATCCTCTGCGGTATGGCCCAGCCCGCTTCCGCCGGAGGTTGCAAAGAGGACAATGGTCCTGCCGGAAAAATCATAGCTTTCCAAAAAGGTTCGGATGATGGAAGGGGCGGTGTACCACCAAATGGGAAATCCCAAAAAGATT
>CASDQY010000066.1 GCA_949282975.1 uncultured Oscillospiraceae bacterium | reverse complement strand
TTTCATGCGTTACCGTAAATTGGGAAAATGGGGCATCAAGCTCAGCGAGATCGCCCTGGGAAGCTGGATGACCGACCTCACCGGCACGGCCGCCTGTGACACCGCCAAAGCCACCCTGAAGCTTGCTTTTGAGAAAGGCGTGAACTTTTTTGACTGCGCCGACGCCTACAGCGGCGGAGCGGCGGAGCGATTTTTAGGCAGCTTGTTGAAGGATTATCCCCGGCATTCTTATGTGGTATCCAGCAAGGTGTTTTTCCCCATGGGCCCCGGCCCCAACGACGGCGGGCTTTCCCGTAAGCACATTGTAGAACAACTGGATCAATCCTTAAAAAATATGGGCCTGGACTATTTGGATCTGTATTTCTGCCACCGGCCGGACCCGGACACCCCCATTGAGGAAACCATCCGCACCCTGGACGATATGGTGCAGGCAGGAAAAATACTGTATTACGGCGTCAGCGAGTGGACGCCGGCACAAATTGCCGAAGCGCTGGGTGTGGTGGAATACTACAAACTCCGCCCGCTGGCGGTGATCCAGCCCCAGTACCATATGATGGACCGGTTCATTGAGGACGAGATCATGGGATTGTGCGAGCGCAACGGCGTGGGCATTACCTGCTTCTCTCCCCTGAGCCAGGGCCTGCTCACCGGCAAATACCGCAAGGGACAACCCATCCCGGAAGGCAGCCGGGCCACCCATCAGGCAGACAAGCAGATCAACAATATGCTGACCGAAGAAAATCTGGACAAAGTGGAACGGCTTTTGGATGTGGCGGACGATCTGGGCGTTTCCCTGGCGGTGCTGGCACTGAGCTGGATTTTGCGTAAAAAATGCGTGACCAGCGTAATTACCGGGGCCAGCCGCCCGGAACAGTTGGAAAAGAACCTGGCGGCCAGCGGCTTTGAGATTCCAGAAGACGCTTTGGCGGAAATCGAAAAGATTCTGGATTACCGCCCCAACATCCGCCGCATCGGCTGAATTCATTCCAAAAGATAAAAACCAAGCGATAATAACGCAATTCCCGCTTGTGGGCATTTCTGCCAAAGCGGGAATTTTTTCGCAGGAAAGGGGCAAAATTGGAGAAGGAAAGGAGAATATTTTATCCAGCTTAAGCCAAATTTTCAAAAAACAAACAAGAAAAATGGCTGAAGTTGTCTTTGATATTTTTACAGCGGCCGCTCACAATACTATTGCAAACGCAGTCAGAGAATGGTTCCATCCAAACATTTTGAAAGGAGTTCATTCACATGAGCAACACGAAGAGTTCTAACAATCTGGTGGTCCCCTCTGCACGGGAAGCAATGAACAAGTTTAAGATGGAAGCTGCCAACGAAGTCGGCGTCAACCTGAAACAGGGTTACAACGGCGACCTCACCTCTCGGGAAGCCGGCAGCGTCGGCGGCCAGATGGTGAAGAAGATGATCGAGCAGTACGAAAACAACCTGAAATAATTGCTGCAAGATTCGGGGCAGGAGCTATTACTGCGGTTCCTGCCCCATTCTTTTGCAAAAAGCTTGCTTTTTATAAAAAAAAGCCGTATAATACTTAAAAAAATATGGAGGTAGCAGCTATGCAGCCAAAAATGTTTGTAACCCTGCACTCTCCGGAAGAAATACGGGAATTCTGCCGGTTTTGCAACCAGTTTGACGACGCCATTGACCTGCTCAGCGGCCAGATGATCACCGACGCCAAATCCCTGATGGGATCCTTGATGGTAGACTATTCCAAACCGGTGGAAGTGGTCTACCAATGTTATGACGACGTGGACAATTACGAAGCTTTTAAAGCGGCGGCCGAGGCGAAATTTACCATTACCTACAAACAACCCGCCTCTTCCGGAACGGTTTGACTTTGATCCCATCCCCCTTGCCCAACTGGGCAGGGGGAATTTTTGTATCTCCGGCTGCCGGAAAAAGTTCTGTTTTATTGTTCCATGGCTACCTTCAATTTTTTCATAATGCGCTTTTCCAAACGGCTGATATAGCTTTGACTGATGCCGATCTCATCCGCAACCTGTTTCTGGGTCATTTCCTCCCCGCCCTCCAGGCCAAAGCGCAGGCAGATGATCTTCCGTTCCCGGGGATTCAAGCCCCCAATGCAGCGGCGAAGCTGCTGTTTTTCCGCTTCCCATTCCAGATCACGGTGGACGGTATCCGGGTCGGTGCCCAGCACGTCCCGGAGGAGCAGTTCGTTGCCGTCCCAGTCCATCTTCAAAGGTTCGTCAATGGAAAGTTCTCCCCGGCCGGAAGAAGCCTTGCGCAAAAACATCAAAATCTCATTTTCGATGCAGCGGGAGGCGTAGGTTGCCAGCTTAATCTTTTTTTCCGGGGAAAAGGTGTTTACCGCCTTAATCAGACCAATGGCCCCAATGGAGATCAAATCTTCCAGATTGATGCCGGTGGAATCAAATTTTTTTGCGATGTACACCACCAGCCGTAAATTGTGGGTGATCAACCGCTCCCGGGCGGTTTGAGGGTGCTGTTTGAGCAGATCAAAAGTTTCTTCCTCCTCTTCCCGGCTTAAAGGCGGCGGAAGGGAAACCGGTCCGTTGATGTAAAACAGCACCTCCGGCATCATTGTGAGTTCCATTGCATTCCCTTTCTGATGAGCGACTCATCACAAGATATGGATCTTCCCCTGTCCCCGGCGGGCAGCCGAAAAGGATGCCGCAGCGCATGGGCTGTTCCTACAACTCGGTGCCTGCCAGCGCTTGATATTCCCTTCCGCCCAGAGGCTGTGGGGTTACTGCCACCAAAGCGCCCACCCGCTGGGATTTTCCATCCTGAAGCAGCCAAAGCCCTTCCGGGCGGAAGGTTCCCAGAAGTCCGGTCCCTCCGGCAGTGCGGATGGGAAGCACCCCGCAGCGGCGCTGCCAATCTGGATCCTGCACCTGCTCCGGCCGGCCCTGGCCAAGCGCCTCCAACACCGAACCCGGCAGGCAGCCTTGCAGCACTTTTTGCTGCACCACCAGCACGCTGCGCCCGGTAATGGGATCCCGAAGCCGGTTCCCGGTGTCCACCAAAGCAGTAAATTCCACCTGGGCTTTTCCGTCTCGAAGCCGGAACCGCAGGCGGTGAGCCGGTTTTTTCCGAAACTTCCCTATCAGCCACAGAATGCCGTAGCACCCAATGGTTACCAGCACCAAACCCAGGGGCTGCACCGGAAAGTAATAGATTCCGCCCCGGCTGACTGCGCCCAAAGGAGCCAGCCATTGCCCAAGGATCCCCAGCGCCGCCCCCAGCAGCAGGTTCCCGCCCCAATAGCCCAACAGCAGGCGAAGGGTTTCCCACCGGCCGCCCCAGCCATAGCAGAGCAGCACCAGCCCCAGGCTGACCGGAACCTGAAGCAGCAACAACAGCCACCCCGGCAGCGCCAGCAGCAGTACCAGGCTGTACAAGCCGGCAGCCAATGCGGAAAGGGTCAGCCGAAGGCGGCAGGTGCGGCGATGCACCAGCTTTCCCGCCGCCAGCAGAAACGCCGCTCCGATCCCGGCATTGAGAAGAAACAGCACATCCAGATACAGCAAAACCGGCCCCTCCTTCCCTGCTGCTTTTCAGTCTAACAGAGAAGATGGGGCCGGGATTGTCAAAACACCTTTGGCAGAATCGGGGCGGGGCGTGTCGTTTGTCCATAAGCTTAGGGGAGAAAGTCCGGTTTCACGGAGTTTTGGCCCGCCGATGGGCGCAAAAGGGGCGAATCCGGGACTATTTTCCCAGTTGAGGGGAGACGATTTTTCTTTTGCGAGGGATGGATTCTCCTTGAAAGGCAAAATGTGTTTTTCTTCCCGAAAACTTTCTATTTTGTGAACCGGGACGATGCAAACAGCTCCGGAAGCTGTTCCGGGCGGCAGAGGGGGAGCTCTCCCCACTGTTGGGCCAAAAGGGCGACCTGCCGCTTTCCCTTTTCCGTAAGACCCAGATCCAGCAGCCAAAAACGGACCTCTTCCCGTTTCCAAAAGGGCTGCCGCCAATACACGCCGGTGAGCTGAATGGAAAGCTCCTGGGCGTCCCCCCACACCGGAATCAGAACCGGCAGCCGGGCGGATTCCTCCTGCATCAGCCAGCGTCCCAACAGCCATACCACCCCTATGGAAGCGGCCGCCGCCGCTAATACCGCCAAGATGCTCCAGAGCAGTTCCATATCCGTCCCCCGCAATCCCCATACATTCTTATTTCCATTGTATGCTCCGGCAGCAAAACGGTGCATCCGTTTTACTTTGACTTATCATGCTGTATTTATGCGTAAAAATCGACTAAAACTTTCAAAAATTGTGTAAAACAGAGGAAATCTTTAAAATTTTTGCAGGAATGAAAAAAGAAACTTGCAAAACCTATCGACGAGGAGTATAATAGCTCCTGTGAAAATGAAGGAGGAGGTTCCCCGATGATTCGTTTTGAGGACTTAAACCGGCAGGAGCAGGAAGAAAAGCTGGCCGGGCTGCGCAAAAATTACCAGGATTTTCAGGCCAAGGGGCTGCATTTGGATATGTCCAGAGGCAAGCCGGGGGCGGACCAGCTGGATCTGACCATGCCTATTTTGGATGTGCTCAATTCCCAGTCGGTGATGCACGCTGAAAAAGGAGAGGATCTGCGCAACTACGGCGTTTTGGAGGGCATTCATGAATGCCGCAAACTGTTTGGCAACCTGTTTGGCATGAATCACGAAACAGAAGTGTTCATCGGCGGCAACTCCAGCCTGAGCCTGATGTACGACTGCATTGCCCGGGCCATGAGTTTCAGTTTTTACAACTCCCCCCGGCCCTGGTGCAGAGAAGAAACCATCAAGTGGCTCTGTCCGGTGCCCGGCTATGACCGGCATTTCGCCATTACGGAGCTGTTCGGCTTTGAGATGATCAACATCCCCATGACCCAGGAAGGGCCGGACATGGCCATGGTGAAGGAGCTTTGCGAAAACGACCCGTCGGTAAAGGGAATCTGGTGCGTGCCCATGTACTCCAACCCCACCGGGATTACTTATTCCGACGAAGTGGTCCGGCAATTCGCCGCATTGAATCCCGCTGCGCCGGACTTCAAGATCATGTGGGACAACGCCTACTGCATCCACCATTTATCCGACCATCCGGACCATCTGCTGAACCTGATGGATGAGCTGCGGAAAACCGGCCATGAAGACATGATGATCACCTTCGCCTCTACCTCCAAGATCAGCTTTCCCGGCGGCGGCGTAGCGGCCATGGCTTGCAGCAAGGCCAACCTGGACTTCATTAAAAAGCAGATTTCGGTGCAAACCATCGGCTATGACAAGATCAACCAGATGCGCCATGTCATGTTCTACAAAGATCTGGAAGGGCTTCAGGCGCACATGGAAAAGCACCGTGCCATTCTGGAACCCAAGTTCCAAAAGGTGTTGGAGCTGCTGGAAGAACAACTGGGCGGACTGGGCGTTGCCAGCTGGAACAAGCCCAACGGCGGTTACTTCATCAGCGTTGACGTCATGGAAGGCTGTGCCAAACGGGTGGTGGCCCTCTGCAAAGAAGCGGGCGTGGTGCTCACCGGCGCCGGCGCCACCTATCCTTACGGCAAGGACCCCAAGGACACCAACATCCGTCTGGCCCCTACCATGCCGCCGGTTTCCGAACTGGAACAGGCCATGGAGCTGTTCTGCCTGTGCGTGCAGATTGCGGCCCTGGAAAAACTGGTGCAGGATTAAATTTGCTTACAATCAATACCGACATAGAAAAATGGGAGTGGACTACATTATCCACTCCCATTCCTTGTTTTTCTGTGACGTAAAAACTCCCGCCAAGCATTCCAAGAGGTTTACTCCGGGTCCATGGCGGGAATTTTTTTATTTTATTTCTCTTGTACCGATCCCGGAAAGCGCCTTAATCACCTCTCCGGCCAGAATCAGTCCGGCCACCGAAGGCACAAAGCTGACGCTGCCCGGCGGATTGGGTTTTCCCTCTATGCGAGGCGGATGCACCGGCAGTTCTTCCGACCAAACCACCTTCAGCTTTCGGATGCCACGTTTGCGGCACTGCGTCCGGATTACCTTTGCCAGGGGGCAGACGCTGGTCTGGTAGATGTCCCCCACACGAAAGCGGGTGGGATCCAATTTATTTCCGGCGCCCATGCAGCTGATGATGGGGATATTCCGCCCGGTGCAGGTTTCAATCAGCAGCAGCTTGGAAGGAACGGAATCAATAGCGTCGATGACATAGTCGCAACCGGAAAATGGAAATTGCTCCAGGGTGTCCTCCCCAAAGAAAATAGGATAGGTTTCCACCTGACAAGAAGGGTTAATGGATGCAATACGGCTTCCGGCGACCTCGACTTTCAGCTGCCCCACCGTATCCTGATAGGCAACAAGCTGGCGGTTGATATTGCTGGGGGCCACTGTTTCGCTGTCGCAGAGGAGCAGTTTGCCCACGCCGGCCCGTGCCAACGCTTCCACCGCAAACGAGCCAACGCCTCCAACGCCGAATACCGCCACAGCAGCCTGCTTCAGCCGATTCACCCCCGCATCCCCCAGCATCAGCCGGGTGCGGGTGTCCATGGTTTCTTCCACCGAAGGCCTCCTTCCCTTGCAAGGCAAAGGCCTTGTCAATTAAGATTACAGCCGCCGTTTAAAGTCCTCATAGCCAAAGGTTTTCACGGTATCCAAAGCGCTGTTTTCCCGGGCAATGAGGATGGATGGCAGGCAAATTCCGTTAAATGTATTGTTCTTGACCATGGTATAGATCGCCATATCCTCAAAAATCAGTTTATCGCCCGCTTCCAACGGTTCATCAAAAGAATAATCACCGATGATATCCCCCGCCAGGCAGGTGGGGCCCGCCAAGCGATAGGTGTAAGGCTTCTCCCCTTCACAGGCGGAAGCCAGCAGCGGCGGGCGGTAAGGCATTTCCAACACGTCCGGCATATGGCAGGCGGCGGTGGTGTCCAGAATGGCGATGGACAGATGGTTTTCCATCCGCTCCAATACCGTGCAGACCAGATATCCGGCCCGGAGAGCCACCGCTTCCCCCGGCTCCAGGTATACCTCCACCCCATAACGCTGCTGCACCCGACGGATGCACCGGCGCAGGGTTTCCAGATCGTAGTCCGGGCGGGTGATGTGATGGCCTCCCCCAAAGTTCAGCCACTTCATGCCGGGAAGGTACTTCCCGAACTTTTCCTCAACCGCATCCAAAGTGGTGGCCAGAGCATCGGAATTCTGCTCGCAGAGGGTGTGAAAGTGCAGCCCCTCCAACCCTTCCAGATCGGCGGCGGTGAGATGATCTGCGGTAGTGCCCATCCGAGAGCCGGGGGCACAGGGATCATAGATGGCGTGATCCTGGGTGGAGCATTCCGGATTGACCCGCAGCCCGCAGCTTACCTTCTTTTCTGCCGCTTCCACCATGGGGCGGAACCGCCGCCACTGGGGAGGGGTGTTAAAGACGATGTGATCGGAATAATGCAGAATCTCCTCAAATTCATCGGGGCGGTAAGCCGGGGCAAAGGTGTGGACCTGCTTGCCCATTTCCTCATACCCCAACCGGGCTTCATGAAGGGAGGAGGAAGTGACGCCGTCCAGGTACTCCCCCATCAGCGGATACAAAGCATAACAGGAAAAGGCCTTTTGGGCCAGCAGAATTTTGCAGCCGGTATCCTGGCGAAGCTGGCGGAGCAGCTCCAGATTCTGCTTTAATTTCCCCTCGTCGATCACATAGGCAGGGCTGGGCACTTTTTCGGGGTCAAAAGGGAGACGGCTGTATGCCGCCTCCCTGCTCTTGGCCCTCATTCGCCCACCAGAGTGGGGTTAAAGTCCTCATTCCAGGGCAGGCCCCACCGATTCAGTGCGTCCATAAAGGGATCGGGATCAAATTCCTCCACATTGTAGACGCCGGGTTTTTTCCATTTGCCGGTGAGCACCATCATGGCGCCGATCATGGCGGGAACGCCGGTGGTGTAGCTCACAGCCTGGCTGCCCACCTCCGCATAGCATTCCTGGTGATCGCAGACGTTGTAAACGTAGTAATGAACTTCCTTGCCGTCTTTCACGCCGGTCATGATGCAGCCGATGTTGGTCTTGCCCTTGGTCCGGGGGCCCAGAGAAGCGGGGTCCGGCAGCACAGCCTTCAAGAATTGCAGGGGAACAATCTGTTTGCCCTCAAATTCAATGGGTTCGATGGAGGTCATGCCCACATTTTCCAGGCACTTGAGATGGGTCAAATAACTCTGACCGAAGGTCATAAAGAAGCGGATCCGCTTAATGCCCTTGATGTTCTTCCCCAGGCTTTCCAGCTCTTCGTGGTGAAGCAGATACATATCCCTTTCGCCGATCTGGGGGAAGTTATACACCTTTTTGATCTCCATGGGCTTGGTTTCCACCCAATGGCCATCCTCCCAATAGCTGCCGTTGGCGGACACTTCCCGAATGTTGATTTCGGGATTGAAGTTAGTGGCAAAGGGATAGCCGTGATCCCCGGCGTTGCAGTCCAAAATGTCGATGTAGTGAATTTCGTCAAAGTAGTGCTTCTGGGCATAGGCACAGTACACCCCGGTAACCCCGGGATCAAAGCCGCAGCCCAAAACGGCGGTAATCCCGGCCTGCTCAAAGCGCTCTTTATAGGCCCACTGCCAGCTGTATTCAAATTTGGCGGTATCTTCCGGCTCGTAGTTGGCCGTATCCAGATAATCTGTTTTGGTGGCCAGGCAGGCATCCATAATGGTCAGATCCTGATAAGGAAGGGCCACGTTGATGACGATATCCGGCTTTTCCTGTTCAATCAAAGCGATCAGCTGGTTTACGTCATCTGCATCCACCTGGGCGGTGGTGATTTTTGTTTTCGTGGTGCCTTCCAGCTTTTCCTTGAAAGCGTCGCACTTGGATTTGGTGCGGCTGGCGATGCAGATGGAATCAAACACATCGCTGTTCTGGCAGCACTTGTGGATAACAACTCCGGCCACGCCGCCGGCCCCGATGATCAATGCTTTCGACATAATAATCCTCCTTACCAATTCAGACTGGTGGTGTGGTTAATGAAAATCCTTTTCTTCGCTCTGCTTTAACAGCTCCAAAACATAATTTGGAAGAGCAAAGCAGCCCTTGTGCAGGTTTGTGTTGTAATATCTGGTGGTTAAGCCCAAAGCGTTCCAGCGATCGGCCTGACAGTCCTTCACCGGATCCAGACTCTTGCTGGCAAAGCCGAACAGCCAATGGCCGGAGGGATAGGTGGGGATATGGATCTGGTAGCATTTACAGATCTCAAACACCCCATGCAGCCGGTTGTGCGCCCGCTGCATGGCCTTGGCGTCCATTGGATAATAGGGGCTTTCGTGCTGATTGATCAGGATGCCGTTTTCGGTCAGGGCCTTATAGCAGTTGCCGTAAAACTCCTTGGTAAACAGCCCCTCCCCCGGCCCGAAGGGGTCGGTGGAATCCACCAGGATCAGGTCGTATTCCCGGTTATGGTAGCGGACGAATTTCAAACCGTCCTCGTAGTAGATGTGCACCCGGGGATCTTCCAGCTTGCAGGCGGTTTGCGGAAGGTATTCTTTGCAAACCTCAACCACCTCCCGGTCAATCTCCACCATATCAATATGTTGGATGGTGGGATACCGGGTCAGCTCCCGAATGGTGCCCCCATCCCCGGCGCCGATCACCAGCACCCGGCGAATATCGGGATTGACCGCCATAGGCAGATGGACCATCATTTCGTGATAGATAAATTCATCCTTTTCGGTCAGCATCATATAGCCGTCCAGGGTGAGGATCCGGCCAAAATCATAGGTATCCAGCACATCAATGCGCTGATACCGGCTCTGCCTGGTGAGGACAGATTCTTTAATTTGAATCGAAAATTTGGCGTTTTTCGTATGTGGTTCTGAAAACCATAATTCCATAGTTTCCCTGCCTTCTTTTCCAAAGTTGTCGCAACATCAAACCGATTTGACTACATTCAATCGCTGGATGGTCAAATCCTCGGTACCGGTGAGAAAACACCCCTTTTGGCGGGCATAGCGGATGTATTGCAGAATTTCACCGGTGACCAGTTCCCCCGGAGCCAGAATGGGAATGCCCGGCGGATAGCACATCACAAACTCAGTGCACACCCGGCCCAGACTTTCCTCCATGGGCACCGATTCTTTCGGGCTGTAAAACGCTTGCTGAGGGGGCAGCTTCACCACCGGAGGAATGTATTCGTGATCAAACATACCGGTGGGGTCCCCGCCGTGAAGCCGCTTGATCTCGCTCAGGGCGGAGATCAGCCGTTCGATCTCCAGCTCCCGGTCCCCGGCGGAAACAATGGCCAGGATATTGCCGATATCCCCGAATTCGATCTGGATATCGTATTCATCCCGGAGCAGATCATACACCTCAATGCCCGCCAGGCCTACATCCCGAGTATGGATGCTCAGCTTGGTGGGGTCAAAGTCATAGACGGTATCCCCATTGCAAAGCTCCCGACCAAAAGCATAGTAACCGCCGATCTGGTTGATTTCTTCCCGAGCATAGCGGACATAATCGCAGGTTTTACGGAACATTTCGATCCCATGCAGGGCCAGATTGCGCCGGGCAATATCCAGACTGGACATCAACAGATAGCTGGCGGAGGTGGTCTGGGTCAGGTTTATGATCTGCCGGACATAATCGGCATTGACCCTCTCCCCGCAAAGAAGGATGCTGCTCTGGGTAAGGCTGCCGCCGGTTTTATGGACGCTGGCTGCCGCCATATCCGCCCCCGCCGCCATACCGGACAGGGGCATATCCTCCCCAAAATAGAAATGTGTGCCGTGGGCTTCGTCGCAGAGGACCAGCATTCCATGGCGATGGGCCAAGCGGACGATTTCCCGAAGATTGGAACAGACTCCATAATAGGTGGGATTATTGACCAAAATGGCTTTGGCGTCGGGATGTTCTTCCATGGTGCGCTCCACATCCTCCATAGCCATTCCCAAAGCAATCCCCAAACGCTGATCCACTCCGGGATTGATGTACACCGGATAAGCCCCGGTCAGCACCAGGGCATTGATGGCGCTGCGGTGAACATTTCGGGGCAGGATGATTTTATCCCCCGGTTTACAGCTTGAAAGGATCATGGCCTGAACCCCGGCTGTGGCGCCGTTGACCATAAAAAAGGCATTGGCAGCGCCAAAAGCATCGGCCGCCAATTCCTGGGCCTCTTTGATGACGCCCACCGGATGACAGAGGTTATCCAGCGGCTTCATGGAATTGACATCGCTTTGCAGACAGGTACGGCCCAGAAAGTCCCGCAGTTCCTTATTCCCCCGCCCCCCTTTATGGCCGGGCACGTCCAGATGGACAATGCGGTTAAGGCGGTGATTCAACAGCGCCTCATAAAGAGGCGCTGCGGTTTGTTTGGCTTGATTCAATTTCAAACACCCCCTGGTACGGCAGTTGTTCTGATAACGTCCTTTATCCGTAAATGTTCATCCCGGTATAGATCTCCATCATTTCCCGACGAAGGCTGCGGGTGATCAACAGCTTTTCCGAATCAGAAAGCTGGCTGATGTCGGAGTGGAACAGATAGTTTTGAAGATCCAGTTCCGATTCCTTAATCAGCATTTTGGTGTGAAAGATATTGGACTGATATACATTGACGTCGATGGCATCGTAACGCTGAAGGGTATCCCAGGCAATATAGTCCTGGATAGAGGTGATATCGTGGTCAATAAACAGTTTTCTTCCGTCCATATCCCTGGTAAAGCCCCGCACCCGGTAATCCATGGTGATAATATCCGAATCAAAGCAGCCGATCAGATAATCCAGGGCCTTCAGCGGCGAAATCTTCCCGCAGGTGGACACATCAATATCCACCCGGAAAGTGGGGATGTTATTTTTGGGATGCGCTTCCGGAAAGGTATGCACCGTGACATGGCTTTTGTCCAGATGAGCATGAACGGTGCGGTGCTCCGGCTTATACCGGCCGGCGTTGCAGGAAAAATCCACCAATTCCGGCTCCAACGCTTCCTCGGCAATGAGGATGTTCACCGAAGCGCCTTGGGGTTCATAATCCTGCTTGGAAATATTCAAAATCTGGGCGCCGATCATCTGGGTCACCTGACATAGAATGTGGGTCAAACGCTCCGAATTATATTGTTCATCAATATAAGCAATATACTGTTGTTGCTCTTGGGGCGTTTTTGCGTAACAGACATCATAAATGCAAAAACTCAGGGTTTTGGTCAGATTATTGAACCCATACAGTGCCAGCTTTTTTTCCAACCTGGTCTCACAGCCTTTCCCATGCAAATAAATTCACCTTATTCTACCACAATGAACTATTATTTGCAATAACTTTAGGTATGATGCTGGTTGGTATTCTGTAAAATTCTTTTTACCGCACCACCGCTGCACCATTTCTGAAAAGAGCCCTTTCCAACACCTGGTTTCATTGAAAAAGAAAACAGCGCTCCTTTCCCGCCGGATTTAGTATAAACCAATGCGGCGACGGTCTATTCATGGTAAACCCGTGCCGTTCTCAAACGCAATCCGGCAAGCCGCTGTGATTGAAAAAACGGCCCATAAATACCCATTTTGAAGAATCCTCTTCCAAACAGGCGTTATGGGCCGATGGCTTTCTTATCTGATCATTTTCTGTTTATTGTTTGGCCGCCTTGTTCCGTATGCTGCCTTCCCACAATTTTTCTGCGGTCCCCTTCCAGTTAGCGGCATAAGCATCGCATTTGGAACAAAGATGTTCCACGCTTTCCGGACTTTGGGGATCGGTGGAGTGGGCGCCGGTCTTTTCCACCATAGCACGGAGAAGCTGCGGGTTCTCCAGCATCGGGCAGGGGCGCAGGTGGTTCTCATTAAAGGGCTGCCCATCGTGATACGCCATAAACAAGGGGGAGCGCAGGCAATCCAACAAGCTCTGCTGACGGATGTTGCAATCGGAATAATGAATGAACACACAGGGATCTACGTCGCCATTGGCATTGATGTGCAGATACCGCCGGCCGCCGGCAATACAGCCCCTAACATATTCGCCGTCGTTTTGAAAGTCCATGGCAAAAAGCGCTTTGGTTTCTCGGAAATGGCGGATTTGATGATACATAAATTCCCGCTGCCGGGCACTGGGGAGCAGCTGCGGGACTGCGTCATTCCCCACCGGCATATAGTGAAAATACCAAACAAAGGATGCGCCCCAAGCAATCATCTGATCGAAGAATTCCTCACTGCTGATTTTTTCCAGGTTTTGGCTGGTGTAACAGCAGGAGATACCGAAGGGCAGACGATTCTCTTTGAGGATCTTCATAGCCTGCACCACCTTGCCATAGGAGCCGTCCCCCCGGCGGCCATCGTGGCTTTCGTGATCGCCTTCCACACTGATAGCGGGAATAAAATTTTTCACCCGCAGCATTTCCCGGGCAAAATCTTCATCAATCAAGGTAGCGTTGGTAAAGGAAAGGAAAATGCAATCGTCGTGTTTTTCACACAGGGTGATCAGATCCTTCTTGCGAACCAGCGGTTCCCCGCCGGTATAGATGTAGATGTACACCCCCATTTCCTTGCCTTGCCGAATGATGGAATCCATTTCATCCAGCGTCAGGTTCAAACGATTGCCGTATTCAGCCGCCCAGCAGCCGGTGCAGTGAAGATTACAGGCCGAGGTGGGGTCCATAAGAATGGCCCAGGGAATGTTGCAGCCATATTGATTGCGGTATTCCTCCTGCACTTTCCAGCCGATGAAGTTGGCATTCATAAAGAAATTGGTGAAAATTGTCTTGAGCACGTCGGAATTCGTTTCTTTCAGCAATCGAACAATCAACTGATACCAGTTGGAACTGGGGTCGTTGACGATTTTCCGGCAAACATTTCTTTGCACTTCAAAACTATTGGGCCCGTTTCCCGCAAAGCGGTCCACCCATTCCATCAGCTTGGGAAGATTTTTTTCCGGATCTTTTTCAATATAATTGTACACGGTGCTGATACCAGCTTTTTTCAAGGATTCAAACATAAATGGTAACCTCCTGTTTTGATGTTGCAGCGATGAATGTTTTTGATGTTTCTATCACAATATAGTAAAATTATTGTTGTAATTGGTGCATTTCTTGACAGGTTCCAGGGTTTTATGGTATTTTTTTAAAAATGGAGTGTTGCGTTTATGCCGATTGATATGAAGAATGTAATTTCCAACACATTGGTGGAGATGGCAAGGAAAAAAGGGATTGATAAGATCACCGTAAAAGCGCTGATCGACGCCTGCCACATTTCCCGACAGACCTTTTACTATCACTTTCAGGATTTAATGGAAGTCATCGAATGGACCATGGAACAGGCCATGCAGGAAATTTTGGAGAAAAGCCTGCGGGCCGAAACGCCGGAGGAAGTGCTGAAGATCCTGATCTCCTTTGCCATGGAAAACCGCACGTTAATCTGTAAGCTGCTGGATTCCCAAAAGCGGGAACAAATGGAAAGGCTGTTTGTACAGGCAGCCAAAACCTATCTGCAGGAGCTGCTCCGAAACAAATCCCACGGATATTCCCTCAGCTATTATTCCTTAAATTATTCCGACATGGACGTGGCGTTGGATTTTCTATCTTACGGGATCACGGGGATACTGTTCCAGTGCTGCCGGCAGAATCAAGTGGATGTGGAAAAGCTGGCTCAACAGATCTGCCGCCTTCTTCCCCAAAAAACCGAACCGGACATTTCATGATGCATCGATTTTTTCGATGCATTTTTTATGCCTGTTTTGTCCCACCGGCATCTTCCTTTCCAAACCAGGTTCTAGTAAGCTGGGCGTAGTGCTTATAAAGGATGCCGAAGCGGTAGGGATATCCCGGTTTCCACGGCTTGGCACCGCCGCAGAAATGAAGGATTGCCGTATGGGCCAAAACCCAGTCCTGATTCATTTTCCCGGAACTGCGCAGCCGGTAACTGTTGTAATTGCGGGCATCATAATTCCAGATGGAATCCTCCAGCGGCAGAATTCGATTCCCAAACATGGCATTGAGAATGTCCTGATCGGGAAGCAGCAGGTTGGCCTTATGCTGTGCAGAAAAGGCAAACACCTCTTCCGGTACAACTTCAGTCCGGCACAGCGCTAAGTTCATAAGCAGCACCCCGGAATTGAAGTATGCGTTTTCCGTTTTCAGGCGGACCCGATTCACATCGTTGGCAATTTCGGTCAAACCGGTATGGGATGCTGCCGCAAACAGATTTTGCCCCAAATCCATCTCCCAAAGAGGGCGCAGAGGATTGATGACCAGGATATCCGGATCCAGATATAAAATCTTGTCTAAACTATCCGGCAGCAGCCGGGGCGCAAACAGGCGGTAATACATTTCCTGGGGATACCGTTTGGTGACCGGGGCATTCTGAAAAAGGGATTGATCGACGAAAACCGGATCCAGCGAATAACCCAAGGCATCGCACTGTTGTTTTACCGGTTTCAACTTTTCCTCCGGAATGCCGCTGTGCATCAGGTAAAGTTGGATAGATTCCCCGAAATTATTGACGGCAATGGAGCTCAAAAGTATTTGAAGCTGAAACAGATAGTTTTCATCCAACGTGACCAACAGGCAAATCGGATCTTGTTTTCTTTTACCTGCGCATTCCAAGGTTGCTCACCGCCAATACCAGATGATCAATGCCGGTTAAAATCAGATAACAGCCAATCAGAGCGCTTACTGAAACCATTGACAGCATGGGATCGAATATCATGACAAAACCCAGCACCAAACCCAAGATGTTAATGACCAGGGTGAAATAATAGTACCCTTCTCCTGCGGTTGCCCGAATGACAGGCAGATGCGCCAGCCGGGAAATGCAGTGGAAAATAAACCAAAGGGGAAACATGATCAACAGGGCCCATCTGCCGATTACCGGATGGAACAGCAAAAGGGCGCCGGCAATGACACCTAAAATCCCCGTAATAAGAGAAACCACCGGGCCAAAGCCGGTATGCTGCTCTACCTTTACATAGAATACAATATCTGCAATTCCGGTGATGACGGCCAAAATGCCGTAAACAAAAACCACCCCTGTTAAAGTGCCGGAGGGGAACAGGAAAGTCAGAATTCCCAAGACAATTAAAACAACGCCGAGAATCAATTCACCCCAGCCAAATGCAGATCTTTTTTTCATGGAAAAACCTCCTTTTTTGCAATGCTTCTTTTCAGATCCATGGGCTGTGCTGAAAATGGTAAACCTCCTTACTTCCAGATTTGGTCGTATGAGCACTTCCTCGCTCCAAGGATTCTAGCCATAGGATAGCAGAAACAAGCCAAAAACAACACTTGCAGTTTTTGAGTTTTGTCTTTACAAAAGTTTCGAAGTGTCAAAGAAATTGACACTTTTTCTGTTTTGTCTATACAGTTTCAAAAAACTGTGAGTGGCGGTTTGGGAAAACCTCTGTTATAACAAGACTAGAACGATGCGGGAAAGGAGTCTTTGCGGATGAAGGAAAGCAATGGAATGTTCAGCATCAAGCTCCAAGAATTGGATCAGCAGTATCAACGATTGCAAAGCCGTCTGCGGCTCTGCCAACAAAACAGCCACACCAAAATCCAGGAAGAATTGGAAAAAGCAGTAAATGAATACCGGGAAAATGAAGCGCTGCTGCAAAAAAACGCGGAAGGCTGCCGCTCACAAGCCGTGGCTGCCCTGGCAGAAGCGCAACTGCAGTATTTTCAGACTTCGGAAATGATTTTGGAGCAAAAACTTCCGGATTATCTCCACAGCGAAACGGGAACGACTTTGGAAAACAAGGTTGAGGCAGCGGCCCTTTACGCAGAATATGCCATTGATTTTGCTGTACGATCCATGCGGTATGCCCTAATCGCCGCCTTAAAAGCCATTGATGCGCAGATGAATGCAGAGGAAACAGAAAATCCCCTTCCGGACTAAGCCCTTACCGGCTTTCGCAGTTTGCCCCACATTGATTTTTGCCGTCTGATTTTATGACCGGCAGGAAACAACATCAAACAAAAAACAAAGGAGGAGTCTTTCCATGAATGAAGTAAAACGGCCCAAAAAGCCGCTGATTTATTATTACGTGATCGTGCTGCTGATTCTGCTGCTGGTCAACTTTTTATTGATGCCCTGGTTGATGCAGCGACAGATCCAGGAGGTAGATTACGGCACCTTTATCACCATGACGGAAAACAAGGAAATCGGGCAGGTAGAAATCCAGGCCCAGGAGAATCAGATTCTCTTTACCAACCAGGATGACACCGTGGTTTACAAAACAGGCATGGTGGACGATCCGGATCTGACCCAGCGGCTGTATGAATCCGGAGCGGAGTTTTCCGGGGAAATCATTGAGCAGATGTCCCCCATCCTGAGCTTTTTATTGAGCTGGGTACTGCCCATTGCCATCTTCATCGGCATCGGCCATTATATGTCCAAAAAGCTGATGCAGCGAGCGGGCGGCGCCAATTCCATGGCCTTTGGCATGGGAAAAAGCAACGCCAAGGTATATGTTAAGTCTTCCGAAGGGATCAAGTTTTCCGATGTTGCCGGAGAAGACGAAGCCAAAGAAAACCTGACCGAAATTGTGGACTACCTGCACAATCCCAACAAATATAAAGAAGTGGGGGCTTCCATGCCCAAAGGGATCTTGCTGGTGGGCCCTCCCGGTACCGGTAAAACCATGCTAGCCAAAGCAGTGGCCGGTGAAGCCAACGTGCCCTTTTTCTCCATGTCCGGTTCCGAATTTGTGGAAATGTTCGTTGGCATGGGCGCCGCCAAGGTGAGAGACTTGTTTAAACAGGCAAAGGAAAAGGCGCCCTGCATTGTCTTTATCGACGAGATCGTCGCCATCGGCAAAAAGCGGGACGGGCAGCTGGGCGGCAACGACGAACGGGAGCAGACCTTAAACCAGCTTTTAACCGAAATGGACGGCTTTGAGGAAAACAGCGGCGTCATTCTTTTGGCCGCCACCAACCGACCGGAATCTTTGGACCCTGCCCTGACCCGGCCCGGACGTTTTGACCGGCGGGTTCCGGTAGAGCTTCCGGATTTGAAAGGGCGGGAAGAAATCCTTAAAGTGCACGCCAAAAAGATTAAATTGGCGCCCGATGTGGATTTCGGCAAGATTGCCCGGATGGCTTCCGGCGCTTCCGGCGCAGAATTGGCCAACATTATCAACGAAGCGGCCCTGCGGGCGGTGCGTTCCGGGCGGAAATCCGCCACACAGGCAGATCTGGAGGAAAGCATCGAAGTGGTCATTGCGGGCTATCAGAAAAAGAATGCCATCCTTACCGATCAGGAAAAGAAAATCGTTGCCTATCACGAAATTGGGCACGCTTTGGTTGCCGCCATGCAGAGTCACTCTGCCCCGGTGCAGAAAATTACCATCGTTCCCCGGACTTCCGGCGCTTTGGGATATACCATGCAGGTGGAAGAAGGGGAACATTACCTGATGAGCAAAGAAGAAATCGAAAATAAAGTGGCCACCTTAACCGGCGGCCGGGCAGCGGAAGAAGTGGTGTTCGGCTATGTTACCACCGGCGCTTCCAACGACATTGAACAGGCCACAAAACTCTCCCGGGCTATGATCACTCGCTACGGGATGAGCGAACAATTCGATATGGTGGCTATGGAAACCGTGACCAATCAGTATTTGGGCGGGGATACTTCCCTGGCTTGTTCTGCCCAAACCCAGGCTGAAATTGACCGGCAGGTCGTGGCGCTGGTGAAGCGGCAGCACCAAAAGGCCCGGCAGATTTTAACCGACAACCGGCAGAAACTGGACGAACTGGCGATGTATCTATACGAGAAAGAAACCATCACCGGCGAGGAGTTTATGACGATTTTAAACGGGTGACCCCCAAAGCAAAAAGGCGGGATTCCGCAGTTGAGTATGGACCATATGAAAGAAACGAGGCTGGAGCGTTTTGCCAAACTCCAACCCCGTTTCTTTCTTTTATTTTTCTGCTTTCAAAGCCTCTGCCACGAGCATTTTGAGGATCGGTCCCCTTCCCCATACCGGAATTCAATTTTCCTGAAACTGCATATTGGGAAACAGTTTTTCCATGGTTTGATCGTTATAGGCATGATCCAGCCACTGAATCACCGGATTACTGCTTTCCGGGTTTTGGGCACGAGTTCTCCATCGGCTTACAGCGGCAGAAGTCACCAGCAGGTTCACCGCCATAAATACCGACAGGCCGATACAGGCGATCTTCCAGCCCTTTCCTTTCATCCTGGCCAAGATTCGATTCAAAAGGGGAAACAGCAGCTTGATAAACAGTACCCCCAGCACACCCCAGGCCAGCGCCATCTGAAGGCTTACCCGTCCGCCCAGGTTTAAGACATGGTCACTGTAATCCCAGGAGACAGAGCCGAAGCATACCTCCTGAAACAGGCTGCCGAAATACTCCACCGCTGCGCCGGACAGAGTGAAGGCAATAAACTGCACCAGAAAATTCTGATTCTTCAGCAGGATGGACAGCAGATACACTGCTACCGCCCCGATACCGTAAATAATGCAGAATGGGCCCCACACGGTGGCGGTGTGGCTTTCCCAATGGCCGCTTAATACAATGCACCATAAGCCCTCCACCACAAATCCCAGAACACTGCCCACCAAAAACAGCCAGAACAGATTCGCATAGCAGATTTTGCAGGCAGAAGCGTTTTTTTGCCGGGAAGGGGAACGGATGGTTTGATGAGATAATTTGTCGGCAGCATCCATGGGGATCCTCTCCTTATCTGAAAGATTCTGACAAAATTCTACCCTGGGCCTGTTATGGAAATGATTGAAAAATGTTTTTGGAATATTAAAACCAAATCCCTCTTGCCCGGCTTCACCAAACCGAGGCAAGAGGGGCCGGGATTCATCCAAACAAAAAACAGGCCGGGCGTTTGGAATGAAGCGTCCAGCCTGTTTGATTATTCCGGTTTTGAAAGCTCTTCGGTAAGCTTTAAAATTTGAGGGGCTAGTTTTTCCCTCTGCTTTTTGGTAACACGGGTAAACAAAGGATATGCCGCTGCAACCGCTGCGATTCCTATCAAGCCCAGAATCACCCCGGGAATGAAAAACTGCCCTGCCCAAACCATGGAGCAGCACATACCGATTCCCATCACCAAACAGCCAACAACGCCCACTGCCACCGAAACGGCCGTCCCCTTTTTGGTGGTACTCTGATCCAGGCG
>CASDQY010000065.1 GCA_949282975.1 uncultured Oscillospiraceae bacterium | reverse complement strand
TTACAGAAACATGGTGCCCACGCCCTCGTCGGTAAACATTTCGATGAGCAGGGAATGGGGGATCCGTCCGTCCAGAATCAGGGATTTTTTCACCCCCCGGCGGATGGATTCCACACAGCATTCGATTTTGGGGATCATCCCTCCGCTGATGATGCCCTGGCGGATCAGGTTGGGCACCTCGCTGACCTGCACCTGGGGGATCAGGGTGGACTCGTCGTCCTTGTCCCGAAGCAGGCCTCGGATGTCGGTCATCAAAATCAGGTTCTTTGCCTTCAGTTCGGCGGCGATCTTGGCGGCGGCGGTGTCGGCGTTGATGTTGTACACCTGCCCCTTTTCATCCGCCGCTACGGTGGAGATCACCGGGATGTAGCCGTTGTCCAGCGCATCCAAAATCACCTGGGTGTTCACCTTGGTGATGCTGCCCACAAAGCCCAGATCCACTTCGCTGCGCTTCTTTTCCACTTCCAGCATCCGCCCGTCCATGCCGCACAGGCCCAGGGCTTTGCCGCCGTGGCGGGCAAGCAGGCTGACCAGGTCTTTGTTTACCTTGCCGGCCAGCACCATCTGCACCACTTCGGCAGTTTCTTCATCGGTGTAGCGCAGGCCGCCCACAAATCTGCTTTCCTTACCGATTTTTTTCAGCTGCTGGTTGATTTCCGGGCCGCCGCCATGCACCAGCACCAGCCGGACCCCGACCAGGCTCAGCAGGACGATGTCCTTCATCACAGCATCCTTCAGTTCCGGGCTGATCATGGCGTTTCCGCCATACTTCACCACTACGATCTGGCCGTTATAATCCTTGATATAGGGCAGGGCGTTGACCAGCACCTGGGCCCGCATCAAATTATCAATCTTATTTCCCTCAGCCAAAGTTGTTTCCTCTTTTCCGATTCAAACTTGGGGAAGCTTGCTGCCCGGTGATTTCTCACTGCCTGGGCACTACGGTAAACAGCACCAAATCTTCAGCGCCGGTATTTTGAATGCTGTGCTCCTCCCCTTTGGGGCAGTAGTGGCAGCTGCCCGGCTCCATGGATTCTTCCTCTTTGCCGCACACCGTTTTCCCAGTGCCCGCCAACACATAGTTAATCTCGCTGCTGTCCTCATGACGGTGCAGCCCGATGGAGGCACCCGCAGGCAGGCGGCTGACCATGATCTTTCCGGCAGCATCCCCAAACATTTTGGCGGACACACTGCCCTCCCCGCCGTTTAGGTGGGGGATGGTCACCCAATCCATGGCATCAAATTCCAGCTTCACAGTGTCTCTTCCTCTCAGGTACGGTAATCCCCGTTGATCTTCACATAATCATAGCTCAGATCGCAGCCCCAGGCCACGGCGGTTCCCACGCCGTCCCCCAGTTCCACCAGAATGCGGACCTCGTCCTCCGCCAAAATCTTAGCGGCCTGCTCTTCGGAAAAGTCCACACCGGCGCCGTCCCGGCAGACCTGCACCGAACCGGCGGCGCTTTGCAGGGTCACATCCACTTCATGGATATCCAGATCCCCTTCGCTGTAGCCGATGGCGCAGAGCACCCGGCCCCAGTTAGCGTCCTGGCCGAAGATGGCGCATTTAAACAGGGTGGAGGTAATCACGCTCTTGGCAATGATCTTGGCGTTTTGGGTGTCCACCGCCCCGGTGACGGCGCATTCCATCAGCTTGGTGGCCCCTTCTCCGTCGGCCGCCAGCATCCGGGAAAGGTTCATCAGCACCGCATAGAGCCCATCCACAAAGGTGCGGTACTCCGGGGAAGAAGCGTCGGTGATCAAAGGATTTTCCGCCAGGCCGTTGGTCATCAAAGCGCAGGTGTCGTTGGTGGAGGTGTCCCCGTCCACGCTGACCATGTTAAAGGTATCGGCCACCACGCCCTGCAGGGCCCGTTCCATCAAAAGCTGGTCGATGGCCACATCGCTGGTCAAAAAGCAGAGCATGGTGGCCATGTTGGGATGGATCATGCCGCTGCCCTTGGCCATGCCGGCGATGGTGCATTCCTTGCCGCCGATGGTAAAGCGCACCGCAACCTCTTTGGCCACCGTATCGGTGGTCATAATGGCCTGGGCGGCGTCGTTGCCTCCGTTTTCACTCAGGCTGTCCGCCAACTGCTGCACATGGTCCTGAATCGGCTCGATGGGCAGCACCTGTCCGATCACCCCGGTGGAAGCCACAATCACATCTTCCGGGGCGATGCCCAAAGCCTTGCCCGCCAGTTCGCACATGGTCCGGGCTTTTTCTTCCCCGTCGGCGTTGCAGGTGTTGGCGTTGCCGCTGTTGCAGATCACGGCCTGGGCCACCCCGTTGACCAGATTCTCCTTACAGATCTGAATGGGGGCTCCCTTCACTTTATTTTGGGTGTACATGGCCGCCGCCTTGCAGGGAACCTTGGAGTAGATCATGGCAAGATCCTTTTTGCTCTGGTTCTTTCGAATCCCGCAGTGCAGCCCGCCGGCCACAAAGCCTTTGGGGGCGCAGACGCCGCCGGGTACAAATTCATAACCGTCAAATGGAATCAATTTTATCATGCCGTATTCCTCTTTTTCTGAATAAGGTAAGGGACGCCCCATCAAGCCCCATTTCCCAGCCGGTTTTCGCTGTCTTTCAGGGGAATTAATTTCTGGAGCACTTTTCCGCATCCACTGCCAGCACAAACATCAGCGCCGGCAAAGCGTCCTGTGGCTGCACCACTTCAATCACATAGGTGTCGGTGAGATGGAAAATTTCCTTGGATACCACCGCCACCGGCTTTCCGGTTTGGTCAAAAATTTGGTAATCCCATTCCATGAGACTTCCCTGCACCTGCCAGCCGTTGAAATCGATGCGGTATTTTGGTTTGAAAAAGGTAAACTCCTTTTGGATGCAGCCCAGATACTGCCCGCCTAAATACGCTTCAAACTTGGGCAGAAAGGTAAGTACCCTTTCCTTTACCATGCCCACTTCCTGGCCCCGGGGGTCAAAAATTTTCAGACAGTGCCCCCAGGAAAGCTGACCCTTAACAGTGTAGGCGGGACGACCCTCTTGGTCGTAAATGTCATAGCTGTCAAACCAGGAAAAGAACCGCTGCTTAAATAAAAGTTTCATGCCGAAGCCCTCCCCATGGAAGTGGAAGCATTCTCCGCAGCCGGAATCAGAAAGAAGGCGGGATCATGCCCAGCCCGGTCTCTTCCGGCAGCCCAAAGAGCAGGTTCATATTCTGCACCGCCTGACCCGCCGCCCCCTTCACCATGTTGTCGATGGCGGAGACGATAATGGCCCGGTGGGTCCGGCTGTCCACATGAAGGGAAATGTCACAGTAATTGGAATATTTTACATTCCTAATGTTTGCTACCTCTCCCGCCGGCAGCACCCGCACAAACTTTTCCGTTTGGTATGCGTTTTGGTACATTTCCCGCAGCTGTTCGGCGGAAAGATCTTCCTTCAAGCCAACATAAATGGTGGAGACGATGCCCCGGTTCACCGGCAGCAGATGGGGCACAAAGGTGACCTGCAGTTCTTCTCCGGCCAGCTGCGATAAAGTCTGCTCAATCTCCGGAGTGTGCCGGTGGGCCGCCACCTTATAGGGGGAGAAAGCCTCGTTGCATTCCGGATAGTGGCTGGTCTGGCTCAATCCCCGGCCGGAACCGGTGACCCCGGATTTGGAGTCGATGATGATACTGTGCACATCCGCCTTGCCGCTTTTCAGCAGGGGCGCCAGCCCCAAAGCAATGCTGGTGGGGTAGCAGCCGGGGTTGCCGATGATCTCTTTCCCCGGCACCAGGTCCCGATGAAGCTCCGGAATGCAGTACACCGATTTTTGGTGGAGTTCCGGGTGCCGGTAGGGCAGGCCGTACCACTGCTGGAAGTCCTCTTCCTTCTCTAACCGGAAATCCGCCCCCAGGTCGATGACCTTTTTCCCCTGGGCCAGGGCTTTGGCCGCAAAGGCCTCGCAGACCCCATGGGGAACGCCGGTGAAGATCACATCGCTTACGGCGATGACTTCATCCTCATTCACCAGAGTTTTATCAATGATTTCATGGAAGGCAGGGTATACCTGGTCGATGGTCTTTCCCTCAAAGCTCACCGAACAAAGTCCTGCCAATTCCGCCAAGGGGTGGTTTAACAGAATGCGGATCAGCTCCACCCCTGCATACCCTGTGGCGCCAACAATCCCCACTTGAATGGGTTTCATCTGAATTACTCCCTTTCCGTCCTGTGATTTATTCCGTCATCCCGGCCAAAGCTTCCTCGGCCCGGCGGATCTGTTCCGCCACCGCTTCCGGGGCAGGCCCCCCGAAGGCGTTCCGGCCCCGAACGCACTGTTCCAAATTGATGGCCTGATACACCCCTTCCTCAAAGAGGGGGCTGGCCTGTTGGTATTCTTCCAATGTCAGGGTTTCCAAGGTTTTGTCGTGGTCGATGCAGTAAGCCACCAGCTGCCCGGTAATTTTGTAAGCGTCCCGGAAGGGCAGGCCTCGGCGCACCAGATAATCGGCGCAGTCGGTGGCGTTGATAAAGCCCTTGGCGGCGGCACGGCGCATATTCTCTTTGTTCACCCGCATGGTTTCAAGCATGGGGGTGATGGTGTTCAGGCAGAGGACGGCCGTATGGCAACTATCGAAAATGGCTTCCTTGTCCTCCTGCATATCCTTGTTATATGCCAGGGGCAATCCCTTCATCATGGTCAGCAGGGTGGTCAAATCCCCGATGGCACGGCCGGTTTTGCCCCGGATCAACTCGGTGATGTCCGGGTTTTTCTTTTGGGGCATGATGGAGCTGCCGGTGGAATAAGCGTCGTCCAGTTCCACAAATTTAAACTCCCAGCTGCACCACAGGATAATTTCCTCGCTGAGCCGGGAAAGGTGCACCATCAAAATGGCGATGTCCCCGGCCAGTTCCAGGCAGAAATCCCGATCGGACACTCCGTCCAGAGAATTTTCAGTGGGGGCCGTAAAGCCCAGCAGCTCGCTGGTGCGGAACCGGTCGATGGGGTAGGTGGTGGAAGCCAAAGCGCCGCTGCCCAGGGGGCAGTAGTTCATCCGCCCGAAACAGTCCTGCATCCGGCCCAGATCCCGCAAAAGCATCTGGACGTAAGCCATCAGGTGATGGGCGAAGGTAATGGGCTGGGCCCGCTGGAGGTGGGTGTAGCCCGGCAGCACCGTTTCGGTGTGCTCCTTGGAAATGGCACAGAGAACCTTCACCAGTTTCACCGTGGCCCCCATGATTTGATCCAGCTGCTCCCGCAGGTACATCCGCACATCCAAAGCCACCTGGTCGTTCCGGCTGCGGGCGGTGTGGAGGCGCTTGCCGGCGTCCCCGATCCGGGCGGTGAGTTCCGCCTCGATAAACATATGAATGTCCTCGGCGTTGGGGTCAAACTCCAGCTTGCCGCTGTCGATGTCGTCCAGAATTTCAGCCAGGCCCTTGCAGATGGCCTGCTGGTCCTGCTTGGTGATGATGCCCTGTTCCCCCAGCATGGTGGCGTGGGCGATGCTGCCCGCAATATCGTTCCGGTACATCACCGCATCAAAGGAGATGGAGCTGTTAAAATCATTGACTTGACGATCAATTTCTTTTTTGAACCGTCCTGCCCATATGGCCATGGCGTTTTCCTCCGTTTTGTTTCTGCCCTCAGGAATGCGGATAGACAATACCGCCGCAAAAAGACGGTATTGCCTACACTGCGCTTGCTTTGGGTTGTTTTACTGGTTGTTTTCCCGCTGCTGGTCCAACAGCGCCTTCACCTTGATGGGCAGGCCGAAGAGGTTGATGAACCCTTCGCTGTCCTTCTGGTTGTACACGTCGTCCTCGCCGAAGGAAGCAAAGTCCTCGCTGTAGAGGGTGTAGGGGCTGGTCACCCCGGCATTGATCATATTGCCCTTGTACAGCTTCAGCTTCACATCGCCGGTGACAGTTTCCTGGGTCTTGTCCACGAAGGCGGAGAGGGCTTCCCGCAGGGGAGTGTACCACTGGCCGTCATACACCAGTTCGCCGAACTTCTGGGCCACCAGGTACTTGTAATGTTGGGTAGCCTTGTCCAGGCAGATGGTTTCCAGCACCTCATGGGCCTTGTACAGGATGGTGCCGCCGGGGGTTTCATACACGCCGCGGCTCTTCATGCCCACCAGCCGGTTTTCCACGATATCCAACAGGCCGATGCCGTTGGCCCCGCCGATCTTGTTCAGCGTCTTGATCAGGGTGACGCCGTCCATCTCCTCCCCGTTGAGAGCGGTGGGAATGCCCTTTTCGAAGTGCAGGGTGATGTAGGTGGGTTCATCGGGGGCCTGCTCCGGGGAAACGCCCAGCTCCAAAAAGCCCGGCTTGTTGTACTGGGGCTCGTTGGCGGGATCTTCCAGATCCAGGCCTTCGTGGCTGAGATGCCACAGGTTCATGTCTTTGGAATAGTTGGTTTCCCGATTGATCTTAATGGGAACATTGTGGGCTTCGGCATAATCAATTTCCTGATCCCGGGACTTGATATCCCAGATCCGCCAGGGCGCAATGATGGGCATATCCGGAGCCAGGGCCTTGATGGTCAGTTCGAACCGCACCTGGTCGTTGCCCTTGCCGGTGCAGCCGTGGCAGATGGCGTCTGCCCCTTCCTTTTTGGCAATCTCCACCAGCCGCTTGGCAATGGGAGGACGGGCAAAAGAGGTGCCCAGCAGGTAATCTTCGTATTTGGCGCCGGCTTTCAGGGTGGGGAACACAAAGTCATTGACGAATTCGTCCTGAATGTCCTCAATATACAGCTTGGAGGCGCCGGTCTTTTTCGCCCGTTCTTCCAATCCTTCCAGCTCTGCGTCCTGGCCCACGTTGCCCGCCACGCAGATCACTTCGCAGCCGTAGGTTTCCTTCAGCCAGGGAATGATAATGGATGTATCCAATCCGCCGGAGTAAGCCAGCACTACCTTGTTATATTTTGCCATAATCGTTTTCCTCCCGATTCGTTGAATCTTTGTATTATCATGCTGCCTGCCGCCCCGCAGCCGCTGCTTTGGGACAACACCGCAGGCGGTTTTCTCAGACGACCTTATTATACACCTTCTCAATGAAAATGCAAGCAATTTTGAAATTTTATGCAATCTTTTTGATATTTTTCCTTATTCGCCGAAAATTACTGGGATTCTCAACCAGATTTTTTTGAAAATATTCTTTTTGCCAACGGTAATTTTTGAATATTTGCCGAATTTTCATGAATATATACAGTTTATATTCATGAAATCCATGGATAAAAAGCCCGGATATGTTTCTCAAAAACGGTGCCGGTTTTTCCTGGTTTTCAGAAAACGATTTACTTTTCTTCCCCAATATGTTATATTAAAAAACGAGGTGATCGCATGAAACTCCTAAAAGCAATCGCAGTTTGCCTGAGCCTGATTTCATTGCTTTGCTGTTCCGGCTTCTCCGTTTCGGCGGCCCGTGATCAAACGGAGCCCGACGGCTTTCCAATGGTTTCACAGCTGCAGCCGGTGCGGGCCGGGGGCGGCGAAGGTGGCGGCGGAAGCGGCGGCGGGGGAGGCGGCAGCGCCGGAACCGGGGGTTACAGCGGCGACACCGGCGGTTACTATCCCTCCAGGCAGCGCAGCCGGAATCCTTTCAGCTGGCTGATCGGAGGAGCGGCCTTTGTGCTGATCACCTTCGGAACCGCCATTCTGTTTCGCCTGCGGCTGTTTGGGCGATACCGCAACGCCCGCAAACTGATCCGCCGGCTGGAACGCAACGATTCCGGCTGGAATTATGAAGAGCTCCAAGCCCAGGTGCGCCGGGCGTATTTCCTGATCCAAAACGCCTGGAACAATCTGGACATGACGCCCGCCAAAGAGGTGATGTCCCCCGCCCTGTTCGAAAATTTCCAGGCAAAGCTCTATTGGATGAGCTGCCGCCAGGAACAAAATATCCTGGGCGAGATCCGGCTGCTGGAGGCCACTCCGGTAGCGGCAAACGACAATGAGGACGATTCTTTGGATTATATCTGGTTTTACATCACCGGCTCTATGGTGGACTATATTTTAAACACCGAAACCCAGATGGTGGTCCGGGGCAACACCAAGCCGGAAAAATTCGGGGAATATTGGCAGTTTATCCGCAATGAACAGGGCAACTGGGTGCTGAACCAAATCCTGCAAAAGGATCAGGAAAATCTGCTTCCCACAAATGCCTAAAAGAAACCGCAAGAGGGCTTGGCAAAACGCCAGGCCCTCTTTTCTTTCCTAAAAGGCTTATCGTTCAAAAACGCACTGCGGATTCTTTTCCTCTTCCGGCCCCGGATTGCTGCCGGTAGGAAAACAGGGCGCACAGCCCGTACCCCACCGCCGGCATCAGCCGATATGCCACCATGCTGCACCAACCCGCCGCCAGCGCCGCCGAAGGGGGAAACGTCGTCATACAGAAGGATTCCAAAACATACTGTATTCCGGGGAACACCGCCGCCAGCAGCAGCGACAGCACCAAAAGCCCCCAGGCCGCTCCCTGCTGTTTTCGGCTGTTCGCCCTTCCCGCCAGAGCAACCCCACAGAAAAAGGGCGGCAGCAGCCGCAGCAGAAGCGCCCCCTGGGCGTTCCAGGTGATCAGCGTCAATGCCGGAATCACAGCCAGATTACAGATCAGCACCAGCCGGGTCAGCCGGCGAAATTCTTCCGTTTCTTCCAAAGAAAGCCGTTCTTTCTCATGGCGTTTCCAGATCAACAGGCCCACAACCAGCGCCAGATGCAGCAACAATTCCCCCGCCAAAACCGTCCAGGTCATCCACATCCCGGGGCTTTGTGCTTCTTTGCCGGAAAGCTGTACCGCCAGGGACTCCTCCCACACCGACACCAGCCAGCCAAACAGCAGCAGGTAAACGGCCGCTGCCCCATAAGTCTTGCACATAAAAGAAAGGTCTTGAGAACGAAATCGCTTTTCCATGCTGTCGTACCTCCTGATTCCCGTTTTCCCGGGCGCCGCCCGCTTTTTCAGGCAGCAAACATAATTACCTCTATTCTACGGAACAAACCGAAAAAAGCAATAAGATAGAACATTTCTCGGTTGGATAGACAAATATCACCGGCTCCATTTGGTAAAATTGCCCAACGGCCTTCCACCAAAACCCGCCGCCGCAAAAAGGGGAAAGTGTGCTATAATGGTTGCTGCAGGCAAGCATTCCGGCGTACGGAACGCATAAATATGATTAGGAGGAATTATGATGCTGCATCCCATTTCCATCTCAGATTTAAAGTTCAATCCCTTTGACGCCATCGGCAAAGATTGGTACTTAGTCACTTCCGGCACCCCGGATCACTACAACACCATGACTGCAAGCTGGGGCACCATGGGCATTTTCTGGGGCAAACCGGTGGTGAACACCTTCATCCGCCCCCAGCGGTATACCCATGAATTTATGGAAAAGAACGACCTTTACACCATCAGCTTTTTCCGGGAAGAAATGCGCCCGGCGCTGCAGCTTTGCGGCAGCAAATCCGGCCGGGAAATCGACAAAGCGGCGGCTACCGGCTTAAAGCCCATGGCGGTGGAAGGTTCCACCACCTTTGAACAGGCCAAACTGGTGCTGGTTTGCAAAAAACTCTACCACTACCACATTGATCCCACCCATTTTATCGGCGACGCCAAAGAACTGGACGCCAAATGGTATCCCCAAAAAGACTATCATCACTGCTATTTCGGGGAAATTCTCGCCGTCTATTCCGAATAATTCCCGTTCTCAAGGAGGGAACTTATGCACATCTTAATGCTGGCCACCGGCGGAACCATCGCCAGCCAATCCAGCACAGAAGGAATCCGGCTGTCGCAAAAGCCTCTGCCCCTCTGCCACCGCTACCGGGAAGAGGTGGACCCCACCGTGGAGTTCACCCTGCGCACCCCTTACCAGATTTTAAGCGAAAACCTGGGCCCCCGACGGTGGGAGGCGCTGCTGGAGCCGCTTCTGGAAGAAAACCTGTCCGGATTTGACGGGGTGCTGATCACCCATGGTTCCGACACCCTCTCCTACACCGCCGCCATGGCGGGGCTTCTGCTGAGCCATTTGACCCTTCCGGTGGTGCTCACCGCCGCCGACAAGCCGTTGGAGCATCCCCAGTCCAACGGCTGGCCGAATTTCCGGGCGGCCGTGGAGCTGATCCGCAGCGGCACCCCGGGCGTATTTGTTACCTACCGCAATCCGGGGGAGGATGCAGTCACGGTATTCGGCTGGGAAGAAATTTTGCAGGCGGACTGTGCATTGGATCGGTTCGGCTGCCAAAATCCGGTCCCTTTGGGGGAGGCAAAGGGAGTAACCCCGCACCTTACCCGGCTGCCCCGGCGATGGAATACGCCCCTCTGCCCCATTTTGCCGGTGCTGAATCGAAAGGTGCTGCAACTGACCTGTTATCCCGGCATGGATCTGCGCCAGGTGTACCCCCGGCCGGAAACAGCGGCGGTGCTGTTAAGGCTGTACCATTCCGGCACCGCCCCGGTGGAAGGGGAGGAAGGCGCCGCCGCCTTTTTGCATCGGATGGACCAGATGGGGATCCCCTGCTATCTGCTGGGAAGCAAGCTTCGCAAAGAAGCCCGGTATGTCACCGCCTATGAACTGAGTGCCGGGGGCGGGAAATTCCTCTCCCACCGGCTCACCCCGGAGGTGGCCTACTGCGGGCTGCTGCTGGCGGCCAACCAACCGGAACTGTCCTCGGAGGACATCTGGAAGCGGGTTCTGGGATAAGATGAGAAAAAGCGGAGTACAGGCTGCTTTTGGCACAGCGGCCGCAGGTGCATCCGTTTACCGGAAGTGCAAGGTGATACCATGGTAATAAAAATCGGCAATTTTGACTGCACCGAGGTGTGGGACGGAGTATTTTATAAAAAACTTTCCCAGTATCCAAATGTCTCAGACTGGGAAATGCGAACGATAATCGAATTTATGGATTATGAAAAAAAGTACGGCAGGGAATGCCCCATCCAATGCGATAACGCCCAAGTCCTGGAGCAGATCCGGGCAGGGCTCGCCCGCAAAGACGCATACCGAAACGCACCCCGCCCTAAACTGCTCACCGAATGCACCGCCTGCCCGGTTCGGAAAGGGTGTGTCACCGATTATGTGTGCCACACCACCTCCCCTCAAAATGCAGGAAAGATTTTGGAATGCGGGAAACTGCTGTCGGCGGTAAAAGCGCGAAATGTGCCGGCGGAAGAACTGATGAAGGAACAGCGGAATGCCGCAAAAGACCCTGCCGACTATTTTGAGTATATCATGTTTACCTGGGGAAACTGCCAGGGAGGAGACCGGCTGGTGACGGAACGCCGGTTAGGGCGCTTCCCAAACCAGGAAGATTTAAGCCTTCACTTTCATCCCGGGGTCCGGTTTTACTTCAAGTACGACCGGTTAATCAAACATCCAAACGCAGTCTGCGACGGGGTGCTGCCCATGAAGGTGAAGGATGAGATTGTCCTTCGGGACTGGGTGGAGCAGATTATAATTCCCACGGAATGCAAAGAACAGCTCAACCCCTCCATCCCCAGGGATTTGAAGGGCATGGTCATCTACGTTGAAAACAACTGCAAGGATATTTGGGATTGGTCGGAAAAGGTATACCGAATCATAGAAAACAAACCGGAAAACAAAGCGGATTCCATGAATGTAAAAGAATTTTAAGGCTGTGTTTTCAGCCTGCAAAACACAAAACCCCGGCAGAAACAACCGTCTGCCGGG
>CASDQY010000064.1 GCA_949282975.1 uncultured Oscillospiraceae bacterium | reverse complement strand
GATGAAATTCTCGTAAAACCTATTGTAGAAGCTGTTATCTTGCGTTATAATGAACCCATCTGGGACAGGTGCGCCTAAAGGCAAAAACCTGCCGTGAAAAAGGAGTATCAGAGTATGTTTTCCAAAGATATTGGCATTGATTTGGGTACTGCAAATACATTAGTATACATGAAGGGAAAAGGCATCATCATCCGGGAACCCAGCGTGGTGGCGGTGGATACCCGCACCGACACCGTCAAATGCGTGGGCCAGGAGGCCAAGGATGTGATCGGCCGTACCCCCGGTTCCATCGTGGCGGTTCGTCCCTTGAAGGACGGCGTGATTGCCGATTTTGACATCACCGTCAGCATGCTTCAGGAATTCATCCGCCGTGCGGTGAATAAAAGCATGTTCAGCCGGCCCAATGTGGTGATCTGCATTCCTTCCGGCGTGACCGAGGTGGAACGCCGGGCTGTCCGGGACGGCGCAGCCAAAGCCGGCGCCAAAAGAGTCAGCATCATCGAAGAACCCATGGCAGCAGCCATCGGCGCAGGCCTTCCCGTGGCCGAACCCACCGGCAGCATGGTGGTGGACATCGGCGGCGGCACCTCCGAAGTGGCCGTCATCAGCTTAGGCGGCATCGTCACCGCCAAAAGCGTCCGGGTGGGTGGCGACGAATTCGATGCCTCCATCATCGACTATATCAAAAAGAAATATAACCTCCTCATCGGCGAACGCACAGCCGAAAACATCAAGATCCAGATCGGCTCTGCCTATCCTCTGGAAGAGGAAGTTACCATGGATGTCAAGGGCAGAAACCTGTTAAACGGCCTGCCGCAAAACATCACCATTGCCTCCGACGAAATCCGGGAAGCTTTGGCAGAACCGGTAAGCCGGGTGCTGGACGCCATCCGGGTCACCTTTGAAAAGACCCCTCCGGAACTGGCGGCGGACGTCATCGACCAGGGCGTGACCCTCACCGGCGGCGGCGCTTTGCTGCGGGGCTTGGACAAACTCATCAACGAGGAAACCGGTATGCCGGTGAACATTGCGGAGGATCCCCTGGACTGTGTGGCCAAGGGCGCCGGCAGCGTGCTGGACCACTTCGACAAGCTGGGAGACGTGCTCACCGACGACGACTGATCCTTCGGTGGGACCGAATGCACAATTTTATACCACCGTACAAAATACAATCTTCGTCCTTCGTGGGAACGAGCGGTTGTATTTTGTTTTTTCCGGGGATTCTCCCGGGGTAAGGAGGTCTTATGGAAAATTTCTTTCGCAGCAAGCGCTTTAAAATCCTCATTACCGTCATTGCGGTGCTGTTCGGCATTATGCTCTACAGCGCCTCCAGCGACGGCGTTGCCAGCATTCCGGAAAAACTGCTCAGCTATATTACCTGGCCCTTCCAGCAGATCTCCAGCGCCGCCACCGGCGCCACCAACGGCTTTTTGGATAAGTACCTCAGCGTAGACGAAACCATTGCCGAGCGGGACGCCCTTCAGCAGGAAGTGAACGAACTGCGCAACCAGATGATCGACAATACCGAACTGGAACAGGAAAACGAATCCCTGCGCACCATGCTGGGCATTGCCGAGGAACATGAGGACTATACCTTTGTCAATGCCAGCATCATCGGCTGGGACCAGAATACCACCTTTACCATCAACAAGGGGGAAAACCACGGCGTAGCGGTGAACGACGCCATCATTACCGATGCCGGCCTGGTGGGAGTTGTTTCCAAGGTGAGCTCCACCACCGCCACCGTGAAAACCCTTTACAGCACCGCCATCGACGTGGGTGCCCGGGAGCTGAACAGCGGCCGGATCGGGGTGGTTACCGGGGATCTGACCCTGGCGGAGGACGGCCTTTGCCGGATGCAGTATCTGGAAAGTGAAATCAACATCGGCGATACCATTGTCACCAGCGGCTCCGGGGGTATTTTGCCCTCCGGCCTGGCCATCGGCCGGGTGGTGGATGTACAGTTGGAGCGCAACAGCCCAACCTATTACGCCACCATCGAGCCCTACAACGACATCGAAGAACTGACCCAGGTGTTCGTCATCACCTCCTTTGCCGGTCAGGATCAAGGATAACGCCGAAAAGGAGATACATTCATGGATTTTTCCAAAGGAAGCTCCAAGGCCAAGCGCCGGTCCGTGCTGAAATGGGCGCTGTATGCCCTTTTGCTGTTTGTATTCTACGGCTTACAGACGGCCCCCGGCTTTTTCCGCTTTTTGGATGCCCAGCCGCTGCTCACCATTCCCTTGGTGATCTCTATCGCCATGTTTGAGCACGAGATCGGCGGAGCAGTGTTTGGGATTCTTGCGGGATTGCTGTGGGATATGCAGCAGGATACCCTTTTTGGCTTCAACGCCTTAGTGATGATGTGCTGCTGCGTAGCGGTAAGCCTTTTGATTATGTACCTTATGCCCACTACGCTGCCCAGCAGTTTGTTTTATAACTTTTCGGTGCTGGCCATTCAGGCCGGGCTGTACTTTTTGTTCTGCTACGCCTTGTGGGGCACCCCCGGCATGAGCCGGGTTTGGATCAACTATCTGCTGCCGCAGATGGGGCTGACGATGCTGGCCGGCATTCCCATCTATTTTCTGGTGCGTCTGATTTCTTCGAAATTCAACGAATCCCTGCGAAGCTGAAAAAAGGATCGTATCATGGAACGTGATTCCCATTCACCCCCTTTTGTTTGCGGAAAGGAATCGATATGAAGATAAAATTCAATACAGGACACTACAATCCCCGGATTCGGATTATCGCTTTGGCTACCGCCATGGCCCTGGTATTTGCGCTGATTGCCGTGCGGCTGGTATACTTCCAGATTGTCCGGGGGGAGGATTTGCTGGCCACCGCCCGAGAGAATACCTCCACCACCCTGACGGTGCAGGCGGCCCGGGGCGATATTGTGGACCGGTACGGCAGAAAGCTGGCCACCAGCGCTTCCGCCTATAATGTAGTGTTTAACTACGGCTACATTGACCAGGACCATCTCAATCAATCCATTTTCAATCTGATCTCCCTCTTCCGGAAAAACAATGTGGCCTGGGATCAGCCGGCCCCCATCACCCGGAACGCCGACGGCACCTATTCCTTCCTGGAAACCTCGGAAGACAGCGAAGCCGCCATTGAAACCATGACCTCTGTGCTGGAGTTAAACGTCTATGCCACAGCGGAAAACTGTGTGGACAAAATGCTCCGGGATTATAACATCAACTACGGCATTGAACACGACGAAAACAACAACTTCTGGTTTTCCGACACCGCCGATGCGGAAGAGATCGCCCAGATGAAGGAAGATCTTGGATTGCCGGACGATGCTTCCGCCGCCGACTGTGTGGCCGCTATGCAGGGCAGCGAGGATTATGCCTATTATTCCGATCAGGATGCGTTTGACATCGCCCTGGTGCGGTATAATATGCAGGCGCAGGAATTCAGCCTGGTAAACCAATATACCTTTGCCAGCGACATCTCCATTGATATGGTGGTGCAGGTCAGCGAACTGAGCAGCACCTTTCCCGGCGTGGAAATTGCCCAGGAGCAGGAACGCACCTATACCAACAACACCCTGGCCAGCTCCATCATCGGCTATATCGGCCCCATATACGCCGAAGAGTATGAGGCACTGCGGAACGACCCGAATTACAACTATGCCATGAACGACTATATCGGCAAAGCCGGCATCGAATCGGTCTACGAAGAGGAACTTCGGGGGCAAAAAGGCACCGTGGTGGTTTCACAGAACAGTGAAGGGGACATCGTAGCCAGCGAAGTGGTAGACGAAGCGGAAACCGGCCACACCGTCCGCCTCACCATTGACGTCTACTTCCAGGAATTGGTGAGCAACCTGCTGGCGGAACACATCGCCAACTCCCCGGTCTCGGCCGCCGGATATACGCCAAGGGCCGGTGCAGCGGTGGTGATCGACAATGCCACCGGCGAAATTTTGGCAGCTGTAAACTATCCCAGCTATGATCTGAACACCTACAGCGAAATGTGGGACGAGCTGAACAACGAGGAGCTGCACCCGGAACGGCCGATGCTGGACCGGTGCTTTTCCTGGACCTACCGTCCCGGCTCCACCTTTAAAACGGTGGTGGCAACCGCCGGATTGGAAACCGGGCAGATCAACCGATATTCCACCATTACCTGTACCCGGGTGTACCAGTATTATCTCAACCAGGGCAGCAGCTTTGCCCCCACCTGTCTGGGTTATCACGGCTCCATCAATGTCATCAGTGCGCTGGAAGTGTCCTGCAACATCTTCTTTTATGAGTTAGGGCGGCGAATGGGCATTGACACCATCGACCAATATGCCACCTATATGGGTCTGGGCACCTACGAAAGCGCTTCCGGCTCCGACAATCCCAATGGGTTGGAACTGACCAACGGCCGGCTGAGCACCTTAACCAGCCCGGAAAACACCGAAGCTGCCGGCGGTACCTGGTACGAAGGGAATGTGGTTCAGGCCGCCATCGGCCAGATGGACACCTATGTAACGCCGCTGCAGATGTGCTTGCAGGCATCCACCATCGCCAACCACGGCACCCGGTACGCCTCCCACGTGGTAAAATCCATCGAAACCTATGACGGCCAGGTGATGGAAGAAACCCAATCGGAGGTCATCAGTGAATTCGATATGCAGGATTCCACCTATGAAGCGGTGCGGGACGGCATGATTGCCGCCGCCACCCGTACCAACATCGGCCTCAGCTCCAGCGAACTGGGCTACAATGTCTGCGTCAAAACCGGTACGCCCCAGGTGGACAGCGGCGGTGTGCGGACCAACAACTGCGCCATTGCTTTCACCGAAGGCGGGCCCAATATCTCCATCGCCGTGATGCTGGAAGACGGCACCAACGCCAACCGGCTGATCCGCCAGATCATCGACGCCTACAACCAGGCGCAGGCACAAGCAGAATTAGAAACCGCTACGCACTATCCACAAGAATTGAATGATGTTTTGTCACAATGATCCAAATCTGAAAAGATTTTACAAAAATGTTTTGACAAAATGGCAAGTTCTTGTTATGATAAAGATAGCGATGGTGTGACAGCAAAACAAAGCAACCCGGCTCCACCCAGGGAGCCGGGTTGTCTCGAAAGGAACAACTATGCCAAAAATCATAACCATAACCTCCGGCAAAGGCGGGGTAGGAAAATCCAGCCTCTGCGCCGGGCTGTCTCGTGCCATGGTAAGCTTGGGCAAAAAAGTCCTGCTTTTGGAGCTGGACGTTGGCCTGAGGGGCATCGACGTAATGCTGGGCCTTACCGACCGGGTGGTATACGATTTAGGGGACGTACTGGCAGGACGGTGCTACCCCGAAAAAGCCATCCTGCCCGGCGAAGAAGGCCGGCCGGACTATCTGGCGGCGCCGGGAACCACGGGGGAGGACATCTCCACCCCGGATTTGCAGCAGCTGGTTGGCCGCCTATCCAAACGCTATGACCATATCATCATCGACACACCGGCAGGCCTTGGCTTCGGCGTAATGAATCTGCTGCCGGTAACGGATTTAGCCTTAATTGTGGCCACCCCCGATCCGGTCAGCATCCGGGCCGGCGGAAAAGTGGCGTATCTGCTGGAACAGCATGATTTTCACCGGTACGGACTTCTGATCAACCGGGTGAGCAAAGCCGGGATCCGAAAAAGCAGTATTCGGGACCTGGACGACGTAATGGATGGGGTCGGCGCCCCCCTGAAGGGCGTTATCATAGAAGAAACGGCATTTCGCCTGGCTCTGGAACAGGGTTTGTCCCCCGACGAAAAAGGAGCTGCCTGGCAGGCGCTTTGCTGCATCGCCAGACGGCTGAACGGTGAACGGGTTCCCCTTTCCATCCGGCACATTTAATCCGTCTGACAGAATTGAAATGAGACACAAAAGGAGGACGCTCGAATGAACATTGCGCTGATTGCCCATGATGCCAAAAAGGAACTGATGGTACAGTTCTGCATTGCTTACTGTGGCATTCTAAGCCGTCACCACCTCTGCGCCACCGGCACCACCGGGAAATTTGTGCAGGAAGCCACCGGACTGGAAATTCAAAAATTTATGAGCGGCGCTCAGGGCGGCGCCCAGCAGATCGTTTCCCGCATTGCTTACAATGAAATCGACATGGTTCTTTTGTTCCGGGATCCCCTGACCACCAAAACCAATGAGATCACCGAAAACAACCTGCTCCACGAATGCGACGTACACAACATTCCCCTCGCCACCAACATCGCCACCGCCGAAGTGCTGATCCACGGCCTGGAACGAGGCGATTTGGATTGGCGCAATATTGTAAACCCGAAATAATTTCCTTCTTCCTCCCAACAAACAACCCGTCCGGTCTTGCCCACAAAGGCATCGGACGGGTTGTTCTGATTTTGTCAGTGGTATTGATATCTGCCGGCCGAAATCAAAAATCTTCGGGGATGCCGGTGGTTTCCAATTCCTTGCGCAATGCCTCTACATCAATGGGATCGTCCACAAACAGCAGCTCTTCCCGCTCCCAGCGATAGAAGTTGTGCCGCTCTACCTCCAACTGCTGGCCGATTTCATCCTCCGCCCAGGCTTCAAACAATGTGCCCCACTGGGCGAAATCC
>CASDQY010000063.1 GCA_949282975.1 uncultured Oscillospiraceae bacterium | reverse complement strand
CAGCGGTGGTCGGTGCCGCCGTAATCGCTGACGGTAAGCTCTTCCCCCGGCTTCATCCGCAAAGAGCGCCCGATGTGCACCGCATCCGCTCCGGTGATCCGAACCTGGTCCCCTTCAATTTGATTGGTAAAAAATCTCGGCAAATTCCGCCGCCTCCTCTTTCTGCCATGGCGTCCCGTTCATCTTTCTTGCGTTTGGCCGGTCAAACAGGACAGGAAACCCACCGGCACTGTGGATGCTCTTATTATAGCATGGTCTTCCGAAAACTGACAATACTTTCTCCCTTTTTTCGGGCATACTAGGAAAGCGAGGGAGGAATTTGAATGCAAAAACTCAAAGAACAGCTCACCGTCTTTGCCACTGGAGCCGCCGGATACCCGGTGATCGAACTGATCTGGCGGCAATCCACCCACTGGAGCATGGCCTTAGCGGGAGGCACCTGCCTGCTACTGCTGTACAATCTGTATGGGAAGTTCACCAAACTGTCCCTGGGGATGAAATGTGTACTGGGCAGCGGGGTAATCACCGCTGTGGAATTTGTGGCAGGACTGGTGGTCAACTGCTGGCAGAATTGGAACGTGTGGGACTACTCCTGCTTTAAATTTCACTTTATGGGGCAGATCTGCCTGGTGTATTCGGTGCTGTGGGGACTGCTCTGCCTGCCGGTGAGTGGGCTGTGCAAAATCATGCGCAAACGTCTCCACGGAGAGCCCGCCAAACTGCTTAAAAGCAAAAAGGCGTTGGGGTAAGGACGGATATACAAAACCTTCCATCTGTGCTATACTAAAGAAAAGGCTTACTTTTTATGTTACACAGAAAGAAGGATGTTTATGCACTCCGTTTCTTTAGTCCCTGCCGACACCCCCGCCCTGCTGGCGGACACTGCCCGGTTGGCCGGTGAGATTTGGCGGGAATACTTCCCCGGCATCATTTCCCCGGAGCAGGTGGAATATATGGTGGACAAGTTCCAGTCCCTGCCCGCCATGGAGGAGCAGATTCGCAGCCAGGGCTACACCTACTACCAGATTCGCCGGGGCGAAGAAGCACTGGGCTACACCGGGGTCTGCCCAGAGGCGGACGGCTTATTTTTAAGCAAGCTCTACCTGAAAAAGGAGTATCGGGGAAAGGGTTATGCCACAAAGGCCTTCCGGGAACTGACCGCCCTGTGCCGAAAGAAAGGATACCGGTTTATCCGCCTGACCTGCAACAAGGGCAACACACATTCCCTGGAGGTGTACCGTCACTGGGGCTTCGTCCAAACCGACGCCGTAAAAACCGACATCGGCGGCGGCTTTGTGATGGATGACTATGTGATGACCTACACCCTGGATTAACCGGGATACAAAAACAGCGGGATTCCCTTTTGAGAATTTCCCGCTGTTTTTCATTTTCTAATTCTTTACTTGGAGAAAAAACCGGTTCAGCCCCAACGGTGGTACAGTTCCACCATCTCCCGAATGTCCTCGCTTAAAATTTCGTCGGCAGCCCCTTCTTCCATCCGCCACTCCCAGTTATTGCCCACGGTGCTGGGGGTGTTCATCCGGCAGTCGGTGTCCAGCAGTAGGTAGTCCTGCATAGGAATGATGCACAGATCCGCCACGCTTTGGAAGGCCGCCCGGATAAAGCCCCAGGAATAGCTTTCCTCCCGACTCAGGTTCAAATACCGCCGGGCATACTCCACCTCTTTTTTCGGGGCGCTGTTCAGCCAGCCGATTAAGGTGTCGTTGTCGTGGGTGCCGGTGTACACCACGCAGTTTTGGATGTGGTTATGGGGCAAAAAGGCGTTGTCGGAACCATCAAAGGCAAACTCCAGCACCTTCATGCCCGGATAGCCGGAATCCGCCAGCAGTTTTTCCACCCCAGGGGTCATCACCCCTAAATCCTCGGCAATGATTTCCAAATCCCCCAACTTTTTGTGAAGCTGGCGGAAGAACTGGATGCCGGGGCCCTTCTTCCACTCCCCGTTGATGGCAGTTTCTTCTTCCGCCGGAACCGCCCAGTATTCGTCAAAGCCCCGGAAGTGGTCGATGCGCATCACGTCGTAGGTCAAAAAGGCACGGCGGATCCGCTCGTTCCACCAGGCATACCCGGTTTTCTTGTGCTCCTCCCAACGGTAGCAGGGGTTGCCCCACAGCTGGCCGGTTTCGGAGAAGTAGTCCGGGGGTACTCCCGCCACCAGGCTGGGACGGCCGTCCTCGTCAAAGCAGAACAGCTCCGGGTGGCTCCAGGTGTCGGCACTGTCCCCCGCCACATAAATAGGGATGTCTCCAAACAGCTTGATACCGTGCTGGTTGGCGTACTTTTTCAGCTTGGCAAACTGGGCAAAGAAAATGTACTGCATCCAAAGCTGAAAGTCGATTTCCTCTTTCAGCTCCTCCTTGGCCTTTTCCATGGCTTTGGGTTCCCGAAGGCGGAGGTCGTCCTCCCAGTCATACCACTGCACCATCTCCTGGTCCTGCTTAATGGCCATAAACAAGGCGTAATCCTCTGCCCAGTCCTTGTTTTCCGACAGGAATTTCTCGTAGGCCTTGCCCGGCTTGTCCCGGAGGAAGGCTTTTTTCAGCAAAGGCAGTTTTTCGGTGTACATGGCGTCGAAATCCACCTTGCAGGGGTCCTCCCCCCAGAGATGGGCTTCACACTCCGCCTGGGTCAACAGACCTTCCTCCACCAGAAGGTCCAAATCAATAAGATAGGGATTTCCCGCAAAGGTGGAATAGGAGGAATAGGGGCTGTTGCCGTAGCTGGTGGGGCCGATGGGAAGAATCTGCCAGTACCGCTGGCCGGACTTTTCCAGAAAGTCCACAAAATCATAGGCGGACTGCCCCATGGTGCCGATCCCGTACTTCCCCGGCAGACTGGTGATGTGCATCAGGATACCGCTTGCACGCTTCATGAAATCATACCGTTCCTTTCTTGAATCACAGAAACCGTTTCTGTGTTTTTCTCTAAATTACAGACACAAGTATATCATTTTTTTAGAGAAAATGCAAACCCCTTATCCCATACAACCTTCCAATTTACCCCCACAATCAAACAAAGCAAGCGTTTCCAAAAGAGTTCACTCCCAGAAACGCTTGCCATGTTAAGGAACTATTCGCTTACTGCATTGCGTGGTGAAAAAATTCTACCATCTTATCAAAAGGAATGATATCGGTCCGGTCATAGAGGTCGGTGTGCACCGCTCCCGGAATGAGCATCAGTTCCTTATTCTCTTTATAGGGGTTATCCTTTACCATGTTGGCAAAGGCATCCTTACTGAAATAGCAGGAATGGGCTTTGTCTCCGTGGATTACTAAAACCGCACTGCGAATCTCATTGCTGTACTGAAGGATAGGCTGATTTATAAAAGACATACATCCGATTGTGTTCCAACCACCGTTGGAATTCAAGGAACGAGGGTGGTAACCACGTTGAGTCTTATAGTAATCGTAATAATCTTTCACAAAAAAGGGGGCGTCCTCCGGAAGAGGATCCACCACGCCGCCGCCTAACGCATAGCTGCCGTTTTTGTAATCTTCAATTCGCTGAGCGTTCCACGCCACTTTCTTATCGTAGCGGGCCTGTTCACTATCCTCGGCATCAAAATAGCCTTTAGCGCCGACACGAGCCATATCGTACATGGTGGATGCTACGGTGGCTTTGATCCGAGTGTCGATTGCCGCCGTATTCAGAGCCATGCCGCCCCAGCTACAGATGCCGATGATACCAATTTTCTCCGGATCCACATTGTCCTGCACCGACAGAAAATCCACCGCTGCCTGAAAGTCTTCGGTGTTGATGTCAGGAGAGGCCATAAATCGAGGTTGTCCGCCACTTTCTCCGGTGAAGGATGGGTCAAAGGCGATGGTCAAAAATCCCCGTTCCGCCATAATTTGAGCGTAAAGGCCGGATGCCTGTTCCTTCACAGCGCCAAAAGGACCGCAGACAGCAATGGCAGCCAGTTTACCCTGAGCGTCTTTAGGCTCATAGAGATCAGCGGCCAGGGTGATTCCGTAACGGTTGTGGAAGGTTACCTTCCGATGGTTAACTTTTTCGCTTTTAGGAAAGGTTTTGTCCCATTCCTGCGTTAAAACCAATTTTTCTTCCATTGCAAATTCCTCCATTCGTTGGGATTGGCCTTCTTCATAATGAAAAGCAAATGCTTAAACGACTCTATTTACCATGAATGCTGGTTCAGTTGGTCAACAAAAAACATCGGTATCCAGTCAACCATTGGAATTGAATTGATTCCGCCCAGAAACCTTATCCTTTTGTTAGCTTCATTATAGTCCAACGCCCATCGAATAGCAAATACTTTGTTATTATCCCCTTCTATGCTCAGCAGGCATTAGCCCACAACAGTGCGGTTAAGTGAAGGCGATAAAATTGTATATGCACCTTGCAAATCCCGCGAAATTATCATCGCACGATGTCCCATGTAAACATGACGATTTAAATTCGTTTTTCTTTTGCTTTATAACATCACAAGGGACTGGCTCCCCTACCAGCTGCTTTCCGTGCAATCTGCCTTTCCCGCCTGTAATTTACACGGCAAAGCCAATGGGCAGTTTCCGGATTTTCTTCTTTTGGGGCGGTTCAAAATCCTCCGGCAGCAGAGTGGTTACCGCATCTTTGGTCAAGCAGTCCAAATCGCAGCGCATCAGCCGGTCAGCCTGTTTCATCTGGGCCTGTTCCACCAGGTTCCGGGCAAACCGTCCGTTGCCAAACCCCTCTGTTTGCAGCGCATCCTGAAAAATCGGGATTAGCTTTTCCTCCACCTGCGGGGCAAAGGACATCCCCTTTTCTTCCGCCAACAGCCGGGCGATCTGATACAATTCCCGGGCACTGTAATCTTCAAAGGGCAGGTGGAAAGCAATGCGGGAACGCAGCCCCGGGTTCCGGGCCAGAAACGCTTCCATCTCCTTGGGATACCCGGCAAAAATCACCACCAGGTCTTCCCGGTGATTTTCCATCTCCTGCACAATGGTGTTGATGGCTTCGTCCCCGTACAGGCCGGAACGGTCCTCCAGCAAAGCATAGGCCTCGTCGATAAACAGCACACTCCCCTTGGCCTGCTTAAATTTGTTTTTCACAATCTGGGCAGTCCATCCCACATACTTCCCCACCAGGTCTGCCCGGCCCACTTCGTAAAGCCGGCCTTCCGACAACACGCCGTTTTCCTTCAAAATCTGGGCAAAGAGGCGGGCTACCGTGGTTTTCGCCGTGCCGGGATTGCCGGTGAACACCATGTGCATGGCGGGTTGATTTCCCTGCAACCCTTTGGCTTTCCACAACTTCTGCGCCTTATAAAAATTCAGCGCCCGGTCGATGACCTCTTTTGCGGCATCCAGCCCGATCATGTTGTGCAGCTTTTCGTAAGCGCTCCCCTGGGGCTTTTGCTCCGCCAACTGCCGGCCCACACTTTGCAGCCCGGCGTATTGGGGATAGATCTTGGTGCGCAGCCGCACATTCAGCCAATCCTCAAATATCCGGTTGAGTTCAGCGGGAAGAAAGTCCTTCTGGCATTGGTTGACTTTGCGGTACAGCAAGCGGTCCGGGCCCTGGCACTTTTCCTGGGCTAAACTGCGCAGATAGCGTTTAGCCCGCTGGCCGGAAACCATGTCCTCCCGGATTTCCACAAACACGCAGTTATCCACAAACTTCAGCAAGGTGTCCTTCTGTTTACGGCAGGTTCTGGGCAGGCAGAGCACCGTCAGCACCTGACTTTGGTACTCCCGCATCAATTCCATGGCCTTTTGGATGTCGTCCACGGAACTGCGGACGAAATCATCTTCCTCTTCTTCCGAAGGCCAAGACAGCACCATGGCGCCGCCGACGCAGCTTCGAATCAGATCTTGTTGTTCGTCATCAATCTGGATGGCCGTCACCCTTCGGCTGCACAGCCTTCCCCGGCTGTAAAGGGCCCTGAGCAAAATTTTAAGCATGTTCCGCCTGACCTTTGGATCGTCCGTTTCCAGGATATAGTGAACCGGATGACCGGCAAACGCTTTTTCCGGCGGATCTTTTAAAATTCGTTCCAGCTCTTCCTCCAAAGCAGTGGACAAAAGCCGCTTTGCTCCTTCCCGCAAAGCTGAGTCCGTCTCGTCCTGTGGGATCAAAAACTCCTGAAGCAAAAAATCTCTGCGGCTGATAGAACGCAGTTGGAACTGCTCCAGAATTTCATTGTCATCTTCAACATAGTCATTGCGCTGAGCGGAAAAAAGCAGGGTTTTCCACCCTTGAAAGGTAACTTCTTCGGTGGTGACGCCGGTATACTCCAATTCCAAAGCCTGTAGATATTCCTCCACCCAGTCTTGTTCCAATCTGCCTTGGCTGACTGCGCCGAGAACCCATTTTTTCCGGCTGGTTGTGGAGGTAAACAAATAACGGCCTGACTGCAAATGATTGATGGCGTTGGTTTCGGTGGCGATCTGTTCGGCCAATGCAATGGCCTCTTCCCGGGAACGAGCCCTGGACGGAGTGCTTTTCGATTTGTCCTGTTGGATCAAAAGAACCATAATTTTGTAGTAAAGCATCGCTTTTCCCTCCTTGCAGCCGTAAGTATATCAAGGGGGATGGGGCGATTTTGGGACATAGCGGCAAAAGGAACAGGGAAGGCCTGCACCTTCCCTGTCTGCTGCAAAACGAATGAAGCAAATCATGCCGGCCAGGGTTTTCCCCCGGCGAAATCATTGCTTTTCCGTTTTTTCTTTTGTTGTCTTGATGGGATTTTGCTTACCCTTCCCCGTCTTTCGCAAAAGAAGCGTTGCCGATCATAAACCGGATGATCTCTCCGTCGGTAGCCCGCATGCCCTCTCTGGCGATGGTGCTCACCGTGCGGATGGTGTTTTCCACCCCTTTGGCCACAATGCCGTCTCCGCCGTAAAACTGGCTGTTATGGAGATACATCTGCATGCCCAGCAGCCCAGCCTCCACCGCAGAAGCGATTTTTGCGGCACAGCTGGCCTTGGCCCCATCGCAGAGCATCCCGGAATTGATGGCCAGTGCATTGACAATGGTGTGGGAAATCTCCTTGTACTTTCCTCCGTAAAGGTAGCAGACCCCCGCCCCGGCTCCGCAGCCGGCGCTGGTGGCTCCACAGTAAGCAGACAAGCTGCCGATGCCGGTTTTCAGATGAATGGCGGTGAGATTGGACACCACCAGCGCCCGGTACAACTGCTCCTGGGAGACATCGCACTCCTTGGCATAAACAATCACCGGAACCGAAGCGGTAATTCCCTGGTTGCCACTGCCGGAATTGATGATTACCGGCAGTTCGCACCCGTTCATCCGGGCATCCGAACCTGCCGCCGCCCAGGCTTTGGCTCGGTTATGGACGCTGTTACCATAGGAGCGAAGAAGGATTTTGCCGATATTTGCCCCGTAATTTTGGGTCAGCCCCGCCTGAGCAATGGCCATGTTATAGTCAATCTGGCGCTGCAAAACCGGCCGGACATCATCCAGCTTAACCGTGTCGGCAAAGGTCACAATGTCTTTCACATTCAGCAGCTTATGGTTTTCATCCGCTGAAACCCCTTTGGTGGAAAAGGGCTTATCCACCAAAGGCACACCGTTTTTCTGCACCTGCACCACATTGGAGTGGCTGCCGATAATCCGCACAAAAGCGGTGTCCTCCCCGGCGGATAGTTTTACCTGGATGTCAAAGGGGCACTCCGCCTCCGATTGGCGAAGGGTAACCCGCTGTTGGGCCAGAAACCGGTCCAACTGTTCCAAATCCTCCCCAGTGGTTTGAGAAAGCACATCCAGTTCCAGTTCCGGCCTGCCGCAGAAAATCCCCGCCGCCACCGCCGCTTCCAACCCTTTCCGGCCGTTGGAATGAGGGATCACCACGCTTTTTACATTTTTAATGATGTTGCCGCTTACCGTCAACTCCACCTGTTCCGGCATCCGGCCCAGGGTCTTTCGGGCAATGGCACCGGCGTAGGCAATGGCAATGGGTTCGGTGCATCCCGTGGCAGGGGCCAGTTCCTGCTTCAGCACCTCCAGATAGGACTGATATACCTTTTGATCTAAAATGGTTTGGGCTGTCATAGCAAATTCTCCCGACTGTCTAAATCATCCCGGCAGCCTTCCAGCACCGCCGCCCCTCCGATGACGCAGATTCCGGCCTGCACCGCTCCTTCTTCCAGCTGACGACCCAGCTCTTCCAGCTGCTGGGGGGTAGTGGTGAGGATCTCGGTATGAAGCTGCTGGCGGTCTCGGTGGGTAATGCCGGAAAGGGTATCGGCAGCTTCCGACATTCCCTGGGCATGGGGAGTCAGCACCGGCTGGCTCTTTCCAATGGTGCTGATAATGAAATTGGTCAGGTCTTCCTTAGCTGCCTGACGCAGGGCTTCCCCGGCTTCCCGGAATCGGGAGAGGGTGGCTTTGGCATTGGGATCCCGATAGGAAGAAAACCGGGCTTCTCCGGAAGAATCTATGCTCAGCCCCACGCCGTAGGCTCCGCCCTGAACCCGGACGGTGTTCCAAAGATACTCATAGGTCAAAAGCTGGGATGCCACCTGGGCGCTGCCCCAGCTGGGGAGTTCTACCTTTTCCACCTGGGCGGCAAAGCCGATTCCGGCGGGAATCACAAATCCTTCCTTGGACAAGGGCTCCAAGGAATATTGGACGGAGCTTCCTACCGGCGTATCCGGCAGCTGCTCCAACATTCCGGCCAGCCAATGTTCATCCAACTTTCCGGTGAGCCCCACAGTGACCCGCCGGCGAGAGAACACCTTTTCAAACAGCTGGGCCAGCTTTTCAGAAGACGATGCTGTCTCCGGCTGGTCTTGCTGCTGCAAATACCTCAGGTACCGGATGCCCCCTACCGCTTCCTTCACTGCTCCCTTGGAGCTGAAGGCCCCGGCGGCTCGCTGAGAGGCGTAGACATTGCCGGACATCTGAATCTGCTGTTCCAGCATCATCCGATTCTGGGTCAACAGGAAATTCAACTGCTGGGTTTCATCAAACCTGGTTTCGGTGAGAATCTCCTCCACCAAGGCCGCCGCCTCCCACTGATACTTTTCTAGCATGGCGGTGCTGACCACCAAATACGGGGTAGTCTCTCCGGTGCCTCGATGGGTAAATACGGTGACTGCGGCAGAGAAAAAGCCCAGATAACGGTCCATCTGATTTCGCAGCTCCAAGGCAGAATGGTGGCGAGTAGACAAATCTCCCAGCAGGGATGCCAGCAGGCTTGTCTGACTGAGCTGGTCCAAAGTCAAATCCTTTAAGGCAAAGTACAGATCCAAGTACACAATGCCCCCGGTCTCCAGGCACTGGTGCAGCACCCGCTGTTCCGCCACCCTTTCTTCCCTCTGCTTGGATGGGGGAATTTCCACCGGAATGTCTGAAAGGGTCAGTACCGGCAGAGTGGCCAATCCTTCCGGGGTATCCGGCTGAGCCTGACGGGTGCGGAAGGCGTGGAAGTCATCCATCATCTGCCGGATCTCTTCTTCGCTCCAACCGGCTTTGATGCCGGCCAATCCGGCGGCTTCTTTCTGCCGCTTTTCCTCTCCCAAAGTTTTGCTGGGCAGCAGGCAAAGCTGAGCCTGGTGGGGATTTTCCAAAAAGGCGGAGCGCAAAAATTCTTCAAACCAACCTTGGTCCAGCTTTTCCCGCAGTGCGGCAAATTGTTCCCCGCACTGAAGGTTTTGCGCCGGATCTCCACCATAAAGCCAGCTTTCCAGGCTCTTAATGGACAGCACAATGCCCTGAGGCATCCGGCCGTACTCCAAAGCACGGGCGGAAAATTCCAATTTATTCAACACTGCGGCAATCCGGCTGTGGTCCAGCCCTCCCTGGGCCTGCTGTTCAAGCACCTGGCGGATGATGGAAAGGATCTGTTCTTTCTTCCCGGCATCGGTGTTCCGAACGATCAGCTGAGCAAAGCACTGCTGAATGCCGTCCTGAACCTGGAGCTGCACGTCCTCCGCCAGCCCCTGTTCCAAAAGGGCCTTTTTCAGCGGAGACTCGTTGGAGCCGCAAAGCACTTGGGCCAGAGCAGAAGCAGCCAAAACTTTTTCCGGCTCATCGAACCGGCCAAACACCCAGCCCAAAGCCAAAATGTCCTTATTTTCATCGCTTTCCTGGGCACCGATCGCATACACCGCCGTGGCTTCCTTGGGATGCACCGGAGCTTGCAGCGGAATGGACGTGTCTATTTCCAGGGCGTCGTAGGCGGAAAGGAAGCTGTCCAATTTGGCCAGCACCGCATCCAGATCTACCTTGCCGTCCAGGAAGATCCGGGCATTGGAGGGGTGGTAAAACCGCTTGTGGCTGGCCTGATACTGGGAATAGGTCAAGCTGGGGATGGCTTCCGGATAGCCCCCGGATTCAAAACCGTAGCAGTTGTCCGGGAACAACAAGGCGTTCATCTGCCGCTGGAGCACTGCGTCCCAGCCAGCGTAAACCCCCTTCATCTCGTTGTACACCACGCCGTTGTAGGTCAGTTCTCCCTGGGGGGAATCCAGCTCATAGTGCCAGCCTTCCTGACGGAAGGCGTGAGGATCGGTAACGCTCAGGGGATGGAATACGGCATCCAGGTACACGTCCATCAGGTTGAGAAAGTCCTGATCGTTTCTAGAGCAAAGGGGGTACATGGTTTTGTCCGAAAAGGTAAAGGCGTTGAGGAAGGTTTCCAGGGAGCTTTTGATCAGGTTCACAAAAGGCTCCTTCACCGGATATTTTTCCGAACCGCAGAGAACGGAATGCTCCAGGATATGGAACACCCCTGTGTCATCCTGGGGGATGGTGCAAAAGGCGACGGCAAAGGTCTTATTTTCCTCTTCCCGCTCCAGCCAGACCAGGTCCGCCCCGTTTTTTTCATAGGTCATCCGGTGCAGGGTAGCCTTGAGTTCCGGCAAAGGCTGGGCATACCTTTGCACAAAGCCGTGGAGATGATGGTTTGCATTCATAAGCGTTCCTCCAAACTAAAATGAAATTTGAACAAAGAAAAGCAAAGATTGAAAGCAGTTTCTGCTATTTCTTGCAACAATGAGAATAAAATGGTATAATAAAGAGATAAAACTTCAGGGAGGGATATCTATGTTGGTGTTAGAACACCTGTTTCTCTGCGCCGCATCCATATTGTCCTGTCTGACTGCTCTTCGCTGGATCGGCACCCCGAAAAGGCGCTGTCTTTTGTTGTCCGTCATCCAGGGTGCGCTGAATCTCTGTGTGGGCATCTGCGGCGCTTACTTTTTGGCAGACCGATACAGCGGAGCTCTTTCCCTGCTGGTATTGATCTTTTATCTGCCCATTGCCCTGAATTCCCTTGCCCATGCCACCTTCCAAAGCATCGCCGCAGTCTCCATCGCCTGCGCCGGCATGGGATGTCTGCAAGCCGCCACTGGATTTTTGCTGGATTGGACGGCCATCTCCCCTTCCTTCCGCGTGGCTTTGACGGTGCTGGTGCTGGGGGGATGCGGCCTTTTATGGCACTGGATGTCCCCCTTGTTTCCGGGGACCCAATGGCTGGAAGTGTTTGAAGACACCTCCGCCAAAGTCTTCCCGAAAAACGAAAAAGAGTTTTGCGGGCTGCTTATGGCTTACGGCCTGTCCTGCGCCCTGCCTGGGATGATCGGGCTGCAATCGGTATGGATGCTGATTCCGGTCTGTTTTTGGCAGATCGGCGGGCTGTATCTCATCAACCTGATCCTCTCCCACCAAAAAGAGCAGCAGCTCCTTTCTTCGGAACAGCAGTACCGCAGCGAAATGGCCGCCTATATGAGCACCATCCGCTCCCAGCGCCACGACTACAACTTCCATGTCCAAACCCTCAGCGGTCTGCTCAGCCGGGGAGACTATGGGGAATGTAAACGCTACCTGCAAAACCTGACCGAAGATTCCACAGGGATGAACGAACTGCTTCCCTTGGCGGATCCGGCAATCAGTTCCCTGATTCTTTCGTTTCGCAGCCGGGCTCAGCAGGACGGAATCAAGTTGGAAATCTCCATTGAAAACGACCTGTCCCAAATTGCCACCAACGTTTACGAAACCAATAAAATCATCGGCAATCTGCTGCAAAACGCATTGGATGAGACGCGGCAGTTAAAAGACAAATCCTACGGCATCCATCTTTCCATTTTGAAACGAGGGGAATTTTGCATGATCCACGTCTCCAACCAAACCGCCAGCGCCCAGCCTATGGCAGCGTACCAATACGGGAAATCCCAAAAAGCCAGCCACGAAGGCATCGGCATCGCTTCCATTCAGGCTCTTGCCAACCGCTATGGAGGTTTGGTGTATTTTCGGATGGAGGGAGACATCATCCATTTTGTGGCCAAAATCCCTCTGGTATTGGCAAAGGAGGCTGGATAAATGATTTCCGGAAAAATCCTGCTGGTGGACGATCAGTCCGCCGCAGCTCAGGCATCCATGGATGTGCTGGAAAACTTTGTGCCTCGTCAGCAGATCCTATACGCTTCCACCGCCGCCCAAGCCATTCAGATCCTGGATTCCACCCCGCTGGCGGTTGCCTTTCTGGACATTGACATGCCGGACACCAAAAATTTCTCCCTGGCCCGGTATATCGATGAGCACCACAAGGACCTCCCCTATGTGTTTTTGACCGGTTATGCCAACTTTGCTGCGGAAAGCTACGACTATGAGCCCTTGGACTTTTTAACCAAACCCATTGATGTGGTGCGGCTGGAAAAGACCTTTGTCCGGCTCAGCGGCCGGAAACAGGACGTCCCCTCCGGCAAAATCGCCATTCGCTCCAAAAACGACTACATTCTGGTGGATCCTCAGGAAATTTCCTATGTGTTCCGCAACCAGCGAAAAAGCCAGATCAACTGCAACAACGGACAGACCTTATTTGTGTACGCCACCATTGAGGAATTAGAACTGATCTTGGAAGATTACGGTTTTTTCCGCTGTCACAAATCCTATCTCATTCCCTGCGCCCGAATTGCGCAGGTGCGAAGCGGCCAATACGGGCGGACTTACGAGGCGGTGCTGGCCGACGGCTCCATCATTCCCATCAGCCGGAACCGGTATCCGGCCCTTCGGGAAAAGTTAGAGCATCTAGGCGTCCGCTTTTTGTAAAAGCCCTCTTTTTTAGAATACCCGATTCCAGCAAAGTTGTCCAGAATAATTTCATTGGAGAGATTTGATCCATTGGGTCAAATCTCTTTTTTGTCTTTTCTGCGGCAGGTCCCGCCGACCGCAGCGTAATGCAGCAAAATCGGCGGGACCAGGAGAAATAAGAAAGAGAGAGAAGTTATCATTTTTCTTTGTAGTAGAGCATGCAGTGGCAATAGCCTTCAAAATCCGGGTCAGCAATCTGCTTGCGAAATTCCTGGCAGATACATTTGTATTCCTCGGTGCGCTCTACTCGGCAGGGACAGTAGCCGCCGGTGGCAGCCAATCCTTCCCGCACTGTTTTGACCACTTCCGGGTCTTCATTCAGCCGAATTCGGCCCATGTTTGTCATCTCCTTTATGGGATGGATAAAGCAGGTGGGAAAGCTGCTCCCGAATTCTTTTCAAATCCATTCCGCCGGTGGAACGAAAGGATTCTTTTCCATCGCAGAAATACAGAAAGGTAGGCAGCCCCACCACATCAAACCGTTTTCCCAGCTCCGGGTAGGCGGAGGTGTTGACTTTGATGAACTTGACAAACGCCATTTCGTCCGCCGCTTGCCGGTAAAAGGGAGCGGTAAAAACGCAGGCGCCGCAGTGGTCGCCGTAAAAATCCACCATGGCATATTCGGTTTGCACTAGCTGATCGAAATTTTCCGGAGTTGCTTCTATCACAGCCATGAATCACACCTCCAATTCCTTTTCCGCTTCCCCGCTCAATGCGTAGAAAACGTGCTCCTGGTATTTCATTTCCTGATACAGGGAGAGATCCGACTTCTGCTTCGCTTCTTCCAGACTCAGCCCCTGCTGGGCGGCAGCCTGTTTTAAGGCCTCCAGATACTCCTCTTGGGTAACCTGGTAGCCGTCCTTTTCACAAAGGTAACGGTACAGCAAAAAGGGACGGAAACGAGGCTCCTGTTCCTTGGCCAGATTTTCGATGGCCTGTTCATCAGTGAGGATGTCAAAGCCCTCTTTGGGGATACGGGGGTCGCTGCCCGCCGCCAGCAATGAGTCGAATATGATTTTCCCCCGAAGCAGGCACCAGTCCTTTTCTTCCTGAGGGTCGATGTAAAATTCACTGCGGGCAGTTGCTTCCTTCATCCAGAATCCCACAATGCCGAAGGCGGCTTTTTGACGGCGTTCCGGATCGTGCTGCTGGTGATACCAGCGGAAAAAGTCCTCCACCGTTTCTACACCGGGAATGTTCAAAATCCACATCAGCTCCGGGCCGATTTCAGGTTCCACCCGGCGCAGGGCTTCCAGCACCTTCAGCTCCATCTCTGCACAGCCCAAAGTGCAGGAGAAACAATCCCCTGCCTTTTTGCCCAGTACGGCAGCTTCGGCTTGTTCCGCTCCCGGCAGCTTCCGGCCGGGATAAAGCAACACAGTTCTTCCCTGCCAGTCAGGATCGGTGCAGCGGACACATTGGCAGCGCACTGAATCCCCGGCCCGGATCTCATCCTCCACCGGTTGATCGGAAGCGTGGTCTCCTGCTAAAGAATGCAGTTCTTTTTCAATTTCCTCCGAGGGAATCTTCCACCGGCGCAACTCCTCCGGAATGGTCAGGGTTTGATAGTTAAAACAACAAGTGAGTTTTGAATTCATAGAAAAGCCCTCGTTTTCCAAGCCGGTCAGGACGCTTTTTCGCCTTTCCGTGCAAAAGTCTGATAATATTCGCTTCGCTCCATCAGCTCCTGAGGAGTGCCGCAGTCCTCAATCTGTCCGCCCCGCATGACAATCACCTGGTCGGCAAACTGGGTGGCAGAATAATTGTGGGCGATGAGAACCGTGGTGCGGCCCTTCATC
>CASDQY010000062.1 GCA_949282975.1 uncultured Oscillospiraceae bacterium | reverse complement strand
TCTTCTCTGAATCTTAAGCCCTTGGATATCCTTGAAATGATCTATGATTTCGGTTGCAATCAAAGGTTTGAAATCCAATTCCTCGAAGCCAGCGATATGCCCAGAGGCCATGGCCGAGCATATCCGAAAATTTTAAGCGGCAAAGGGCGGGGTATTCTGGAAGACACTCCGGCTGATGAGCTGTTGCAAATCATCCAGGCCATTGACCGGGGCGAGCATTCCCAACGGTGGTATCCTCCAGACAGCGAAATCGAATGGGACTACCGAAATTATTCCCTGGACTACGATAATGCCTTTCTCAAAGGGGAACGCAGCCGCATCAAAGCCGCCTATGAAGCTTGTGAGGCATAAAAAGGGAAACAAATCACAAACATCAATCAAAAACAGACAACCAGACGATAAAACGCTCCTTCCAAAACCCAGGAAGGAGCGTTTACACTTATAAGCACCGCTGCAGCGAGTCCAATAAACTTTTTGCGCCGGTGGCGTTGAGGTTGTTGAGGAAGATAACGTCATCAATCTGATTTTGGGCTACAAATTGGCTGATGCTTCCGCTGTAATAGCGGAAATCAATGACGTAGACATCCTGATAATGGTCCACCAAAAAGGGAACAAAGGCATTGCCGTAGGAATCCTTCACCACTACCGCAGAACTGCCGTCAGTGATGGCGGGATTGTGAATCTCTTCGTAGGGCTGATCCCCGGCAATAAAGCAGTTGTATTTCGAGCTGCTGTTCCAGGTAGACACGTCGGCAATGATGCGGTAATTTTCCAGCACCGTGCCGTCGGCCTGATGGGCGGTAAGGGTTTTTACGCCGTTTGGCTCATAGGCAATCACAGTATCCGGGTTGGCGGCCAAAGCCGGAGCCTGATTGCTGCTGGCATACATGGTGCCCAGGAAGTTGTCGAAGGTCAAGGTATTGAAGCTGCTCAGCTTGTGGGGAGTTATGCCCTTGGCCTGGCAGAACACCTCATAGGTATAGTAAGCGCCCAAGGCCGTCCAGTGGTGATCGGTGCGGAAATACAGGTATTCGTCCTGATGGCTGCGCAGAGTGTCGAAAGGATCCACCTTCACAATCCCCCCGTCCATCCGGGAGAAGAGGTAGTCAATAGCCTGATCCTCGTGGCTCCAATTCATCTCGTCCAATACTTCATCGGAAAAGTCGATGCCGTAAGCCAGGGGGGCCAAAATAGAGTATACATTGGAACTGGGGCTGGCGGCCCGAATGCCGTCGTAATAGGCATTGAGAATAGCCGCATAGCGGTCCGAATTCTCCTGGCCGAAATAGTACAGGCTGTAAGCCCGATCGCCGGAGAGGTAAACGCTGCCGGCGGATTCCGGCGGGGCCTGAATGGCTCCGTCCACAGTAGTGGCCGGGGGCGCAGGTTCCACCGTGGTGTCCAATTCTGCCCGGGAAACATTGCTGGAAGTGGCATCGGGAATTTCCTCTGCCACCTGATGCTCCCCAAACATCTGCTCGGTTTGAATGCCGTACAGCCCTCTGAAATAGGTGTTGGCGGTCATCAGCCCTTCCCGCCAGGGATAGGTATCGGCGTACCAGGTATCCATCTCAGAAAAATAGCTGCCGTCCCAAAAAGAGATGGGAGTAAACTCCGGAAATTTCGTCAGCTCCCGCTTTTCCAAATCCGAGGTTGCCGGCCGGAAAAACCATAACAGACCCACCACAAAAAACACCATCATAGTCACAAAAAACACGATGCGTTTCCACAGGTCCACCTTGTTTTGCAGCAGCGCCGCTTTCTTTTTTCTTGCAGTATGTTTCATCCAAAGTTACCTCGTTTATATTTAGAACTGGAAATAGAGGAACGGATTGTAGCTGTCTCCCACCAAAGCCATGGCGGAAAGCACCAGAAGTCCCGCCGGGAGCAGCACGTCAAACACCGCCAGCGCTTTGGCCACCACGGGATATTTGGCGCCCCGGTATTGAATCAGCCGGTGCAGATTCCGTCCCAACGGAGTGCAGGCAATGGCACAGAAAATAAGGAAGAAGCAGTTGTTCAGCCAGTTCAAGCCCACCGCCGGGCTGGTAAATCCGGCGCCGGTGGCGCCAAACAGCCCCTGGAGCACGGTTCCCAACATTCCCAGATCGGTGAAGCGGAACAACAGCCAGCTAAAGTACACCACAATCAGCAACAGGATGTGGTTGACCGGCTTGCAGCGGTGCAGCGGGCTTTTGAGCCAAAACAGCTTTTCCAGCACCAAAAATACAAAGAAATAAAGTCCCCATAAAATGTAATTCCAACTGGCGCCGTGCCAAATGCCGGTAAGCAGCCACACCACAAACAAATTGAAGATCTGCCGGGGCAGGCCCTTGCGGTTGCCCCCCAGGGGAATGTACACATAGTCCCGGAAAAAGCTGCTCAAAGAGATATGCCAACGCCGCCAAAACTCGGTGACGGAATCGGAAATATAGGGATAGTTGAAATTTTCCTTATAGTGGAACCCGCTCATCAATCCCATGCCGATGGCCATATCGGAATAGGCCGAAAAATCCAGATAGATCTGGAACATATAGCACAGCCCGCCCAGCAGCAGCCCCGCCGCAGGGGTGGTTTGCAGCGTTTCCAAATTGTTCAGGGGCAGCAGCGTATCCGCCAGCGTGGCGCAGGAGTTGGCCAACACCGCTTTTTTCGCCAGGCCCACGCAGAACCGGGTAATTCCCCGGCTGACTTCGCTGGAGCGGATGCGCCGGTGCAGAATTTCGTCGTTGACGTCTTTATACCGAATGATGGGACCGGCCACACACTGATGGAACAGCCCGGCATACAGCAGCAGCATCCAATACTTTTTCTGGGCCCGAACCTCTCCCCGATACACATCAATCACATAGCTGATCAACTGGAAGGTGTAGAAGGAGATGCCGATGGGGAGCACAATTTGGGGAATGACGGTGGGAAAACCGGTGAGGAATTGAAGGTTTTCGCAGATAAAGCCGGTGTACTTGAAAAACACCAACAGCCCCAAAGACAGCACCAGCGTAAGTATCAAAAACAATTTTCGCCGCTTCTGATTGGGTGCGGCGTCCAACAGCCTGGCCCCCAGCCAGCAGATAAGCACCATCCCCATCAGCAGCAGCAAAAAGCGAGGGCCGCCCCAGCCGTAAAACACCAGCGAAAAAATCAGCAGTGCAATGTTTTGCGCCTTGGTGGTGCGGCAAAGTCGAATGGTGATTAAATTCAGCACCAGGAACAAAAACACAAACAGCATACTGGAAAATACCATGGCAGCAACCTCGAACTTTCTTTCCTAAATTAAGCGATCTCCGGCCAAATGCACCGGAAATCCCGGATTCATTCTACCATACCCATTTTCCGGTTTCAATGGCAAAAATACGATTTGGCACGGTTTATGGAAACTGCCCGATGCCCCGCCCCGGCTTTTGTGCAGGTTGGGATACAAAATGTAATGGGGTGTTTCAGACTGTCATTCCC
>CASDQY010000061.1 GCA_949282975.1 uncultured Oscillospiraceae bacterium | reverse complement strand
CAGGATATGACGTAACGGGACGGGGCACTTCCTCTACGGTGACCTTTACCATCGGCGGCCAGACCTTTGCCCGGTTTACGGTAAACTTCCAATCCGGCAGTGTCAGCAACGTCTCTGTCAACACCGATCTGTTGGAGGAAGCGCAGCAATCTTCCCAGTCCGGTTCGGAGACCAGCTCAGGAAGCGGCTCGGATACCAGCTCCACCACTTCGGACGTGGAAGAATAAGTTTAAATTCAGTTACAGCAGGCGGGATCGGGCATGATTCCGTCTGCCTTGGCATAAGGAATAGAAAGGATTGGGAATGGAACAACAAGGCAGAATTATCACCTCTTTGGGCGGATTTTATGAAGTGGCCCTTTCTTCCGGCGAAACGCTGGAGTGCCGGGCAAAAGGCAGGTTTCGCAAGGACCAGCAAAAGCCCCTGGTGGGGGATCTGGTGACCGTGGAACAGAACCAGCAGGGGTTAAGCATGGTCAGCGCCATCCTTCCCCGGAAAAACCAGCTGGTGCGCCCGCCTTTGGCCAATCTGGACCAGTTGGTGCTGGTGACCAGCCTGGCGGATCCTGCTCCCAACCGGCTGGTTCTGGATCAGCTCATCGCCGTGGCGGAGCATCAGTCCATTGCGCCGGTGGTGGTGTTTACCAAAGCGGATCTGGCGGATCCCCAGCCCATCTTTTCGGTATACCAAAACGCAGGCTTTCCCACCTTCGTGGTCCGGGAAGACCGGCCGGATACCGCCCAGCCCATCCGCACCATGCTTCAGGGAAAGATTTCCGCCTTTACTGGAAACACCGGGGTGGGGAAGTCCACCCTGCTGAACCGGCTGTACCCCAAACTTGCTCTGGATACCGGGGAGATCAGCAAGAAGCTTGGCCGGGGGCGGCACACCACCCGGCAGGTGATGCTTTTTCCCCTTCCGGAAGGGGGATATGCGGCGGATACCCCCGGCTTTTCCGCCATGGATTTTCTTCGCTATGTCCCCATCCGCAAAGAAGAACTGGCGGACTGTTTCCGGGAGTTTGCCCCCTATGTCAACCACTGCCGGTTCACCGGCTGTTCCCATACCGTGGAAAAGGGCTGCGCCGTGTTGGCGGCCCTGGAGGCCGGAGAGATTGCCCGCTCCCGGCATGAAAGCTACTGCGAGCTTTACCGTCAGGCACAGCAGATCAAGGATTGGCAGTGGAAGGAGGAAGAAAACCGATGAAACAGGCGGTTTTGCTGGCCGCAGGGCCGATTTCCAGCCCGGAAGCATTGCAGATCCCAAAGGACGCTTTTTTGGTTTGCGCCGATGGGGGGTACCGCTATGCCCAGGCCCTGGGCCGGACGCCGGATTTGATTCTGGGGGATTTTGATTCCGCCCCCGTCCCGGATGGTTCGGTTTTGCGGCTTACCTTTCCGGTGGAAAAAGACGATACCGATACCATGCTGGCCATCAAAGAGCTGCATCGCCGGGGGTACGACAAGCTGACCATTTACGGCGGCACCCACGGCCGGTTGGACCACACCTTTGCCAACCTTCAGAGCCTGAGCTGGGCGGTGCGCCATGGCATGGAGGCGGAACTGGTGGACGAAAAAAACCGGGCGCAGATCTTCCTGCCCGGCCGTTACACCATCCCCAAAGGGGAGTACCGGCATTTTTCCCTCTTTTCCCTCAGCCCGGAAACCAGGGGGGTCACCCTGACCGGCGCCTATTATCCCTGTGAAAACCTTACCCTCTCCCGGCTGTTTCCCCTGGGGGTGAGCAATCATCTGGTGGAGGAGCAGGCCGTTCTTTCCTTTCGCAGCGGAGAACTGCTCTGCATCCAGTCCAAGGCCGGTTAATCACCCGAAAAAACAAAACTCCATATACTGGTAATACAGGCAGGGGAACGGGTGGAAGCCACACCTTTCCCTTTTTCTTCCACAAAAAGGAGGGTCAGCCATGCGGTTTCCCAAGAAGGGAAAGTGCAATCTGGGGGGTGCGGCGCTGGCCGCAGCCGGGATTTTATGCTTTTTGCTTTACTTTCTCCGATGGGTGCTGCCCTGGCTGGGGCTGCTCTTTTTGATTGTGGGGATCGTCTGCCTGCTGCGGTAACGAGGAGGGAGTTTTGGTGAAGGTCGTCGTGGTGCGCAGCCCTCGATTTTTGCGGGGGATTTTAAAAGCTATCTTTCATTTGGAGTAATGGAAAACCAGGAGAAGCGGTGCAGCGATCTGCACCGCTTCAGACTGTAGAAAAAGTAAAGTTTGGATCAAACCTTTTTAAAGGTTTGTGGGGTTGCAAGGGGTAAAGCCCCTGCAAAGGAATTATTCTATTTTAAAATTTCCTGTTTCGAGCATATTTTTAAAAAAGTTGTGGTAGCAGTGAGCCGGAATCTGCCTGCCTAAAGGCGTAAAGCCGAAGGCAGGTCAATCCGGAAACATCCGAAACCTTTTTCGGCAAAATCAAATCCGGCGCTCCCTGCATTGGACAGGAAAGCGCCGGATTTGCCGTTTCTTAAAGGGGATTAGGCCGATCTTTTCACCCCTCGCAGTGCTCCCGCCAAACAGCAGAGCAAAAACACCACCAGATCCGCAATCACTACGGTTGCCCCGGTGGGGGTGTTGAACAGGTAGGACACCAAAAGCCCGATTAAAAAGCAAACCACGGAGATACAGGCCGCTAAAATCATCACGCCTTTGAAACTTTTGCACACCCGCATGGCGGACAGGGCGGGAAAGATGACCAGCGCAGAGATCAAAAGCGCCCCCATCATCCGCATCCCCAGAACAATGGTGACTGCGGTAAGCACTGCAATGAGGACATTGTAAGCCCCGGTTGGAATGCCGGTGGCTCGGGCAAAGCTTTCGTCAAAGGTAACTGCAAAGATCCGGCTGTAAAACAGCAGAAACAGCACCAGAACCACCACCGATAGAATCACCGATAGCACCACATCGGCGCTGCTCATGGCCAAAATGCTGCCGAACAGATAGTTGTTCACGTCGGTGTTCATGCCGCTGGTCAGGGAAACCGCCATGACGCCAATGGCCAGAGAGCTGGTAGAAATCAGGGCAATGGCGGAATCCCCCTTCAGCCGACGGCTTTCGCTGATGCGAAGCAGGAAAAAGGCGGCGATAATCACCACCGGAACCGCCACCGCCAGCGGCGCCCAGTTCATCACAGCCGCCAGGGCAAGGGCGCCAAACCCCACATGGCTCAGCCCGTCGCCAATCATGGCGTAGCGCTTGAGCACCAAACTCACGCCCAGCAGGGCGGCGCAGAGGCTGATCAGCAGCCCTACCACTAAGGCACGGGTTAAAAACGGATAGGAAAACATGGCCTGAATGGCTTCAAGCATGGCTGCGGCCTCCTTTCAAAAATTCCTGCCCCGCCGGGCTGTTTACATAGTCCTGGGTGGAACCGAAAAACAGCGGCCGGTGCCGCAGGTGGAGAATGTGGCTGGCTTGGTCGATGGCCGCCCGGATGTCGTGGCTGACCATGATAATGGTGATCCCTTCCTGATTCAGGGAAGCGATAATTTTATAGAATTCGGCGGTGGCCATGGGGTCCAGCCCTGCCACCGGCTCGTCCAGCAGGAGCAGCTTTTCCGTGGCGCAGAGGGCACGGGCTAAGAGCACCCGCTGTTGCTGCCCGCCGGACAGCTCCCGGTAGCACTTCTTTTTGAATTCTGCCATTCCCATTCGGTGAAGGTTGTCCTCCGCCCGGTTTTTGTCCGCCCGGCTGTAATAGGGGCGCAGTCTCCGGCGGTTGAGGCAGCCGGAAAGGGTTACCTCAAATACCGAAGCGGGGAAATCCCGCTGGAGGGTGGTTTGCTGGGGCAGATAGCCGATTTGGTTCTGCTTTAGGGAATCGCCGAAGGTAATGCTGCCTTTGTTCACCGTTTTCAGTCCCAGAATGCTCTTCATCAGGGTGGATTTGCCGGAACCGTTTTCTCCCACGATGCAGAGGTAATCCCCGGCGTTTACGGTAAAGCTCAAATCTTCTACCACCACCTGGCCTTCGTAGGACAGAACCAGATCTTTGCAGGTAATCAACGCCATTTAGTTTAACGCCTCCTTCAGGGAATCCACATTGCGGTACATCAGGGAAAGATAGCTTTCCCCGGCGTCAAAATCGTCTCGTGTGATGTTGTGGCAGGTATAAAAAGTTTCCACCCTGGCTGCGGAGGAATCGGCAATGCTTCGGGCAATGTTGCCGTTGCTCAGCTCGATTTGATACACAATGGGGATTTGCTCTTCCCGCACCAGATCGGTGAGCCGGGCCACTGTGGCGGCGCTGGGTTCCGTTTCCGAGGCGCAGCCCGGAAACGCAGCGAAGTAATTCAGCCCGTATTCCCGGACAAAATACAGCAGCGGGAACCGGTCGCCGAAGATCAGGGTATCCCGGCCGGCATTGTCAATCACATCCCGGAACGCCCCGTCCAGCTGCTCCAGTTCTTCCAGATAGGCGGCGGTGTTTTCCCGGTAGGTTTCGGCGTTGGCTCCGTCGATTTCACACAGGGCGTCGCAGATGGCCTGACTGATCAGCATGGCGTTTTGGGGGCTGGTCCAGACATGCTCGTCGTATTCTTCCTCCAAAAGATGGGTGCCTTCCTCCTCCTGTGCATGGCCGTCCTCTTCATGGTCATGGTCCTGAGGGTTTTCCAGTATGTTTTCGGTGTCCTCCTCCAAAGGCTCCACCAAATCCATCAGGGAGAGGATCACCATATGGGAGGTATCCATCCCCTCCAGAACATCGTCAATCCAACTGTCGCTTTCCCCTCCCACATAGAGAAAGAGGTCGCAGTTTTGAATGGCAATGATGTCCTGCGGGGTTGGTTCGTAGGAGTGCACCTCCTGCCCCGGCCGGAGCAGCATGGTCAGGTGGTCGCTGCCGCCCATCACCTGCCGGGCAAAATCATATTGCGGGAAGATGGTTGCCACCACGCTCAATCCCTCATCCTCCTGCCGGGATGGAGCGGAACAGCCGCAGAGTACGCCCAGCAGCATTGCTCCCGCCAGCAGCAGGGATAACAGTCGTTTCAAAATGCTTTTCGCTCCTGTCTGAATTTGAGACTAAAATTGAGAATCATTCTCATTTTCCATGCTATTATACCATGGGCGGAGGAAATGTCAAGCGGCATAAGGGGAATATTCATCTTTTGACCATGCTTTATTCAAATTATTCTGATAAGTTTACAATAATACGGTTTATTGGAAAGGCGGGGAAAGCGTTGCGTTATACCACCAATCAGAAACTGGCTTTTTTAATCAAAGTATTTTACGTTGCGGTATGGATTTTGCTGGCGTTTTTGGCCTGGAAAGCCGCCGGGCTGATCTGGCCGTTTTTGGTGGCGTTGGTGTTGGTGGGGTGCATCCATCCTTTGGTGAAGTTTCTTCACCGCAAAATTAAAATCAACCAAAAACTGCTGTTGGTGAGTTTTCTGGCCCTGCTTTACGGCGGGATCGGCGTGGGTCTGTTTTTCCTCTGCACTCGGCTGGTTTTCTGGTTGCAGGGGCTGTTTTATCAGCTTCCCGATTATTATCAGACCACCATCCAGCCTCTGCTGGAAAATTTCAGCGCTTGGGCCCAGAATTGGCTGACAGGGCTGCCGGCAGAGATCACCTCCTATCTGGAAACCATTGGGGACAGTCTGGGCAGCGCTCTCAGCGGCCTGATTGGGGACATCTCCCAGCAGGGAATTTCTTTGGTAACCGGATGGATCAACGGCATCCCGGAACTGCTGATCTCCATTGTGTTCGTCATTCTCATGTCCTTTTTCCTGAGCATTCACTATGAAAAGGTGGTAGGCTTTTTGAAAAATCAGCTTCCCACCCGCTGGACAGAAAAGTTTGGGAAAATCAAGCAGATGGGCAAAACCACCGTCAAGAATTATCTCAAGGCCATTTTGATCTTAATGGGCTGCACCTTTGTTGAGCTGTGCATCGGATTTTTCATCCTGAGGGTGGATAACCCCATTGGTGTGGCTGCCTTGATTGCCGTGTTTGACGCTTTGCCCCTGCTGGGCACCGGGGGCATTATGATCCCCTGGATTATTCTGGAATTGCTGGGCCAGAACTATTCCCTGGCTTTGGGGTTGGCCATCCTCTACGGCATTGTCACTGTGATCCGCAATCTGATTGAACCCAAGGTGGTGGGGGACCAGCTGGGGCTGAATCCCGTATTGTCGCTGCTTTCGATTTATTTGGGCTATCGCCTGCTGGGCGTGGTGGGGATGATTCTCTTCCCCATTCTGGCGCAGCTTCTGATTCTGCTGCATCAAAACGGGTTTATCCGGCTGTACCGGGAAAAGAAGCCCAATGCAGATTCCCAGCCGGCCGTGGCTTCCAATGCGCCGTCCTGATGTTTCATGATATGATAAGTTTTTGGTGGGTCCGTTGCAGGATTTTTCGATTCTGCAACGGGCATTTTTGCTTTTCAGCGGGATTGACAAATAAAAAATGGCGGCTATAATGGAACTCGAGATAGTTTTTTCTAAAACCGTTTTTTTAAAAACTATTTGGAGGTGTGTCATGAGCCGCATCACAGATTATCTCATTACCATTCGGCGGATTCTGAAGTGCCAGGAATCTATGCTCAAGGAAATCAGCGAAGAATACCATCTGACCCTTACAGAAGCCACCATCATCAGTTTTTTGCACAATAACCCCGGCCGGGATACCGCCGCCGATATTGTGGAACTGCGGATGCTCTCCAAGGGGCATGTATCCCAGGCGGTGGAGAGTTTGATTCAAAAATCCCTGCTGCGCCGTAGGCAGGATACTGCCGACCGAAGAAAAATCCATCTGTTTCTCACCCCGGCGGCCCAGCCCATTGTCCGGGCCATTGACCGCCGCTGGGAGGGGCTGCATCAAATCATCTTTCGGGGTTTGTCCCAGGAGGATCAGCAGTCTTTGGTGCGAATCAACCGGCAGATGATGGACAACCTGCAAAATGCAATCACAGAGGTGGAAAAAGGATGAAACAGGATAAGAACTTTTTGGGCACCGAGCCGGTTGGCAAACTGCTGCTGCGGCTGGCCCTGCCCACAGTGGCCGCCCAGATCATCAATATGCTCTATAACATCGTGGACCGCATCTACATCGGGCATATCCCCAACATCGGCCCCGACGCCCTGACAGGGGTGGGGGTGTGTATGCCGTTGATCATGATTGTCAGCGCCTTCGCCGCCTTCTCCGCCTATGGCGGAGCGCCCAGGGCGTCCATCTTTTTGGGACAGGACAACCAGCGGGCGGCGGAAAAGACGCTGGGCAACTGCTTTGTGCTGCAAATTGTGATCTCCGTGCTGCTCACCATTGCTCTGCTGCTGTTTAATCGGGATTTTCTGCTGGCATTCGGCGCCAGCCAGGATACCATCCAATATGGCGTGGACTATATGAACGTGTACAGCCTGGGCACCATCTTCGTCCAGCTTACCTTGGGGATGAACGCCTTCATCACGGCCCAGGGCTTCACCCGAACGGGAATGCTTTCGGTGCTCATCGGCGCCGTGGCAAATATTATCCTGGACCCCATCTTTATCTTTGGCTTCGATATGGACGTTATGGGGGCGGCTTTGGCCACTATTTTGTCCCAGGCCCTTTCCTGCGCTTGGGTGTTGATTTTCCTGCTGGGCAAACGCACCCGCCTGCGGATTCGGCTGGGGGATCTGCGGCTGAGCCCTGCCGTCTTTCTGCCCTGCCTAGCGCTGGGCCTTTCCAACTTTGTGATGCAGGCCAGTGAAAGCGTGATTTCGGTTTGCTTCAACGCTTCTCTGCTTCGATACGGCGGGGATACGGCGGTAGGGGCCATGACCATCCTGACCAGCGTGATGCAGTTTGCTATGCTGCCCCTGCAAGGGCTGGGGCAGGGTGCGCAGCCGATTATCAGCTTTAACTACGGCGCCAAAAACCCCGGCCGGGTCAAATCCGCTTTTCGCCTTTTGCTGATCGCCAGCCTTTGCTATTCCTGTGTGCTCTGGGCGCTGGTCATGCTGTTCCCCCAGCTCTTTGCCGCTATGTTTACTTCCGAGCCGGAACTGCTGGAATTCACCCAATCTGCTCTGCGGATCTATATGGCCTGCCTGCTGATTTTCGGCATTCAGGTGGCTTGCCAGATGACTTTTATCTCTCTGGGCAATGCCAAAGCCTCGATTCTGGTGGCGGTGATGCGGAAGTTTGTGCTGCTGATTCCCCTTATTTATCTTTTGCCCGCTTTGCTGCCAAATGACCCCACAACCGCAGTGTACCTGGCGGAGCCGGTAGCGGATTTCCTGGCGGTGCTTTTTACCTCCATCCTTTTTACCTTCCAGTTCAAAAAGGCCATGAAAAGCATTTCCGCCCCTGGGGCTGGTGGTTAATGGGTTGGGGCGTGCTGTTTTGCAGCAGCCCCCAGACTGTCGAGAAACCCCTGCACCGCAAAAATGCAGAGAAAAGAAAGAAGAAAGAAATTAGAGCATGTTCCAATATTTTTGTTTGCGCCATGGAGCCAAAATTGGCTCCATGGCTGCATTTTTGCTCCCGTCGTCAAAAACAGCTTGACGTATCTGCATACGCCTGACGCTGTTTTTTCCTAGGTTGCAGGTGTCTCTCGACCTCTGCCAGCTTGTGGAAAAAGTATTCTTCTACAAGCTGAGGGCGTGCTGTTTTTGCAGCACGCCCCTTCTGTGGGAAGTTATCGGATTTTCTTTTTCTGATATTCCCGCCGGTTGATCAGGACAGCCAATCCCAAAAAGACAATGGTTCCGCCCAAAATTTCCAGAGGGTACCAAATTTCAACGCTTTCGGGAATCAGCATGGCAAGAATGGTTAACGCACCGGCCGGCGGAAGGAAAAGCCGGAATGCTCGAAAGAGAATCATCATCCCCACCACGGCCACGGCAGCGGACAAGGTCAGCCACAACCCAAGCCGGATGGTCAGAAGATACCGGCAAGTTGCTCCGGCCAAAGCACAAAGGAAGATCAGTCCCCCTGTTTTGAACGGGGTTTGCCGGGCCTTGTTGCCCGGCCGGGAAAATTCGGTAAAGGCCACCAGCATGGGCGGCGCTGCGGCAAAGGGAGCGCCGATTCCCACCGCCCCCATGATGCACCCCACGCCAATCCCGCACCGCAGCAGCAGTTGCAGCCAGTCGCTTTTGCCCGGAGGGGGCAGCGGGTTGAAGGGCTCCCGCTGCTTTTGTCCCCTTTGCTCCAGCCCAAGCCGCAGCAGCACCAAAAGCCCGGTGAGGGCCATGGCGGCCAGGGGGTAAACCATGCTCTGTGTCCCCAGCATAACCGGCAGCACGCCGGCGGAAATCAGGGGGGCAAAACCGGTGCCGGAAAACAGCAGCACCAGTTGGCAGAACAGAAAGGCCACGCTCAGCTTTCCCCACAGCGGCCCCGGCACCCAAAGGGATATGGCAAGCCCTGCCCAGGCGCAGAGGGTAATCAGCCAGAAAATTCTGGGCTTGCTCACCTGCCAGCTCCGCTTGGGGGCCAGAAACAGCCCCACGGCAATCGCCGTCACTTCCGGAAAGATAATTTCCCGTTCCCCGGTCAGTTCAGCGGCAAACACCATCAGCACCACCACGCCCAGCGTAAGGCCATGGGATAAAAGCTGTTTTCCGGTCATAAAGAAACGCTCCTTTTTCTTTTTCCAAAACTGCCGGGAGAAAGGGGCATTGCCCGGCGCTGATTTTATTTTAATGCAAACAACGAGGTTCGGCAACCATTTTTGGCCCAAACCTCGTTGTTTTTTACAGTTTTTTTCTTTGCGCCCAAACAGTGCAGAAGTTACCGGTCTGATCTATTCGGTGTATTGGTAAAATCCTTCCGTTTTGGTTTTGATTAAGGGCAGTTGGGTGCCGTTTTCTTCCACTGTGACATTTCCCAGCACCACCTGCCTGGTTTTTATTGCCAGCGCCGCCTGGACTTTGGCACTGAAGGAGGGCTGGGCAATGGTCAGGTTTTTCACCAGGGCATATTGCAGATCGCCAAACAACGGAATCTGCATGCCCTTAAGTTGATAGCCGTTTCCGTCCAAAATTCCCATAAATCGGTGGGGGAGGTAGCTTTCCTGCGCAGCCGTAATGGCTGTAAAATCCAAATCTGCCTCCAAACGGTAAACCCCGTATGGATTTTGCGCAGCCAGCGCAAGCAATTCTTCTGCGGAATCAACGGAAATCACCTCAGGGCTTTGGTAGATGCCCCCGTCGCTGAAATCTCCGGTTGCCCGCTTGACGATGCCGTAGAGCATCCGCTTTACAGCAATGCTCTCGCTTCTGGTGCCGTTTTGGGCGTCCCGTTCAAACGCCTCCTGGAACTGCCGGATCACCGTTTCCGCCTGAAAATAGGGGATGCGGTGCAGATTATCCTGTACGTTTTGAAAGCGTGCCATCTTGTAGTCTTTCCAGGTCATGTCCGCTTTGCCGGTGATCTGACGCAAGGCGTCCAGGTCGTTTTCGCTTAAGGCCGACATATAGATTCGGTACCCATTTTCATAGCCGCCCACCCCGAGCATCTCCATCCCCAGCCGCTTAAAGGCATGGGTATCCGGGGAGCCATTGTCGTTGTGGGACTGATACCAGTTCATGACATAGAAGGATTCGAAGCCATAGCTGCCGTCTGTGGCGGTGTTTACCTTTTGGGTGCTGCCCTTGTTGATGTTTCGGATGGAAATCCGATTCTCCCACAAATCTTCCAGATCCTTTAACCCCATCTGCAAAATTTCTTCTTCGCTGACATCGTGATACTGGGTGGAGAAGGATGCATTTCCCCCGGGCGTATGGGTTGCCTGTACCGCCACCGCCGCCTGCTGTTGGGGGGTCAGCCGCAAAAAGGCCTGGGCCGCCAGATAATCTAATACATATCCCGTTTCAAACATCCGGCTGTAATAGCTTTGAATTTTTTCCGGGGAATCAATCCGTTCATAGCTGAAGTTGTTGGTCATCTCCACCCCAAGGTCGTTGATTTTGGAGATGTTGAACACCATACAGCCGTCCCGCATTTCCTGGGCAATGTTCCCGTCGGCATGGGCTTCGGCGCCGGTTCCTCTGCGCCTTCCGGCTCCTCCGTAAAAATACCGGCCGTCCTGGTTGTGGGCTGTTTCGTGGCTGAACGTAAAGAAGGTATAGTCGCTGGTGCCCAGCGCCGCATCCTGCACCCAGTAAACGTTGGTGCCGTCTGCGAAAGCGGCGCTTCCGTTTTTGGCGCTGATGGTGTTGTTTGCTTCATAGACCCATTTCATCACCGGATCTCTTGTTTTATCCCTGTCCTGATCCCCGGCGTCCGCCGCTTCGCTTTGGGGAAAGTTCAATCTGGTATCGTACTGGATATTCACAAAACTGTTGAGTATGTCAACGGAATCTTCGGCCCAGCGGGAGGATACGCCGTAAAAAATCCCCATTTTTTCTGCGTAGGTTTCGATAATTTCCTCCATTCGCTGCCGCTGCATTCCGTCTTTGACCAGATAGGTGGGGTAACGGTTCAGGCTGCCCAGCATCAGCTGAGAGGGCAGGGAAATCAGGTACATATCCTCTTGGGGCGCAGTCAGGATGGGAAGAAGAATGCTTTTTCGGTTGTCCTCCAAACCGGAAAGGATGTCCCAAATCCGATATCGAATTCCTTCCGCCCCATCCTGCGGAGCCTGTTCTTTTAAGATGCCGTCAAAATTGGCGGCAAACCAGTCGTTGGGATTGTCAAAGCCCCCTATGCGGCAGGACAGGTCGCCCAGAAAATCCGTCAGTGTTTTCCCTGTGTGGTTTTTCAAGGTGTTGTTGTAAAACACCACCGTCCGGTGGGTAGCCCGCTGCTCTGAGGGTGCGGTCAAAAGCAGATCGGATAGGGTGGAGGCGGTGAGGTTTTCCCCCAGCAGTGTGCCGTGGAAAAAGAGCAGGTGGCTCAGGTCCACGCCGCTGTAATCCATGCGGTACCATTTGTGATAATAGTTGTAGCCATAGAGGAGTTTTTTCCAGGCCGCTTGGTCGCTGACCCGCTTTCGCACCAGTTCTTGCAACACTTCACTGTCGCTGTAGGTGGGGTATTCCGGCTGGGACAAAAGCAGCTTGGCCACCAATTCGTTCAGCGCTGCCTTAACCGTTTCGTTGTAGTAATCGGTGTACAGCCGGCTTTCCTCTTCCTGGGTTAAGGCGGCAATTTCCGTGGCGTAATCGAAATCCGATACCAGGCTTACCGCCGCTTCCAAGAGGGATGCTTCCGGATTTTCGATGTATTGGCGGGGCTGATACATCGCCTCCATTCCCTGGATTTCATAAACCGCTACCAGATTTCCCATGGACTTTTTCCAGAAAACAGGATATTCCTGCATTTTGCCCTGTTCAAATACGATTCGGATTTTTTGGATTTCATCCAATTCGTTGCGGTGCACACCCACTGCCAGGGCGCCGTTTCCATCCAGCGGCAGCACAAAATCCACTGCCTGCTTTACCAAAGAATGGTCCTCTGCCAGCCGGTTGCCGTATTCCACCCAGGTGCGGATGTCTGAAAACGGCATCAGCTTTGCCAGGTTGGCATAAGCCTGTTCCCGCTGAGGCTGGTATCCTTCCAGCTGCAGCAGTTGGGAATAGGCGGGAATGCCGTAGTTGTTGTCCCGTTGTGGCGCTGTTTTCAGATTGGGCCGTTTGCCATAGGCCAACAGATCCAAATCCCAGATGCTTTCCTCCCAATGCAGGGTTTCGGTGTAAAAGGATTTGTCAAAAACAGCGTCGGTTTCTTGGATCTGTGCCTGATTTTGTTGTGTAATGTTGGTAATGCTGGTGGAGCCGGAATACTCGTAGATGTTTTTGACGTTGTCCAACACATCAAATCCTGCAATCCGGTATCCCGAACCGTGGCTGAGGCTCAGACAGTTTTCCAGTGCGGGGCTGCCGGTATTGGGCCCGCCGATCAGGCCGCCGTTGCCTTTTTGGGCGGGAGCAATGACCTGCACTTGGGTGAAGCTGTTTTGGATCATCCCGCCGCCGTGCCATCCGGCAATGCCGCCCACTCTGGCGCCCAGGGTTGGGTGGTCGTAGGTGCCCTGCACCTGGCCGGTGACATAGCAGTTGTCGATCACGGCGCCGGCGTTTGTTTTGCCCACAATGCCGCCCACGGCCACCAGGCCCTTCACCCGGACATTGACCGAAGCGCTCTTTTGAATGGTGGAGCTGCGCAGATTTCCGGCAAATGCGCCCAATTCGTCCACACCGTTTTCAATGCTGGAATTGAGGATAAACACATTTTCAATGAGGGAATCGTTTTGAATCACATTGGCCAGGATACCGCTGCGGGAAGCGGTGATTTCTGCGTTTTCAATCACCAGGTTTTGAATGGTCGCCCCGCTGAGGGTCTGGAACAAAGAGGTGGGAAGGTTTTTGATGGCATAGCCGTTTCCGTTCAGGGTTCCGGTAAAGGTCCCCTGGATGGCGGCATGGTCCGCCGAAAGTGCAGAGGCATCCAGGTCTTCCGTCAGATGGAACGTCTCATAAGGGGCCGCATTCATCTGGGAAAAAAGTTCCTGAGCGCTTGTGATCAGCGGATGCACCCCATCCCCGTCCCGATAGGCCAGGGGAATGGTGTATTCCGTTTGTTTGCTGCCGTCTTCCCCATATAAAATCATTTCCTCCTGTTCCAACACGGCATATACCCGGCCGGACTGGGAATCTTGGCGGAATTCTTTGACCGCTGCGTAATAATCGGGCAAATCCTCCGTTTCAATGACAACATAATACTGCTCCGGGTCTGCCGGCAGGCCATTGGTAATGTCCAGCAGGGTGATTTCCTGTTCGCTGTCCTCCTGGCTGTAAAACAATTTGGTGCTGGTGACATCTTTCAACTGGATGCCGTCCCTTGCAATGGCAAGCTCACAGCTATAAAGCTCCTGGCCTTGATAGCGGTTGGACTGGGCATCCAATGCATTGGTGTCCCGGTCATAGTCCGCCGTAATTCGCACCACATAGTTTTCCTGGGCCGTCAGCGCAACGACCGCTTCCTGTTTCCCCGCCGAAACCGGAAGTGTTTTAAGGACAGCGCCGTTTTTTTCCTCAATCTGAATCTGCCCATGTTCCAGGGCGCCGTCCGGATCGGAGAAAAGGAACTGTACCTTCAATTCTTCCTGGGCCGTTTCCTCCCAGCGGAATTGCTCCACCTTCGGCGCCGCTTTCAATACCTCCACCTGAACCGAAGGGCCGCTTTCAACGGTTAGGGTTTTTTCATTTTCCAGCATCAGTTTTTCAAAAACCAAAGCTTGAACCCCCGGCTGAGAACCGATTTCTGCGGTCAGTTCATACCAATTTCTCTCCAATGGTGTCAAGTTAAACACCTTGCCATTGATTTGAACCTGTTTCGCCGCCAGATTGGTGACGGTTTCGGCCCAAAAGCGAAGTTTCATTTCGCTGCCCGGTTCGAAGTATAGGGTTTCCATTCCCTCCGGCGAAGAGGTGATGACGCCGGAAAGCTTCAGGCCGTAATCCCGAATGAGATAAACGGTTTCTTCCAGCAGCACATCATCCACTATCTGCCGGCTGCCGTCCTCCGTCTGTTTCCAGGTTAGCAGCAAGCGGAATGTGTATTCCCTCTGTTCTTCCAGATTCAGTGTCAGTTCCTGCGGCCCGGCCTGGGAAAGGGGCTCTTCCGTTATGACGGAAACGCCGTCGTCGGAAAGAAGCTGAACCTTTCCGGAAAGGAAGGATTGATCCTCATCCTCCAACCAAAACTGAAAGGTGACCTGCCCGGTTTCCAGATTGTCCTGGGTCGAATAGTCCTTTGCGGCCGGCGCCGATTTCATGATTTCCACTGTGATTTCATGGTGAACGTCCAGGGTGGTCTGGTCGTCAAACACCAGCCCGGACAGCACAAACTTCTGTATTCCCGCCTGATCTGCCGTGGGGACGGTTACCTTCCAGTTCCCGTCCGGCTGCTGTTGGGGGACGAACTGGGTGTGATTGATCACCAATCCCACCAGTTTGGCCGTTTGATTGTGGGAAATAGAAAAGGAAAGATCCGCCGTACTTGCTTTTTCCAAATAGTGTTCCCCGGCGCTTCCCCAGTGAATGACGGCTTTGGGTGCGGCGGAAATGGTCTGCTCCGCCAGAATTTTCTGGAATTCCGGTTCCGATGAATCCCAGGATAAATCACAGTCCGCCAAAATCTGTATGGTGTAAGAATCGGTCAGCTCGGTATGGGTCAGGGCAATGACTCCTTGGAAAAGGCCGTCCTGAAGATCCGGTTCCTCCAAGGGTTGCCGGCCCACGGTTTTGCCTTCGGCATTCTGAATCAGAATAGTCCCGTTGGACAGGGCGCCGTCCGGATCGGATAACCGGAAGGTGAGTTCAAATTCCCCCTTTTGTACATCCTCTTTGGCGGTAAGCTGGGTAACCGATGGCAGTTCTTTTAAAATAGTGACGGCAAGGGAGTGGTCCTGCTGCAAAGAAAAGCTTTTTCCGTTTTCCAAAACCACCTGTTCCACCTTGATTTCTGCCGGCCCTGCCTGTGTGCTTCCTTCCAAAACAATTCGGTATCCTGCCCCGGCCTGTTCCACCGGATATGCTTTCCCATTTACCACTGCCCATGCCGGTTGGAACTGGGTTTTATTGCTGCTTTTAAACCAGAGATGGATGGGCTGGTTTTTCTGGAATTTTTCTGTTTCCACCCCGGTTTCGGTCTGTGCCTTCAGGCCGGTAAAGGTGAAGCCGTACTCCATGCTCCATTGAATTTCTTTCATAACGGCCAAGCTGCCCCGGTGATCCTCTTGCGCCTGCAGCTCATTGGTGTCCCGGTCGTATTGGGCAGAAATATGAAGAAGATAGGCTGTGTCTTCCTCAAGATTTAACAAGAACTCGTTGCTGCCTGCGGCCGCTTCTATGGTGTCTATGGTGGAAAATTCACCGTTATTGTTTTGGAGCACTTCCATTTTTGCCCCGGTCAATGCGGAATCCTCATCCTTCAGGGTGAAGGAAACCTTCATCTGCGCTGAATCTGTTTTTTCCTCTGTCAAAAAATATTCCACAGCAGGAATGTCTTTTAACACCTCGACGCTTTCCTGAAGATCGGTAAGAACCTCTCGGCCGCTGTCCAGCGTTACCTTGCTGATATGGAAGGTCTGCACGCCGGCGATGTCCGCCGCTTTCAGCAAAACAGTATATTCCCCTTGGTTTTCTCCTTTCTCCAGATCATATTCCGTTCCGTTGACGACGACGGTTGCAATCTCGCCGCCCGGGGCCACCGTTGCCGAGAACTTCCACACCACGTCTTGCTGTTTTTCATAATAAAACTTTTCCATGGCGGAGGTAAGGGTTACTTCATAATCCACTGCTTTTTCAATGGCCTGTACCAGCAGGGACAGATCGGTAACCGTCAGCCTTCCGTTGTAGTTTAGATCCGCTGCATTCTGCTTTTCTTCCGGCAGGGATTCCAAGGCAATTAAATGCCGCTGCAGTTGATGTACGTCGGCGTAATCCACAGCGCCGTCACCGTTGAGATCTCCTTTTCCTCCCAAAGCATAGACGCTTCCTGCGGTGACGGTGGCAGTAGCGGCAAGGATTACCGCTACCGTCAACAGCTTCTTCCCTTGGAAGCCCCCTTTTTTCTTTCGAAGAAGGAGAAAAAGGATCAGCAAGACCACCATAATCAGCGCTGCTCCCAGGCAAAGAAGAAACACTATCATGCCGGAGTTGCTTTTCTCCTCCAATTCCGGATCATGCTGGTGCAGGGTTTCTTCTTTTTCCTCTTCTGGGGCGTCATTGGAGGAAATTGGCTGTTCTGTCTCTGTGATGGGGTCGGGCTGCGGCTGTGGAGTTTCTTCTTCCGATACTGTCTCGGTAGCGGGCTGCTGGGCCGCTGCATTCAGCTGGACCTGCACATCCACCGGGGAAAGGTCCTCCTTCCCCTCCGATACCCACAATCCGCTCACCCGGACATAGGTGTCTTTCGCTGCCAGATCTTCCTTTGCCGTAAGCTTGATCTGCAGCACATCGCCCCCGGTGGTATCACCGGCCCGCCGAAACAGAGTAAACTGCCCATTGCCGGGATTATACTGGACGTTTTCCCAGGAATTCAGCGGTTTAAAATCGGTCTGCACCGGTTGCAGAAAGACATCGGAATCGTATTCTAATGTTCCTTGTATGGCGTTGATTCCGGATTGAATCTCTTCATAGCCATCCAGGGAAAACAGAAATGTAATTTCCTGCCCTTTTTGAACGGTAGTGCTGCCGGTGGAAAGTCCCGGCTGGTTTACTTCTGCCGCCGAAACGGTGGTACTCCCCAATAAGAGTCCGCAAGTAAGAATCAACGCTGCCAGCAAGGCTCTTATTTTTGCCATGTTTCATTCTCCTGTCCTTTCAAATTATTTTAGACAGGCTGATTATACTTGCTTTCCGGGAGGAAAACAATATGGGATTGCTGGAAGGGAAGGAATATCTTGGCAAATTTGCCGGCAGGCCTTGCTGTGTTGTTATTTGTTTTGACGATCAACCAAAATGCAACGGAACCTGTTTTTGATTTTAAAGAATTTTTATGGAAGAGAGGTTGCATTTCTTAGCGCCATTGCCATTTGTCTTCACAAAAAATTCAGAATTTTTCTTGGAAAGGTATTGACCGATAGTTACAATCGGAAATTATAATCGGGTTTATAAAGGGTTTTGCAGGGCGGAGAACCTAAAGCAAGGAAAGACCATTGTGTTTGAAAGGAGAAGTCAAATGGTATTTTATTTCACCGGCACAGGCAACAGCCTTTATATTGCAAAGAAGATTGCAAAGCAATGGGAAGAATCTCCTGTGAGCATTCCTCAGGCAATACATCAGAAACCCATGGAATTTACAGCGGATCAGATCGGCATCGTGGCCCCGGTATATGGGCACGAACTGCCACCTATGGTGAAAGACTTTTTGCAGAAAGCCAGGTTTTGCACCGATTATTTCTTTTTCGTCCTCACCTATGGGAATCGTCATGGTGGTGCGGCAGAGCTGGTCAAAACTCAGTGTGAGCAATGGGGTATCACCGCCGCTTATATCAATGTTGTTTTAATGGTGGATAACTGGCTTCCGAGTTTCGACATGGACGAGCAGAAAATGTTGGATAAGCAGGTGGAAAACCAGATTTCTGTGATTCTTGCTGACTTAAAAGCCAAAAAACAGATGATTTCCCCGGTTAGCGAAACGGATCGCATCGCTCATCGTCAGTTTTTGGACAGAATGAATCAGCTGCCTGGCGATGCTTGGCAGCATTTGGTGCGGATCGGGGACGGATGCACCGGCTGTGGTATCTGCCAAAGGGTATGTCCATCTGCTTCCATTCGTTTGGTGGAAGGTAGGGCAGTGCATCTACCGGGGAATTGCCAAACCTGCCTTGCCTGTGTGCATGCCTGCCCCCAAAAGGCCATTGGGTTATCGGTGCCGGAAAAGAACCCGCAAGCCCGATATCGCAATGAGCATATTTCCCTGCAGGAAATTATTCAATCCAATGAACAAACAAAATCAAACAAGGAGTGAACAGCAATGGGTTTGGAACAGACAAAAAAGGTCTGGCTGGTAACGGGAAGCTCTTCCGGTTTAGGCAGAAGCTTTGTAAAAGCTTTGGCTGAGCAGGGAAATTTTGTGGCTGCTACTGCTCGGAACAAGGACACGCTGCAAGATTTGGAACAACAGTACCCCGGGCAGATCCTGGCTCTGACCTTGGATGTGACACAAAAAGATCAGATTCGCCGGGCTGTTCAGGCGGTAATGGATGCTGCCGGACAGATCGACGGATTGGTGAACAATGCCGGATATGGATATCGTGCTGCCATTGAGGAAGGAGCGGAGGAAGAGGTGGACCTGTTATTCCAGACCAATTTCTTCGGCCCGGTCTCCCTGATCAAAGAGGTGCTGCCCGCAATGCGGCGGCAAAGAAGCGGCGCCATTGTCAATATTTCTTCCATTGCAGCGGTGAATACCTTTGCGGGTTCCGGTTATTACGGCGCTTCGAAATCTGCTCTGGAAGGGATTTCCAGTGCGTTGCAAAAGGAAGTGCAGCCGCTGGGTATTCGGGTGATGGTGGTAGAGCCGGGGGCTTTCCGCACCGATTTCAGCGGACGTTCTTTAAAACAGAGCAAAATTCAGATCAGCGATTATGCCCAGACGGCGGGGCTGCGCAGAATCGAACATGACCACACCCACGGCACCCAGTGCGGCGACCCGGATAAAGGGGCAAAATTGGTATTGGAAGCCATTCAATCCTCCAACCCTCCCTTCAAACTGATCCTTGGAAAGGATGCATGGGAAGTCTATCAGCAAAAAACGCAATTGCAGACCGAAGAAATGCGGCCTTGGCTGGAAAAAAGCCGGGACACCTGTTTTTAAATTCTGAAGATAAGGAAGGAATAATTATGGCGAAAAAATTAGCAGCGCTTCTTATGACGGCAATCCTGGCCGTTTCTTTCACTGCCTGCGGGCAAATAACGGATACCGGCAGCGTGCCGGCTGAAGAAGGTCAAGCTTCCAGCATGGTTTCCGATACGTCGGCAACCGATGTTACCGGGGAGAGTACCGTTTTGGTGGCCTATTTCTCCTGGTCGGGCAACACCCAAGAGATGGCCGCCTACATTGCAGAGCAGACCGGCGGGGATCTGCTGGAGATCCAGCCGGAAACCCCGTATCCCACCGATTACAGCCAATGCGGTGACGTGGCTTTAGCAGAACGGGACAGCAATGCACGCCCGACCATTGCCAATCTCCCGGAGTCCATTGACCAATACGATACCATTCTCATCGGTTATCCCATCTGGTGGCACACGGCGCCCATGATCATCGGCACCTTTTTGGAAAGCTACGATTTGACCGGGATTGACCTATATCCTTTTGCCCAGTCAGCTTCCATGGATACCCAGCAGTTTGATAGTTCCATGGCATTTGTGCGGGAAAATGCGGGCAGCGCAGCCGTCCACGATGGGTTGTTTGTTCGCCCCTCGGATACCGACGGAATAGACGTCTATCTTTCGGATAACGGATTGGCGCAGTAATGCTATTTTGCTGAAATGTTCTTTATATTGCTGAATCTGCGAAAAAAAACATCTGCGGCACAGGCTGAAAAAATCAATGGCAAAGGATTCGGAACAGTGGATCTGATGGCGCTGTAAAAAGCAAAACTGTCTGAAAAGGGCTGTTTTCTTTTGGCTGTCAATGAAAGCATCATAATTGGAGCGCACTTTTTTTCGGAGAGACGGTTTTCACGAATATGATCCGTTTGATTTAAGAAACAAAAAGGGCCTGTTATCTGTTTGCTGCAGACAACAGGCCTTTTGTTCTGAAAAGAAGAAAAATGAGGGAGGGTGGGCAGAAAGAGATTGCTGCCCGGTTTCGACCACATTTCGGATTTGATTTTTATTCTAAGCATGGATGGTAGGAAGCCCATCTAATTGAAAGCAACCTTCCATACAGTGCTTTTTACACTGCATGAGAGATTCGCAGAATTATCGTTCCATTCCCTGCAATAGTTTTAGGACGATGGATTTTGTGATTTCATAAATGGAGAGAAACACATAATTTGCGTTGGCCTTTTCCATGGCTTCTTTCTGCTTGTCTGTCACTACGGTGTATGGATATACTCCAAACAGGAAGGGGAAAAAGGCATAAATAAATTCTTGCACATCCCCGGCTGTCATCCTTGGGAAAAACTTTTTTAGGCAGCTGGTAACGGCTCGCATGGAGTTTCCATAGACCGTCTTGAAAGCAACCAGATTTTCCATCCTGCTGTTGCCCTCCATATCATAGTGATTCATGGACATGAGCTTCAGCAGCCGTTCCCTTTTTTCCAGGGAGCGGGCCAGGCCGTGGGCAAATTGTTCCGTCGACATGGTTTCATGGCTTTGCAGCATTTCTTTTAGATCATCAATCCACTTCTCGTACTCCTGCTGCAATAGGGCAAGAAAGATTTCCTCTTTGGTTTGGAAATAGTTGTAGATGGAAGTTCGGGTAAAGGAGGTTTTTTCCCCGATTTCCTTCAAAGTAATTTCCTTAAAGCTCTTGGTCTCATACAGCTGTGCGCAGGCATTGATAATTTCCGCTTTTCTGGCATTGGTCAGTTCTTCCGATCCTCTAGGCATCCGATCTCCATCTTTCTATCAATTTAGCTGATTCATAATGAGAACATTATAGCCGCTCTTCCACATTGTGTCAAACCAAAACACAGCACCTACTTATAAAAAATGGGAAGCAAGCCAAACTGCCGCTTCCCACTGTTTACTTTCTGATGGGCATCTTTTCCGAATTGGTGCAGCTTGCTTTTCAGCAGCGATCGTTCGGACTTGGTTTTTAACTGCTTTTCGGAAAAAGACGCCATAATATTTTTCTTATGATTGCCGATTACAGTTTCAACCCTACCGCCAAACCTTCTTCCGTGGCTTGATTGGCGGGGCCGGCCTGTTTGGCGTCGCCGATCACATAAACTTCCTTGGCGTACTGTTTGGCCAACTCTTCCAGGGGATTGTAAGCCTTCATACCCATGGCGAGAATAACATTGTCAAAGCCTCGGGCAGAATGGGCTTCTCCGTTTTGTTCGTAGTCGATGCCGTCGTCATAGAAACGGGTGATCTTGGCGTTGGTGATGGCCTGGACCTTCTTTTCTTCCAGCCGCTTCATCAGGAATACCCGGGGCGTATACTGCTCGTCCAAGGCAATGTCGGAGCGCATCTCCACCACAGTGCAGGCCCGGAAATGTTCCGACAGGAAGTCGGCGGTTTCCACGCCGGACATACCGCCCCCGGCAATGAGCACCTTCTGGCCGGGCAGAACACGGCCGTCCAGCACCTCTGCTACCGTGAGGAATGTTTCATTGTGAATGCCCTCGATGGGCGGATAAGCCGGTGTACTGCCGGTGGCGAGGATTACGGCATCCGGGGCAAGCTCCTTTAAGAGGGGTTCGTCCACGGTGGTGTTCGGCCGCAGATCCACCCCGTACTTCTTGCACATAGTCACATAGTAGCGGATGGCTCCCGCAATGTCGTGCTTGGTGGGGGGTACCGCCGCCAAACGGAACTGGCCGCCGAAGGTGTCGGATTTTTCACACAAAACCACCCGGTGCCCCCGTTGGGCAGCGGTTTTGGCTGCCATCAAACCGGCGGGGCCGCCGCCCACTACCAGTACCTTTTTGGGGTTAGCCACCGGGGTGAAATCACATTCCCCTTCGTGGCCGGTAACCGGGTTGACCAGGCAGGAAGCATACAGTTTGTCGCTGAGGATGTACCCAAGGCAGGACTGGGTGCAGCTGATGCAGGGGGAAATCTCTTCTAAGCGGCCCTCCTGCAGTTTGTTGGGCAGCTCCGGGTCCGCCAAAGAGCCCCGGCCGATGGCGATGAAGTCCGCTTTGCCGGTGCGAACCATATCCTCTCCCATGGCGCCTACGATCCGGCCCACAGCCATAACGGGAATGTTTACGCTGTGGCGGATCTTCTCGGTGGCAAACTGGTTGTAGCCGTTAGGCATCGCCCCGCTGGCGCTCATGTACTCGGTGCTGGCGTAGGTCATAATGGAGACATCCAGCAGATCCACCCCGGCTTCCTCCAACTGATGGGAAACCACCAAACTCTCTTCCAGGGTGCGGCCGCCGGGGATTTTTTCGTCGTAACTGAAGCGGAACCCGATGATGAAATCATCCCCGCATTTTTGGCGGACGTTCTTCACGATCTCCAGGGGGAACTTCATCCGTCCCTCAAAGGTGCCGCCAAATTCGTCGATGCGCTTGTTGGCGTGGCCGGACATAAACTGAGAGATCAGGTAACCGTGGGCGCCGTGAATATCCACCCCGTCAAAGCCGGCCTTTTTGGCCCGCAGGGCGGCGTCCCCAAAGTCCTCGATGATCTGATACACCTCTTCGGTGGGAATCTCCCGGGGCAGCACATTGTCCACCGGGCAGGCGATCCGGGAAGGGGCAATGGGCTGCTGCCCGCCGATGTTGCCGGGGTGGGTCTGCCGCCCGGCATGATGAATCTGCAAAATGGTTTTGGCGCCGTAGCTGTGAATGGCATCCACCAGTTTTTTCATGCCGGGAATGTTGGCGTCATCCCAGAAGTGGCCCTCGTTGGGAATGCAAATGCCGGTGGAGTTGACGGCCACGCCCTCCACCACAATCAGGCCGAATCCGCCTTTGGCCCGGGCAGTGTAGTAGTCGATCAGCCGCTGGGAAACGGTGCCGTCGGCATTGCCCAGGTTGGTGCCCATAGCCGGGACCGCCAGCCGATTTTTGATTTCTACACCCTTAATGGTGTAGGGTGTAAACAAATGGGAAAACGGTTTGTTTTGCATTTTCATACACACTTCTTTCTTGGAATTAGACGGTTTCTCACCTTATTGTTTCTCAGGATTGGTTTTGAAGGACAAACATTTGCCCAGAACTTCGCCGGTTTTCAGGTACTCGTAGGTGGGGAACTCAAACAGCACCGGTTTCAGTGTCTGATAGTTGATTTTCCCGGCTTCATTTAAATGCGCCTCTTCCACATAGGTGTTGTCGATGGTGCAGATAAAGCTCTCAAAGCCGGGGGTGTTGTAGACATCCTCCACCGAACATTCCATGATCAAAGGGGCCTTGCGGATCAGCGGCGTGCCGGCTTCTCCCAAATCATATTCGAACACCGTGGACTTATCTGCTTTTGCGCCGCTGACCGAGCCGACGTAATCCGCTTCGGGGAGAATCCCTTCGTCCACAATGTTCACCGACAATTTTTTTCCGTCTTTGAGGAATTGATTGATGAAATGGGCGGAGGCCAGGCTGACCAGGATCCGGTCGTGGCCGATGATCCCCACATGAGCCACCAGGGTCCAGGTGGGTTTTTCGCCGTTCATTGCTCCCACTACAACCACCGGGGTGGGGTAGAGAGCCAGTGCGGAACCGATGTTTTTCTTCATGTGTGTTACCATCCTTTCTGTTTTGACAGCGTGTCAATATAAATTTTCATATTATGCCGTTTCAAATTCAAGCTGCTGTCCGGCTTTATTTGGGTGGGCTTTCTGGTAAGAAAAACGGGCGCAGCTGTCGGCTGCGCCCATCCATAATCATTAGACAAAAACAAAAAAACATGTTTTTATTGTTTTTAACGCTGAATAGCCTTCAAATCCTTTATACACAAGGACCGTTTTGCAATTCCATTATTTTTTCAAACAAATTTTTCCCATTCAAATTACTTGTCTGAATCAGCGCAGGCAAATATTGACACAGTGTCAGAAAAGAGGTATAATCATATTGTTGACACAATGCCGGATGAAGAAGCGCAGATTGGAGGACTGAAGATGAAAAACATTTTAATCCTTTCGGCTAGCCCCAGGAAAAACGAAAATTCCGATATTCTCTGCCATCAGTTTATCAAAGGCGCACAGCAAGCAGGACATGAAACGGAACTGATTTCCCTGTATGATAAAAATACTGAGTTCTGCCGGGCCTGCTATGCCTGCTTCAAAACAGGAAAATGCGTCATTCGGGACGATATGGAAGAAATCCTGAATAAGATGCAGCGGGCCGACGTGCTCGTCGTGGCGACACCCACCTATTTCTATGCCATGAACGGAAAGCTGAAAACGGTGATTGACCGCTTCCTCCCCCGGTGGCAGGATTTAGGCGGACACGAAGTTTACCTGATTATCACCGGCCACGATGGAAAAGCGGGGCTGAAGCTGGTGGATGAGGAATTGGCAAAAATCTTCAGCGGTCTGGGAAATGAGATCAAGGGACAGATCTGGGGCGAAGGGGTTTGGCAGAAGGGTGAAGTGGAACGCACCAAGGCAATGCAGCAAGCCTATCAGGCCGGGTATAACGCCTGACGGCTGATCGGCCGGATGGGGGAGAAATAGCAAAGCCGGACTTTCGTTATGCTTTTTCCCTTTCCTCTATGGGATTTACGCCTCTGCCCAGTCCACAAAAAAGCAACGTTCCGTCATGAAACAGGTGGGAATCCCCCCTGGGCAGATGACGGTTTATGAATTGGCATATCACGGTATCCGGCAGCATCTGCCGGAATATGAAGGAGGTATCCGTAACAATGGAATACGCAAAATTGGGAAACACAGAGATTGAAGTATCCAAGCTCTGCGTAGGCTGCATGAGCTTTGGAAAGGCCGGCACGCTCCACGACTGGACGGTGGATGAGGCCGAAACAGAGAAAATCGTCAAACACGCCTTAGACCTGGGCATCAACTTCTTTGATACCGCAAACGGCTATTCGGAAGGCACCAGTGAGGAATACCTGGGCCGGGCAATCAAGAAAAATGTTTCCAGAGAGAAAGTGGTCATTGCCTCCAAGGTGTACTTCAATCCCGGACGGCTTTCTTCAGAGGCCATTCACCGGGAGATTGACGGAAGCCTGAAGCGGCTTGGCACCGATTATCTGGATCTGTATATCATCCACCGGTTTGACTATGGTACTCCCATTGAGGAAACCATGGAAGCGCTGAACGATCTGGTGACGGCCGGAAAGGTTCGTGCCATCGGCGCCTCCGCCATGTACGGCTATCAGTTCTACAATATGCAGCTTGCAGCCAGAGATCACGGCTGGGCGCAGTTTGTGGCCATGGAGAACCACTATAACCTCCTTTATCGGGAGGATGAGCGGGAACTGATCCCCATCTGCCGTCAGATGAATGTTTCCCTCATGCCTTATAGTCCTCTGGCGGCAGGACATTTGACCCGGCCGGAATGGAACTCCGACTCCATCCGCAGCAAAACCGACCGGGCGGCTATGGGAAAATATGACAGCACCCAAAAGCAGGATATGGAGATTGTCCGCAGAGTCCATGCTCTTGCGGAAAAATACGGCGTCAAAATGCAGCAGATTGCCCTGGCATGGGAGTGGGCCAAAGGGGTGACGTCGCCGATCATCGGTGCCACAAAAGCCTCCCACTTTGACGATGCCGCAGGTGCCTTTGCCGTCAAGCTCACAAAAGAGGACATCGCCTATCTGGAAGAGCCGTATCTGCCCCACAAAATCGTAGGCGCAATCGACCGCAATCCGGAAGAGGGCGTCAAGCTGCTGGATGTAAAGAAATAAAGGAAGCAGAAAACAAATCACTGCTACTCTATAATACAAGGATAGTACGTTTATCCCAATGCCGATGCGCCTCCGGCGCTGCTGGTCCGGCTGGAGCAGTATGTAAAACCGGTGACGGAATCTATGCAAAAGCGGCTATTGGGATAAGACAAAGCCCGGATACCACCAAAGAAGTGATATCCGGGCGCTTTTCTTTTTCGATACTGCTCTTACAGATGGTATTCCATAGGATAGGTGAGATAGCTGTGCGGCTCTAACTGATCGCAGGTGACATATCCGGTAGGAGCATTCAGAAGGCTGGGAATCCGGTTGACGATGGTAGCGCAGGTGTGTTCCACTGTAGCAGGCTTTACCACATGGAATTCCGTGTTCGGCTCTCCGGTAATCCACCAGTCGCACATATCGCCGTCTTCCGGACCATATACCTTGCCGATGGTTTCTTCTTCAATGGTGATTCCCTGCATGGTCTCGATGGTAACCACGGCAGACATACCGATGCAGTTGCCGGCCGGAATCGTCTTGCCCAACGTGGAGCTGTATACATCATGATCTACAATATACGGCACATGCTTTTGCGTAATGGACTTGATGGTCAGGCCCAGCTTGCTGCAGATGGCTTCGCTGGCGTTCCAAGCATAAGACGGCTCAAAATCAACGGGATGGGCAATTTTTTGCTCAAATTCCTCCGGTGTCAGATCACAGCCATGGGCATGCGCCAGGGCAAGACCATAGTCTTCCACGTTATAGCTGTAGGCGCCCTTGATTTTTTGAATCTTATTGCAGCCGCTGGCCACCATAGCAACCATGTTGATCCAGAAGATATCCTGCATGCCGGAACCGGTGATAGTGCAGTTGTTCTCCTTGGCCAGAGCATCCAGGCGATTGATTTGAGCGGCGGAAGTAGTCCAGGGATAGATGGCTTCCTCGCAGGTCGTAATCACATTGATGCCCCGGGAAACGCATTTTTCCACCTGATCATAGATGTCTCCGATAAAGCTGAACAGGGTGACAATGGCCACATCTGCGTCACACTCATCCAACACCTTATCCGCATCATCGGAAATGATGATGCCGGTTTTCAGGCCCAGCCCGGCATAGTCACCCACGTCTATGCCCACTACCTGTGGATTCACGTCGATGGCGCCTACAATTTGGGCACCGTGTTCATACAGATAACGAAGAGTGTATTTTGCCATCTTTCCGCATCCGTACTGAACCACTTTGATTTTTTCCATACTGATTCCTCCTTAAGCATGATTTCCATATTCCGGTGACAGAAAAAACTGCCTTTTCGATAAGTATAGTATAAACCCTCATGCGCAAGGAGAGTCAAGGGGGATTGTGGAAATATTGGCAGAGCTCCTGTCACTTTTGAAATGTGACCGGCACCTGCAGCCTGAGAAACATGCTGCGTGGATCGTTGTCGAATACATTAAAGCCGGTCATAACCTCACAAATATAATCTCCTGCTATTTGATAGCTCATATTCTCGCAGTAGCTTCGCAGCTGGCGTGCGCAGCGCACTTCGTCATCATAATTATCTAAGTAAATGCAGGCATACATGCCGCTCTCCACCTCCTGCAGGGCGGAAAGATCACCCTGATCCCGGGTGTTGGTAAAAATAAAAATCCGGTCTGGCAAAAATCGGTCTTCCAGAAAATCCTTTTGAAGGATCGAGGTACCAATATTATAGGAATGAATCTGTTGAAATCCTTTTTCTTCCAGCTTCAGCCGCAATTCACGCAGGCTTTGCTCGAAACTGTGCACATCATCCTGATAAAAGTTATCAGAACAGGGGATCCCCCAGGCAAAACGCCGGTCAATATATTCTAAAGAAATGGTACCTGTGGCCGGTGATTTGCGGTACCGCTCAATAGACATAATCGCTCGTTCTACGGCATCATGCTGTGCTTTGAGCTGGCGCATTTGCAGATGAATCTGCTCGTTTTTTTGGGAGAGCAGCTCTTCGATGAGGGAGATATCTTCCCTTTGCAACACCTGTGCGATTTGCGACAGGCTCATGCCCAGCTCTTTCATATAGGCGATCATATCCAATCTGGCATTTTGATTGATGTCGTAATAGCGATAGCCTGTCTCCGGATCCACATACCGGGGTTTGAGCAACCCCTTTTCATCGTACAGGCACAGGGTAGGGATGGAGATTCGATTCATCGCAGCCATTTTGCCAATGGAAATTAGATTTTCCTTCATAAAAGCACCTTCAAAACTCTAATCTTAATTAAGAGTTTAACTCTGTTTTTCGTGAATTGCAAGTGCTTTCGGCAACAGGGAAAACTAAATGGAAATGAGGTCGTCCAAAATGCAGAGAAAGAGGAAACCAGGTTGACATGTTTGGACCGTGTATGGTAAAATTCAATTCGGACAAGCGTCAGCAGTTTAGGTGGGGCAGGGAACGCTCCTTGCTCCTTAATAGGGAACACGGTGAGAATCCGTGACAGCTTGCACCTACTGTATGCGGCGACAAACCCTTGTGATTGCCACTGGTTTGTTTGGAACTGGGAAGGCCAGGGGGGAGGAAGAAACCGCCAAGTCAGGATATCTGCCTGAACTGCCTGCTTCGGGAAATTCGGTGAGGCGTTTCCCGGGGACGGACTGTGTTGCCGGTCCGGGGG
>CASDQY010000060.1 GCA_949282975.1 uncultured Oscillospiraceae bacterium | reverse complement strand
TGATTCACCAAATTTTTCCTGAAAATCGTGATTTTGATGGGAGACACTACAACCAGAAGTATGGTTTTTGGACAATCGTACAAAAAAATGCGCTTTTCCGCTTTGATTTTGTACCATAAAAAGGTAGCAGAATTCACAGATTAGACTTGACTTCTGACGAAAATTCAGATATTATTATATTGTTAAGATTTTAACAATGCCGTCTGCTTCTGGATGCAGAGGACGGCGGCAAAATAGATGGAGGTACAGTGATATGGCGAAAAAAGAAGCTGCCGTTGAGACCGAGCAGAAGATCGACGTTGCAAAGGTCATCGACGAGCACGTGGCGAAAGCCCAGGAAGCTCTGCATCAGTTCATGAGCTACACCCAGGAACAAATCGACCACATTTGTCACCAGATGGTTTTGGCCGGTTTGGACAACCACATGAAGCTTGCCAAAATGGCGGTGGAAGAAACCAAGCGTGGCATTTATGAGGACAAAATCATCAAGAATATGTTCTCCACCGAATATATTTGGCACAGCATCAAAGACATGAAAACGGTTGGCATTGTCAACGACAATGAACTGGAAGGTTATCTGGAGATTGCCGAACCCATCGGCGTAATCTGCGGCGTAACCCCTGTGACCAACCCCACTTCCACCACAATCTTTAAATCTCTCTGCGCCATCAAGGCCCGCAACCCCATTATCTTTGGCTTCCATCCCGGCGCTCAGCAGTGTTCTGTTGCCGCTGCCAAGATTATTTTGGAAGCTGCCGTGAAAGCCGGCGCTCCTGAAAACTGCATTCAGTGGATCGAATATCCTTCCATTGAAGCCACCAATTACCTGATGAACCACCCCGGCGTGTCCATGATTCTGGCTACCGGCGGCCCCGGCATGGTAAAAGCGGCCTACAGCGCCGGTAAACCCGCTCTGGGCGTCGGCCCCGGCAACGTGCCCGCCTATGTCAACAAGACCTGCAATCTGGAACAGGCCTGCAACGACATCATGCTCTCCAAGAGCTTTGATAACGGCATGATCTGTGCATCGGAACAGGCTGCCATTGTGGACGCAGAAATTGCGGATCAGTTTGAAGCCATCCTGAAGGCCAACGATTGCTATTTCACCACTCCGGAAGAAACCGAACGGCTCAGCGAGTTCTGCTTCCCTGCCGCTAAGAATCACGCTTTAAACGGCGCCATTGTGGGCCAGTCTCCCTGCTGGATTGCCAAGCAGATCGGCGTGGACATTGATCCCAACACCAAGATCATTGTGGCCAAGATTCCTCACGCAGGACTGGATGTGCCGCTGTCCAAGGAAAAGCTCTCCCCTGTTTTGGGTATGATCGTGGTCAACGGCGAAGAAGAAGGCTTTGCCACGGCCAAAACAATGCTGGAAATCGGCGGTATGGGACACTCTGCTGCCATTCATACCGGCGATATGGACATGGCTGACCGTTACGGCAGCGCTATGCCCGCCGGCCGTATCATTGTAAACTCTCCCTCCACCCACGGCGGCATTGGTGATATCTACAACACCAATATGCCCTCTCTGACTCTGGGCTGCGGCTCTTATGGCCAGAACTCCACCACTTCCAACGTCTCCGCCAACAACCTGGTGAACATCAAGAGAGTTGCAAAAAGGAGAGTCAATATGCAGTGGTTCAAAGTTCCCCCGAAAATCTATTTCGAAGACGATTCCATTCAGTATCTGGAAAAGATGCCCAACATCTCCAGAGCGTTCATTGTTACCGACCCCACCATGGTGAAGTTGGGCAATGTGGACAAGCTGCTGCATTATTTGAGAAAGCGTCCTCAGCACTGCCATTCTGAAATCTTCTCCGACGTGGAAAGCGATCCCAGCGTGGAAACCATTATGCGGGGCGTGGAAATGATGAACCAGTTCCAGCCTGACGTAATCATTGCTTTGGGCGGCGGTTCCGCTATGGACGCTGCCAAGGGTATGTGGCTGTTCTACGAACATCCGGATGTGGACTTCACCGGCCTGCGCCTGAAGTTCATGGATATTCGTAAGCGTGCTTATCACTTCCCCAACCTGGGCAAGAAGGCGCAGATGGTCTGCATTCCCACCACCTCCGGCACCGGTTCTGAAGTGACTTCCTTCTCGGTTATCACCGATAAGAAGAACAACATCAAGTATCCTCTGGCAGACTACGAACTGACTCCCGACGTGGCCATCATCGACCCGCAGTTTGTGCAGAGCCTGCCCAAGAGCCTGGTGGCTGACTGCGGCATGGACGTTCTGACTCACGCCATTGAAGCTTATGTTTCTGTTTTGGCCAGCGATTACACCGATGGTCTGGCAATCAACGCCATCAAGCTGGTGTTCGAGTATCTGCGGGATTCTTACGATTGCACCGATCCGCATCGTCGTGCTCTGGCAAGAGAAAAGATGCACAATGCATCCTGCATCGCCGGTATGGCCTTCACCAATGCTTTCCTGGGCATCAACCACTCTCTGGCTCATAAGCTGGGCGGCGAATACCACATCCCCCATGGACGTGCCAACGCCATCCTGCTGCCCTGGGTCATTGAGTACAATGCCACCAAGCCGGTGAAATTCGCCACCTGGCCGAAGTACAATCACTTCATTGCCGACAAGCGCCTGGCTACCATTGCTCAGATTTTGGGTCTCCCTTGCTCCACCACCGAAGAGGGTGTGGCCAGCTTGATCAAGGCTGTTCGGGATTTGAATGAATACCTGCACATCCCGGCTTCTATCAAGGATGCCGGTGTGGATGAAGCGGTATTCCTGGCTGGTGTGGACGAGTTGGCCGACAAGGCTCACTCCGACCAGTGCACCACCGCCAACCCCCGTTATCCCCTGGTCAGCGAGCTGAAAGATATCTATCTGAAAGCTTACTACGGCACTGCTGATTACCCCAACAAATAATCTATCCTGATTAAGGGACCGGTACGGAAAAATCCGTACCGGTCTTTTTTTGACAAGATGAAAAAAGTGTGCTATAATGGAGTTGCTAATTTGATTTAAACTGTTAAAGTGTAAAGCGCAAAAGGAGTGAAGTGATATGGCACCAAGAAAAGGGAGCCTTATGGGTGTACGGGATGACATTAAAGTTTTGGATGCAACCATCCGGGACGGCGGACTGTGCAACAACTTTCAGTTTAGCGACGAATTTGTGACAGAACTTTATAAAACCAACATCAAAAGCGGTGTTGATTACATGGAATTCGGCTACAAAGCCAGCCGAAAACTGTTCCGGGAAGAGGATTTCGGAAAATGGAAGTTCTGCAAAGAAGAGGACATCCGTTCCATTGTCGGGGAAAACATTTCCGATCTGAAAATCGCTGTTATGGCGGACGTGGGCCGCTGTGATTTTAAAACAGACTTCCTGCCCAAAAAAGACAGTGTAATCGACATGGTTCGTGTTGCCTGTTACATTCATCAAATTCCGGCGGCCATTGAAATGATCGAATACCTTCATGAATTGGGTTACGAAACCACCTGCAACATTATGGCGGTTTCACAGTGCGACAGCAATCAGATCGAACAGGCTTTGGAAATGCTCTGTGGATCCAGCGTTGATGTGATCTATTTGGTGGACAGTTACGGTTCCCTCTATCCGGAAAACACCTCTGCGCTGGCTGAAAAATATCTAAAGGCTACCGAAAAAGCGGGGAAATCGGCCGGATTTCACGCCCATAACAATCAGAATCTGGCTTTCGCCAATACCATCGAGGCTTTGTCCTATGGTGTTTCCTATCTGGATGCAACAGCCCAGGGAATGGGGCGTGGCGCCGGAAACTGCGCCATGGAACTGCTGCTGGGCTTCTTAAAAAATCCGAAGTACAACCTTTATTCCCTGTTGACCTTCATCGAAAAATACATGCTGCCTTTAAAGGAATCCGGGATTCTGTGGGGATACGATCTGCAATATATGTTTACCGGTCAGTTAAATCGCCATCCCAGGGAAGCCATGGAATTTACTGCTCAGGGCCGCAAGGATTACTGTGATTTTTATAAATCCCTGCTGGAAAACTTCTGAATAACGGCCCGTAAAAACATACCGCCCTACTTCCTTTCATTAAAAGGAGTAAGGCGGTTTTGTTTATTTCATTCTCTTGCGCCGTATCAATTGATAGACACCGAATACCAGGCAGAACAGCAGGATCAAAATACTGATAATCTGGGAAGTGGAAACGCCAAACCAGATTCCCCGGTAGGTATCTCCCCGGAAGAACTCCAGGATAAACCGTCCTACCGCATAGATGGCCAGGTACAGGAAAAAAAGATAGTGCTTCATCCTTCCCTTTTGCAGCATCCAAAGCAGGAAAAAGAACAAAAGGAGATTAAACCCGGCTTCCACTAACTGTACCGGAAAACGAGGTACACCGTTAGCCGATTCCAGCATACTGTTGTGGAAGGTAATGCCGTGTTCCCATTCCACGCCGTAGCAGCAGCCCCCTACAAAGCAGCCGATCCGCCCGAAACAGTGAAACAGCGGCACAGCGCAGGCCAGAATGTCGGTGTATCCGCCCAAAGGTTTCACCTTCATCACCTTTGCGGCAATGGCTCCGGCAGCAATTCCCCCCAGCAAGCCGCCGTAAAATACCTGTCCGCCGAAGATACCGCCCATGATTGTCACAAAAGAATCCCAATCATGGATATGGCCAATCAGGTAAAAATACGGAATATTCGTTAGCGCATAGACAATATGGCCGCCGATGAAAACGCCAATCACGGCAAACAGCAGGATAAACACCATATTTACTTCATTGAGTTTCTTCCGCTTTGCCATGAGATAGCAGAAAGCGCCGGCAGCCAAAGCGCCGATCAGCGCCATAATCCCATAACTACTGATCTCTCTGCCGAAAATTACAATATTTCCTATCATTCAAAACTCTCCCTAAAAGCGGGTGTTTACAGAGAAAAAGCGTCTGCGAAACGCAGACGCTTTCTTTTCTGCACAAATGATTAATACAGATACGCAATGCTGGACAGACTGTTGTAGGTAGTGCAGTAAGCACACAGAGTGCAGGTGGTGCAAATAGCGCCGATAAGAGAGAACGCAGCACCAACAATACCGCAGACCAAACCGGCAATTGCCAGTCCCTGAGACTGACCGGC
>CASDQY010000059.1 GCA_949282975.1 uncultured Oscillospiraceae bacterium | reverse complement strand
GTATAAGTCCCGCCTGTTTCTTCAAATAATGATTTCATTGCAGTTTCCTCCAACTTTAAATTTTAGATTTTCTGCAATATACCGTACCGATCGTCTTTATCGCTTGTTTTCAAAACATTCGTTACGGAACCTCATCATTTGCGGAAGCTCTCTTGTTTTGTACTTTTTACTTTGTGAAATATTCCACGCCGGATTGGAAGATCTTCTGATCTTTTTCCCCGGGAACATTTTTGCAGATGTTTCTGCCGATACGTTCGCTGTGGCCCATCTTGCCCAGCACTCGGCCATCGGGAGAAGTAATGCCTTCAATCGCCATCACGGAAGTGTTGGGATTGTACTGCACCTGATAGGTGGGATCATCGTCCAAGTCCACATACTGGGTGGCAATCTGACCGTTCAGCGCCAGCTTTTGCAGCAGGCTTTGGCTGCATACAAATTTGCCCTCGCCGTGGGAGATGGGAACCGTGTGGATGTCCCCTACATTGACCCCGGCCAGCCAGGGAGATTTGTTGGAGGCAATCCGTGTGCGCACCATCTTGGAGTGGTGACGTCCGATGTTGTTGAAGGTCAGGGTGGGGTTGTCCTCTTTGTTTTCGGTAATGTGTCCAAAGGGAACCAGGCCCAGCTTTACCAACGCCTGGAAGCCGTTGCAGATGCCCAGCATCAGGCCGTCCCGCTGCCCCAGCAGGTTTTCCACTTCTTCGGTGATCTGAGGATTGCGGAAGAAGCTGGTGATAAACTTGCCGCTGCCGTCCGGCTCGTCGCCGCCGGAGAAGCCGCCGGGGATCATGATGATCTGGCTTTGGCGGATCGCTTCCGCAAAGGCCTGAATGGATTCTTCAATTTGATTGGCATTGCGGTTGCGCACCACAAATACCTGGGGCAGTGCTCCTGCACGTTCAAATACACGGGCGGTGTCATATTCGCAGTTGGTGCCGGGGAACACCGGAATCAATACCCGGGGCTTTGCCACCTTCACAGCGGGAGAGGGCCGGTTGGCCGGATTGAATTTGTAGCTGATGGCGTTAATCCGGCGGGAAGGCGCTTTGATCTGTACCGGGTACACCGGTTCCAGCTTTTGTTCATAGACTTTTTCCACATTGTTCAGGTGGAGCATTAACAGCTTGAATTCCGGGGCGATGATGGTGTATTTGCTGATTACCGTGCCGATGACTTCGGCGCCGGGCAGTTCGGTCAGATGGGGAGCCAGCTCCAGCACAAATCCCCCATACACCGGGTTGAACAACAAGGTGGAATCCAACGTCTTATCCAGTTTTACGCCCATGGCATTGCCGGCGCACATTTTAAACAGCGCTTCGGACACGCCGCCGGAAGTGAGGGCAAAGGCGGTGCGGACGCTGCCCTGCTTGATCCATTCTTCCACCAGGTCCAATACCCGGAGCACATCGTCGAAGTCCGGCTGGCCGTTTTCCAGATACTTGGGCAGAATCAGAGCAATTCGGTCACCGATCTGTTTCATCTCCTGGCCGATGACCTGATTGGCATCCGCCATGCTTACGGCAAAGGAAACCAGGGTGGGGGGCACACTGATGTCCTCAAAGGTGCCGCTCATGGAGTCTTTGCCGCCGATGGAGGCAATGCCCAGTTTGATCTGGGCTTCATAAGCCCCCAGCAGCGCAGCCATGGGTTGTCCCCAGCGAGTGGGGTCGTTTTGGGTGCGTTCAAAGTATTCCTGGAAAGTAAGCCAGCATTGCTTGCGGCTGCCGCCGACGCTCACCACTTTGGCTACGGATTCCACCACGGCGTACATGGCGCCCAGGAAGGGGCTCTGTTCGCTGAGGTAGGGGTTGTAGCCCCAGCCCATTACCGAGCAGGTGTCGGTTTCGCCGTGAAGCACCGGGATTTTGGCCACCATGGCCTGGGTGGGCGATGCCTGACGATCGCCGCCGTAGGGCATCAATACTGTGCCGGCGCCGATGGTGGAGTCAAACCGTTCCACCAGCCCCCGCTGGGAGCAGAGATTCAGATCTCCAAGATGCTTTTGCCAGTTGGCGCCGGTGCTGGTATAGTTGTGGACTGGTTTGACGGATTGGACGGGAATGTGGATGTCGGTATGCTTTTCTGCGCCGTTGCTGTTTAAGAAGCTCCGTGCCAGGTCCACGATGCAGTGGCCCTGCCAGTTCATCTTCAGCCGGGGTTCGGCCGTAACGGTCGCCACAATGGTGGCTTCCAGGTTTTCCTGGTCTGCCTGTGCAATAAACTGCTGTGCGTCTTTCGCCCGCACCACACAGGCCATCCGTTCCTGGGATTCCGAGATGGCTAATTCGGTGCCGTCCAGGCCTTCGTATTTTTTGGGTACGTTGTCCAGCTCGATCACCAGGCCGTCCGCCAGTTCACCAATGGCCACGGAAACGCCCCCGGCGCCGAAATCGTTGCAGCGGCGGATCAGGCGGGTGACTTCCGGTTTGCGGAACAGGCGCTGCAGCTTCCGTTCTTCCGGCGGGTTGCCTTTTTGGACTTCGCTGCCGCAGGTCTCGATGGACTGAACCGTGTGGCTCTTGGAAGAACCGGTGGCGCCGCCGCAGCCGTCCCGGCCGGTGCGGCCGCCCAACAGGATGATGACGTCGCCGGGTTCCGGCACTTCCCGGATCACATTTTCGGCCGGAGCAGCGCCCACCACGGCACCGATCTCCATTCGCTTAGCCACATAGCCGGGATGGTAAATTTCACAGACCTGGCCGGTAGCCAGACCGATCTGGTTTCCATAAGAGGAGTACCCGTCTGCAGCGCCGTTGACCAGCTTTTTCTGGGGGAGCTTGCCTTCAATGGTTTCGCTGACCGGGGTCAGGGGATCCCCCGCCCCGGTGACCCGCATGGCCTGGTAGACATAGCTTCGGCCGGACAACGGATCCCGGATAGCGCCGCCCAAACAGGTGGCGGCGCCGCCGAAGGGCTCGATTTCGGTGGGGTGATTGTGTGTTTCATTTTTAAACATCAGCAGCCAGTCTTCTTTGCTGCCGTCGTCCATGGTCACCTTGATTTTGACCGAGCAGGCGTTGATTTCTTCGCTCTCATCCAGATCCGTCAGTTTGCCTTCTGCCTTAAGCTGGCGTGCGCCAATGGTGGCCAAATCCATCAGGGTGACCGGTTTGGTTTCCCGGCCCAGCTCTTTGCGGGCGTTCAGATAATCTTGGTATGCCTGCTCAATGGCGGGATCTTCAATCTCCACATGGTCGATATGGGTGGAGAAGGTGGTGTGGCGGCAGTGGTCGGACCAATAGGTGTCGATCATTCGGATTTCGGTGATGGTAGGATCCCGTTGTTCTTCCTTGGAAAAATATTCCTGGCAGAACAAAATATCATCCAAATCCATGGCCAATCCGTATTTGGCAATAAACTGTTCCAGATCTTCCCGGCTCAGGGCCGTAAACCCGTCCAGGGTTTCCACCTGGGTGGGAATGGCGTAATCCATTTCCAGGGTGTCCACCGGCTCCAGGCTGGCTTCACGAGCCTCCACCGGGTTGATCAGATAATGCTTGATCCGTTCAAATTCTTCCTCGGTCAGTTTTCCCTCCAGCAAATACACCCGTGCGTTGCGCACCAGGGGACGGGGCTGCTGGGTCAACAGGCTGATACATTGAGCGGCGGAGTCTGCCCGCTGGTCGAACTGTCCGGGCAGGTACTCTACGGCGAAGATGCGGTTTCCCGCCTTTTGAGGAAGTTCCGTGTAGGTCACATCCACCGGGGGTTCGCTGAGAATGTTTTCTACCGCCAGGTCAAACTGTTCCTGGGTGAGGCCCTCCACATCGTACCGATTCAGCAGCCGCAGTTTCTTTAAGCCGGCGAGATTCAAACCGGTTTGCAGATCTGCCAGCAGCTGGGCAGCTTCTACAGCATAGTCCTCTTTCTTTTCTACATAAACACGATATACTGCCATGTTTCACACTCCTACCGTATTTCCCGGCTGCAGCAGCCCTTCGACCGTTTGGGCAACTGTACCGAGATTCTCCCAATCATAACGCTACTATTATACAACATTTTTTCCGGTCCGTCCATCTTTTGGCGGGGAAGTTCCAAATTCTGTTTAACTGTACGAAAATTTTGCGGGAACACCCTCAATTCTCTAACACTCTACCAAAGCAGGCGTCTTTTTCTGCCTGCAGGATCTCAACCGGGACCAATTCCCCCCGCTGGGGGCAGGGAAACCCCACCACCACCGGCCGGTAATCGGCGGTGTGGCCCAGCCGTCCCATGGGCGTAAGGGTGGATTCCAAAAGCACCTGCTGCACTGTCCCGATTCCTTCCTGCAAAAAGGAAGCCCAGGCCTGCTGCGCCGCCTGTTCCATCTCCTTCATTCGCCGGCTCTTCACGGCATCCGGCACCTGGGGCAGTTTGGCCGCCGGGGTGCCTGGGCGGATGGAATAGGGAAACAGGTGGATCTGGGCAAAACCGCATTGCTGCACAAATGCTTTGGACTTTGCAAATTCCTCCTCCGTTTCCCCGGCAAACCCCACCATGACGTCGGTAGTAAAGGAGCAGCCCGGAAAAGCAGCCCGCAGCCGTTTGAGCAGATCGGCATAAAAGGCGCTGTCGTACCGCCTGCCCATTCGCTTTAAAGTGGCACTGCACCCGCTTTGCAGGGAAAGATGAAATTGAGGGCAGAGCTTGGAACATGCAGCCAGCGCCTGAATTTCGGAATCGGTGATTTCGTCTGGCTCCAGGGAGCCCAGACGCACCCGGCAGATTCCCTCCGGCTTGGAGGCAGCCGCTACCGCATCGGAAAGGGACAGCCCGAATTCCCTGCCATAGGAAGTGAGGTCAATGCCGGTGAGAACAATTTCCCGGTAACCCTGCTCCGCCAGCAAAAAGGCTTCCTCTTCCAGATCTTTGATGGGCTTGGAGCGGCTGTGCCCCCGGGCGGTGGGGATGATGCAGTAGGTGCAGTACCGGTCGCACCCATCCTGAATTTTCAAGAAAGCTCTGGTGTGGCGTGCCAGCCCGCCAACCTGCATGGGTTCAAAACCTTCGCCCGCCGGATGGGGAAGATGGCGGATGATTTTTTTCTGGCGTGCCTGCGCAACCAGGGCGGGAAGCTCTTTCCGGTTGGCGTTGCCGGTGATCACATCGGCATCCAGCCCGGCGGCCTTTTGGGGAAAGGCCTGGGGAAAACAGCCGCAGAGCACCAGGATGCTGTCCGGGTTTTTCCGCCGCAGCCGGTGAAGGAGCTGACGGGCTTTTTTGTCGGACATGGCAGTGACGGTGCAGGAATTGATCACCAGCACCTCGGCGGTCTCTCCCTGTACAATCTGGTAGCCTTCTTTGGCAAAGCACTGGGCCAGGTACTGGGTTTCATATTGATTGACTTTGCAGCCTAAAGTAAAAAATGAGACAGTCACAAAATGCTCCTTTCTTCCCGAAAAAGGAAGGGATGCCGGGAAAAGAAAAAAGAACCCCCGGAAAAACGGCAATGGGAAGCCGGATTTTGCCCTGTCTTTTGAAAAAATAAACAAATTTCAGGGTCACTCTTTAGTATTATAATAGAAAAAATCTGTTTTTTCAAGAATTGGTTGACTTCCATTTTTCAGCGTGCTATAGTAAAAGGCAGAGCAGGAAATTATGGAAACTGGCTGCTCCTGCCTGCTGCGTTAGGGAGGGCCGAATATTGGAAAGGAGGCTGTTTTTTATGAAAACAGTGCAAGTTCTTTTAAATACCATTAATGACGTAAAGTATTTTGTCAATGCGGTTTCCAAGTATGATTATGACGTGGATTTGATCTCCGGCCGTTACGCCATTGACGCCAAGTCCATCATGGGTATTTTCAGCTTGGATCTGTCCAAGCCCATCACCGTTCAGGCCCACACCGATGATCCTTCTGCGTTTTTGGAAGAAATCAAGCAGTATATCGTGGAGTAATTCCGCTTTTTCAAAATGAATGAGTCAAAATGCAGCTCAGCGATGGGCTGCATTTTTTGTTGCGCCGTTTCCTGTGGCTGTGCTACAATAGAACCAACCGAAAGGGAGGGAAACGCCATGGAGGATTGGAAGAGACAACCGCTGGGAGAAGATCTTTGCATCATCTCTTCCCCCCGGCACGGCTTTGGCACCGACGCCTGCCTGCTGGCTCACTTTACCGCTCCCAAACACAAAGATCGGGTCTGTGACCTGTGCAGCGGCTGCGGGGTGGTTCCCCTGCTGATGCAGCGGTATTACGCCCCGGCGCAGTTGGTAGGGGTGGAGATCTCTGCCGAAGCCGCCGGGCAGTACCGAACGGCCATTCGGGAATCCGGCCTGGAAGAAACCCATCAGGCTTATGAAGGGGATCTGCGCCGTCTTCCCAAAGCATTTTGGGAACAGTTTGACGTGGTGAGCTGCAATCCCCCTTATTTTTCTGCCGGAACCGGCAAGCAAAGCCGGATGTTGGAACACAGGATAGCCCGGCATGAAGAAGGCTGCACGCTGGAAGAGGTGTGTCAGGCGGCGGGACGGCTGTTAAAATACGGAGGGCGGTTTTGCTTGTGTCAGCGCCCCCAGCGGCTGGCGGAGGTGTTTTCCGCCATGATCTGCGCCGGACTGGAACCCAAGCGGCTGCTGCTGGTGAGCAAGCAGTGGAACACAGCGCCCTGGCTGGCTTTGGTGGAGGGGAAAAAGGGGGCGGCTGCCGGGCTGACCGTGCTTCCACTTCTGGCGCTGTATGACGAAAACGGACTGCGGCCGGAGGCGGCCGCCTGGGTCCGGATGGAATGAAAGGAATCAAATCATGCTGTATGTTGTGGGAACGCCCATTGGAAATTTAGGGGATTTTTCACCTCGGGCTGTGGAAATCTTAAAACAGGTGGACTTTATCGCCGCAGAAGACACCAGGGTTACCCTGAAGCTGTTGAATCATTTCGGCATTCAGAAACCGTTGGTCAGTTACTATGAACATAATCTCCGCCAGCGTGGGCAGGAGATCCTTCATCGGCTGCAGGCCGGAGAAAATGCTGCTGTGGTCAGCGATGCAGGAATGCCCTGTATTTCCGACCCGGGGGAAGATTTGGTTCGGCTTTGCGCCCGGGCCGGGGTGGAGGTTCAGGTGATTCCCGGCCCCAGCGCTGCCGTCAGCGCTTTGGCGGTGAGCGGTTTGCCCACCAGCCGGTTTACCTTTGAAGGCTTTCTCTCCACCAACCGAAAAAACCGCAGCGAGCATCTGGACAGCTTGAAACAGGAACGGCGCACCATGATTTTTTATGAAGCGCCCCACAAGCTCCCCACCACTTTGGAAGATTTAAAGGCAGCTTTTGGAGGAGAGCGAAAGATTGCCCTTTGCCGGGAACTGACCAAGCTTCACGAACAGGTGCTGCGGATGGATCTGGAGGGCGCCGCCGCTTATGCCAGAGAAACGCCGCCACGGGGGGAATATGTGTTAGTGATAGAGGGCTGCCCGGAACCGGAAGGGACGGCTATGGACGAAACCCAGGCTCTGGCGCTGGCGAAAAAGCTGTTGGAACAGGGGCAAAAACCCACCGAAGCCGCCCGCCAGGCCGCCAAGGCCAGTGGATTGAGCAAAGGTGCTTTGTACAAAAAATTAGTACAGAGTTTTGGGGAAGAGGACTGAATTTTTTCGAAAACAGGATTTATTTAAAGCCTTGTCACAGTCTTATCACAACCCCATGGCAAAATAATAGAAGATACGTAATGGGAGGGGATTTCCATGAGCAAAATTTTGATTGCCGACGATGAAGAACGGATCCGGGATATTATCCGCCAGTATTTGGAGTTCGAAGGCTTTGAATATGGGGAAGCCGGAGACGGCATGGAGGCCTTGGAAAAAGCCAAGACCGGGGAATACGATCTGGTGGTGCTGGATGTAATGATGCCGAAAAGCGACGGGATTACCACCCTGCGAAAAATTCGCCAGACCAGCAGCATCCCGGTGATCCTCCTTACCGCCAAAGGGGAGGAATATGATAAGGTGCTGGGGTTTGATCTGGGGGCGGACGATTATGTGGTGAAACCCTTTTCCCCCAAAGAGCTGATGAGCCGGATCAAGGCGGTGCTGAAGCGCTCCCAGCCCAAGCAGAAGCCGGAGGACGAGGTGTATACCTTTAAGACTTTGATGGTCAATCCAAAGTCCTACGAAGTCCGGGTGGACGGCAAGCAGGTGAATGTAACGCCCAAGGAGTTTGAGCTGCTGCTGTACTTCATCCAAAATCCCAATACGGTAATCACCCGGGATACCATTTTGAACAAAATTTGGGGTTATGACTTTTTTGGGGACAGCCGTACGGTGGACACTCACATTAAAATGCTGCGAAGCAATCTGGGCCCTTACCGCAATTTGATCAAGACCATTTGGGGTGTTGGTTATAAATATGAAGAGTATACGGATTAAAATCTGGATGGCCATTTTTGGTGTGGCAGCCCTGGTGATTGCCGCCATGTGGATCTTTCAGGTGTTTTTGCTGCAGAGCATTTACCTGGCAGGGAAGAAAAGCCAGTTCATTGCCGACACCAACACCATGGTCAGCTCCATTCAGCAGATTCAGCAGGGGGATCTTCTTACTTCCTATGATCTGATCTCGGATCTTGGGGATTTGGCGGTCAGCAACAGCTATTATCTGGAAATTGCCGACGCTGTGGGCAACCCGATGATGAGCTACAACGCCATGGGGGAACGCAGCGTGCTCAAGAACAATTCTTTGGTGCGCAACCAGGTATTGTACACCCTGCAGCTGGAGCAGAATCAGAACAATGTCCTGTTTTTTGAGGACACCCATTCTTCTACAAGTCAGGACTATTACATCTGCGCCGTTCGCTTTACCGTTGCCGGCCAGGAACTGACGGTGCTTACCGAAACGGCTTTGGCGCCGGTGGGGGAGGCGGTGGACGCCATTCGGGGCCAGCTGATTTGGGTGAGCATAGTTTTGCTGCTCATTGCCACCGGCATTGCACTGTACATCAGCCGTTCCATTGCCAAACCGGTAAAGCAGCTCTCTCAGGCAACCCGGGAGATCGCCAAAGGGAACCTGCTGGTGCAGGTGCCGGTCCAGGGAAAGGACGAGCTTTCGGTGCTGGCCCAGGATTTTAACATCATGAGCAAGGAGATTTCCAAGGCGACTGCCCTTCAGCGGGAATTGGTGGCAAATGTTTCCCACGACATTCGCACCCCCTTGACCATGATCAAAGGCTATGCCGAAACCATCAAGGACTTAACCGGCAATAATCCGGAAAAGCGAAACCAACAGCTGGATATCATCATTGACGAAAGCAATCGGTTGAATGTATTGGTCAACGATATTTTGGACCTGTCCAAGCTTCAGGCCGGCCAGCAAAAAATGAACTTTATTCAATTTGATCTGGCTCAAAAGCTGCGGGATATTGTGGGGCGGTACGCCCTGTTGGAATCGGAAGAACAGTATCAAATATCTCTGTCTGCCCCGGAGCATTACTTCATCGTGGGGGATGAAGTTAAGATAGAGCAGGTGATTTATAATATTTTAAACAACGCCGTCAACCATACCGGCGCCGATAAAAAGATTTTTATCACTCTGGACGATTCTCAGCTGCCGGGCAGGGTGCTGGTTCGGGACACCGGCAAGGGGATTGCCCCGGAAGATCTGCCTTTGATCTGGGATCGGTATTATAAGCCTTATAAAAAAGACGACCGCAAAGGCATGGGCACCGGCCTGGGCTTGAGTATCGTCAAGGCCATTCTGGAAGCGCATCATTTCGCTTACGGGGTGGACAGCCGTTTGGGGGAAGGTTCCACCTTCTGGTTTGAAACAGCGCCCCGAGGGAAAAAACGGGAACATAAGAACGGTTGACAAATAGGGCTTGTATTTTATCTACCAAAGTGGTATAATACACACATCGGCGCTGCCGGTATGTGTGGTTCCTTCCCCTTTGAACCTGGCGATGAGACATCATGGGATGTTTCCGGCCGGTCATTTTGCTCAAAGCGAAAATTGGGGGAAAGGAAATCAAGAGCAGATAAATGGCAATTTGGAGGACAGGAGGTAGCAATCATGGAAGTCACCAAGGATACCCTGATCGGGGAAGTGTTGGACGCAGACCCCACTACAGCCCAGTTCTTTTTGGAAATGGGGATGCACTGCTTGGGCTGCCCGGCGTCTCGGGGCGAAAGCCTGGAGCAGGCCTGCTGGGTGCACGGCATTGAAGTGGAAGAGCTGGTGGATAATTTAAACCAGCATATGGCCCAGTGATCTGTTTCAAACAGGAATGGTGTCGCTGCGAAAAGGCGGAATGCTTTTTCGCAGCGATTTCTTGTTTCAGCCCCGGATGGGCACGAAAATCAATTTTGAGATTTTATCACTGGTGGAAAGGCTTCCCCTTGAGGGGAAGCTGGCTGGGCGAAGCCCAGACTGATGAGGTGAAAGCGAATAAGTTTTTTCAGCTGAAAAGTTTTGGGAAACAGTTCACCTCATCCGGATGCCTGGGCATCGACCTTATCCCCTCAAGGGGAAGGCTGTTTCCCATCGCCGACTGATTTGCGTCCAAACCGGGACAAAATTAATTTATAAATAACAGAATCAGTTTTTTTCAACGGGAATGCCGCCGTTTCCATTCGGTGATTTTTGATCAATTTCATGAGATTTCTTGAAAATTGATTTCCGTGCCCGGAGGGGGTTTGGGTCTTGCAATTTACCACCTGATGTGGTATACTTTCTAAAAATCGGCGATGACGGGAAGGAGTAACCCTTACCCCGCCTCCGGCAGAGAGAAGCGTCACCGGCTGAAAGCGCTTCGGAGGGCGGAAAGGGCCAAGTGCATCCCAGCAGCCGGCAGGCTGAATCCCTAAAAAGATAGGCCTGCCCGTAGTCCTGCGTTAAAGGAAGAATGAGGATAAACGGAAGTGGAACCGCAGTGATGCTGCCTTCCGAAAAAGCGACGGCTTTTTCGGGGCAGCTTTTTTACAGCTCCAAATGCCGTGGCTGATACCATCTTGTATTTATTTTGGGCTTGTTGCAGATGGGAGGTTTCTGCTTTCATGTTTGACAAGATTCGCTATGATTTGCGTTCCATCAAAGAGCGGGACCCGGCGGCGAGAAACTGCGCCGAGGTGTTTTTTCTCTATTCCGGCTTCCATGCGGTGTTTTGGTATCGGTTGAGCCATTTTCTTTACCGGCATAAATTGAAGTTTTTGGCCCGCTTGGTGAGCCAGCTTACAAAATGGTTTACCGGTATCGAGATTCACCCCGGGGCCACCATTGGTCGAGGATTGTTCATCGACCACGGTTCCGGCGTGGTCATCGGTGAAACCACCATCATCGGGGACGACTGCACCCTTTATCAGGGTGTAACCTTAGGCGGCACCGGCAAAGAAATCGGCAAGCGCCACCCCACTTTGGGCAACGGCGTAATGGTGGGCAGCGGCGCCAAGGTGCTGGGCCCCTTTAAGGTGGGGGACAACAGCAAGATCGCATCCAATGCGGTGGTGCTGACCGAAATTCCCCCCAACTCCACGGCGGTGGGGGTGCCGGCCCGAGTGGTGCGGCAGAATGGGATTCGGGTCAGCGACCTGGACCAGATTCACATTCCCGACCCGGTCAATGCCGAGCTGCTGCGGCTGGGGCAGAAGATTGCCGACCTTCAGCAGCAGGTGGCTGCCCTGACCCAGCAGATCAACAATCAAACCACTCAGTTCAAAAAGGAGAATTGAAGGATGGAAATTTACAATACTCTCACTCGAAAAAAGGAACCTTTTGTCCCCTTGGAAGAGGGAAAGGTAAAAATGTACTGCTGCGGCCCCACGGTGTACAACTTCATTCACATCGGAAACGCCCGGCCCATCTGCCTGTTTGATGTGTTCCGCCGGTATCTGGAGTATCGGGGCTATCAGGTAACCTTTGTTCAGAACTTTACCGATGTGGACGATAAGATCATTAAGAAGGCCAACGAAGAAGGGGTTTCTGCTGCGGAAATTGCCCAGCGGTACATCAAGGAATATGAAACCGACGCCAAAGGATTGGGCGTGCGGCCCGCTACGGTGCATCCCACCGTTACCGGCCATATGGAGGACATTATTTCCATTATCCGGACTTTAATCGAAAAGGGCCACGCCTATCAGGCCGGGGGGGACGTGTATTATCGCACCCGGAGCTTCGAACAGTACGGCAAGCTCAGCCATATGCCCATTGATGAGCTGGAAAGCGGCGCCCGGATTGCTGTGGGGGAACAAAAGGAAGATCCCCTGGATTTCGCTCTTTGGAAAGCCGCCAAGCCCGGGGAACCCTATTGGGATTCACCCTGGGGAAAGGGGCGGCCCGGCTGGCACATTGAATGCTCCGCCATGAGCCGCACTATTTTGGGGGAAACCATTGACATCCACTGCGGCGGGCAGGACCTGATCTTCCCCCACCACGAAAATGAGATTGCCCAGAGCGAAGGCGCTTCCGGCAAGCCGTTTGCACGTTATTGGATGCATAACGGTTATATCAACGTGGATAACGTGAAGATGAGCAAAAGCCTGGGGAACTTTTTCACCGTGCGGGAAGTGGCGGAAAAGTTCGGCTATGAGCCCATCAAATTTATGATGCTGCAAGCCCATTACCGCAGCCCCATCAACTATACTTTGGAAGTGATCCAGCAGTGCCAGGCGTCCTTAAAGCGGATCTATAACTGCAAGGATAAGCTTACCCTGACGTTGGAAAAAGCTCCGGTGGGCGCCATGACCCCCCAGCAGAAAGAAACCATAGATGGTTTTCAGCGCCAGTTCATCGCCGCCATGGATGATGATTTTAATACGGCCGACGCCGTTTCCGCCATCTTTGAACTGGTGCGGCAGATCAATACCGACTGCGACCGCAATCCGCTTTTGGGTAAGGATTACTTCCTCTACGCCCAGAAGCTGTTGGATACCTTACTGGATGTTATGGGGATTGTCATTCCCCGGCAGCAGGATCAGCAGCTTCCTTCCCAGGTGCAGGAATTGGTGAATCGCCGTGCCCAGGCCAGAAAGGAAAAGAATTTCGCTTTGGCCGACCAGCTGCGGGATGAAATTGCCGCTCTTGGCTATGAAGTCAAAGAAACCCGTCAGGGAACCCAAATTACCAAAAAATAATACGTTTTATTCAAACTTTCGCCGTATTTTTCTGGTATTGTATCCTTAGGAAATTAGGCCTTACAGGAGGAGATCCCGATGAAATGGAAAACACCGCTGGCGCTTTTGCTGGGCGCCGTCATGCTTTTTTGCGCCACGGGCTGTGAAAAGCAGGAGGACAGCCGCCTTACCGCTACCCAGTCCACCGAATTGATTCAGCTCCAGGAACCGGAAGAAGGGACCACCATGGCCATCGTCCACACCACCATGGGGGATATCTCCTTTGTGCTTTATGAGGAACAGGCGCCCAATACCTGCCGGCAATTTATTGATTTGGTCAACCAGGGTTTCTATACCGATCGGGATATTTACGGCATTGAAATGGGAAATGTGTTTACCGGTTCCGAGGATCACGGCGGGTTGGAAGGCCGGACCACGGCGGAAAACGGACGGGGCTATGAACCGGAAACCGATCCCGGCCTCTGGCAGCTTACCGGGGCGGTATGCGCCTATGGCGAACGGGACGGGGTATATGAACGCACCGTTTTGGCGGACAGCCGCTTCTTTATGGTAAGCCAGGTGGAAGCCGATCCGGAAGTGGTCAGCTATATGGAGGAAAACAATTATCCCGAAAACGTCATCGAAGCTTATCAGGAAGTGGGGGGCAACCCCATTACCAGCGGTTCCTTCACTGTGTTTGGCCAAATTGTGGATGGAATGGATGTCCTCAACGACATTGCCGCCATTCCCACGGATGAAGGAAGTATTTATCCCTCCACTCCGGTGTATGTGACATCCATCGAACTCAGCGAGTACCACCGGGAGGCGGCCGAATGAAAAAACCAATCTCCATCCTGTTGTCCTTGCTGCTGTGCTTCGGGACTTTGTGCGGCTGCAGCGCCCAGGAGGAATCCGCCCAGGATCAGGGAACGGAACCCGTTCCTCAGGAAGAAGAGGTCAGCGATGAAATCAACTATGCCGATAATGCCTTTTTGCAGCAAAATTATCCCACCCGTGGCACGGCGGAAAACCTAAACACCCGTCCCTTGCAGGAGGGAGAAGAAATCGCCGTGATTACCACTTCCATGGGGGAATTTCGAGTGCGGTTTTTCCCGGAAGTAGCGCCTTTGGCTGTGGAAAATTTCAAACAGCTGGCTTCCTCCGGGCGATACAATAACACCATCTTTTTCCGGGTGATCAATAATTTTGTGATCCAGGGCGGAGACACCACCAATACCGGCAGCGGCTTTGACAGCTATAACGGCGGCACCTTTGCCGACGAGTTTTCCGAGCAGGCATTAAATCTGCGGGGAGCGCTGTGCATGGCCAATCAAGGCACAGCCAATACCAACGGCTGTCAGTTTTATGTGGTGCAGGCGCCCCAGGAAGCATTAACCAGCAATATCTGGACCCAGCTTCGTGAACGGATGGATCGGGTATATCCCGACGCCATTAAGGTGCTGTATCAGACTTACGGCGGCTGCCCCTGGCTGGATTTTTCCTATACGGTGTTTGGCCAGGTCTACGACGGAATGGAAACGGTGGACGCCATTGCGGCCGTTTCCACCAACGAGCAGGACAAACCGGATACCGATGTGGTGATTCAGTCCATTACCCTGACCACCTATACCAGTGCCGAGCAGCAATCTGCTGCCTCCACTGCTTCCGAGACATCCACCGCATCCACCGTAACCCCGGCGGCATAAACAGACAAAACCATCAGGGAGTGCCCCTTTGTTTGGGAGCACTCCCTGTTTCTATCTTCAAAAAGCGGCGCCGCCGCCAAACTTTTTTGCGTCAGGCGATTCACGGGCATTTGCTGCCACCCTCGGCGTTTGGCGGCCTGCCCCTTTGGGACAGTCTATGCCGCAGAAAAGAATTCAGTGATGAGATTAAAATTTGCCTGTACCAGTTGAAATTGCTATGAATTGAGAATCGCCATTAGCAAAACTAATACCGAAGCTATCAATCCCTATGCTTACTCCTGTAATAGTAGTTTCCTCCCATGTGTGAACATATTGAACAGCAACTCTTCCATCACATTGTGTAAAAGTTGAATTATCATATATCATGGTGGCGGAGAAGCCTTGTCCCATGTATTTGTATTCAGAAAATAAGCCATTCTCTTTGGATATATAATCTTGATATGTAAACATCACACCATCTTCATAATTTGGAGTAGAACGATTGTATAAATAGCTGTCTTCTCCAATACCATTATGAATATATCCATAAGAATTCTTTGGAATAAAGTCTACATTTGAAGGTGTTGATAAATTGGTTATAACAAGTCCAATTGCATCTAGACCGCCTACATCCATTTTGTCTTCAAGCCATGGGTTTCCGGCATCATCATGCCAGTTTGTATTAATCCAATATCCACCGCCAACAATAGCCCATGTTCCATTAGAAGAATCATATAGGACGGTGATATTACTGAATTGAATATCACTGGGAGAAGACATGGTAGAAATTGATAAATCTTCATGTGAATAGATATAAAAACCTAATTCATTTAATTTTTCGTCTGCGACGGTTAAATCAGATGATTTTGAAGAAACTGTCATAAAATCGGATGTTGATATAGGGTTGGAAAAATATTCTGAAATAAATTGATAACGAGCTGAATTTTCTGTGGAATTTTCAAATCCGGCTTTATATTCCGAGGCGTGTAGGTTGGCAAATTGTGCTTTTGTTAAAACTGTTTCCGGGAAGGGGATTCAGCAGAAACACTAAATGAAAATGTAGTTGTTAATACAACAGTAGTAGTTATAGCTGTTATTAATTTTTTAATTGATTTTTTCATAATAATCCTTCTTTCTGAATAATTGTGGCAATCATCTAGCTTTAAAAGAATTGTGCATTGGAATCACCCTCCATTTCCTTGTTAAATCTTTTCTGATTCCCTCTGTGAAACATTAAATCAGCGTCGTTCCCATTTCAGTGCGGACATAGGAATAACGGGTCAAATTGGTAAGCTGCAATGCGGCGGTATCCGCTTCCAGCTTATTGTAATCCGGAACGGACAGTATCACATAATAATAATTGTGATACATCGGACCCTGACCAATACAGTCAATGGTTGTCGCTCCATTTTGTGTGGAAACCTCACCGGTTTCCCGCACTGATGTGGGCAAGTAATAGGTAGTGTGGTTGAAGTCATAATCGGCGTAGCACCGAACCCCTAATTTCAGATAGGAATCTTCCGCCCAGATTTCTTCCACCACCAGCCGGGCATTCCCGTCTTCAAATAAAATCAACCCTACATTATTTTGCAGGAAAGCCAAATCAAGCTTTGCCGTAGCTGTGTTTTCCACTTCCTGAACGGAATAGGCGTAGTTTCCTTTTTCGTTCATCAGGGCCGCCATGCCGGCATTCCAAAAATGCAGCACTCCGGTGAGCCACAGACTAAGGAAAGCCGCCAGCAAGATGGCCAGGCAGGGGGCGAGAATGGCAACGAGCCGTTTTTTTGTTTTGGTTAATTTCATTGGGATCACCTCCAACAACAAAAGGCAACCGGGAAAACCAGTTGCCTTGTTCACATCAAAAGGGAATTGCCGCAACTGATTGGTATTTTTAAAAAAGGAATCAGAAGGAGGGAATCATTTGATGAATTAAGTTTTCATTTCACTTTTATTATAACAGTTCCACAAAAAGATGTCAAGTGAAAAATAAAAAACAGGAAGAAATTTCAATGCAAGTAAGCCTGACTGCACAGGTCACTCCTTTGGCGGAAAACAGATGGCTCCAAGGAGCAGTTGAAACCAACCGCCGGATTTGCTATAATAGAACTATACTTTCTAAGGAAAGTCGAAAGGAGAGGTAAGCATGGGCAAACGAATTGGGATTTTGACCAGCGGCGGGGACTGTCCCGGCCTGAATGCCGTGATTCGGGGTGTGGCGAAAGCCAGCTATCAACTGATGCCGGATGTGGAGATCATTGGGATTCAAGACGGCTATCGGGGTTTGATTCATGGGGAATACAAAACCATGAAAAAGAGCGATTTTTCCGGGATCCTTACCTTGGGCGGCACCATTCTCGGCACTTCCCGTCAGCCCTTTAAGCTGATGCGGGTGATTGGCGAGGATAATGTGGACAAGGTCAAAAACATGAAAGCCAACTATAAGGCAATGAAGCTGGACTGTCTGCTGATTTTAGGCGGGAACGGCACCCACAAAACGGCTGCCCTGCTGGCGGAGGAAGGGCTGAATGTGATCGGCCTGCCCAAAACCATTGACAACGATCTGTACGGCACCGACGTGACCTTTGGTTTCCATTCCGCCCTGGATATTGCTACCGACTGTATCGACAAAATTCATACCACCGCCACCAGCCATGGCCGGGTCATGGTGGTGGAGCTGATGGGCAACAAGTCCGGCTGGCTTACCTTAAACGCCGGTGTGGCCGGCGGCGCCGATGCTATTTTGCTGCCGGAAATCCCCTATGATCTGGAGAAAGTGGCCAAGGTTATGGATCAACGGGCGGAAAAGGGCAAGGCGTTCTCCATCATTGCCGTGGCGGAAGGCGCCATGGATCTTCAGGAAGCAAAGATGAAACGAAAAGAACGCATTGCGGCCCGAAAAGCGGCGGGATATTCCAGTGTAGGCGCCAAACTGGCGGCGGAGTTGGAGCAGCTCACCGGCAACGAAACTCGGCTGGTGCTGCCGGGGCACATTCAGCGAGGCGGCTCGCCCAGCGCTTATGACCGGGTGCTGTCCACCCAGTTCGGCGCCTATGCCGCCCGGCTGATTCAGCAAGACACCTACGGTGTGGGTGTGGCTATGGTGGACGGCAAAGTTACCCACCATCCTTTGCGGGACATTGCCGGTAAATCCAAGCTGGTGCAGCCAGATGATCCCCTGGTGCTCTGCGCCAAGGATTTGGGAATTGCATTCGGAGATTAAGAGCATTTCCAATAAAATCTGATGGATTCCAGAAAGCGGTTTGACTCATGAGTTTCACCAAACGATTGCTGCTCTGTTTGGCCGCCCCGGTGGCGGCTGCCGGGATATTGTGGTGCCTGGACGTTCATTGCCTGGTGCGGGAATGGCTGGGGCTGCCCTGTCCTCTCTGCGGTACGGTCCGGGGGATTGCCTGCTTTTTTCAAGGCAATCCGGTGGATGCCTTGTATTGGCACCCTCTGTTCTGGCTGACGCCAATCCTGATGGCATGGCACTTGCTGCCGCCGGTGGGATTTTCCGGTGAAAAGGGGCGCAACCGATGGATTTGGATTGGTGTCATCGCTTTGTATCTTGGCGTATATGTAATGCGGATGCTTCTGTTGTTTCCGGAAGCCGCCCCGATGAATGGGAACCCCCAGGGGATTTTACTTCAGCTTTGGGACAACCTTCCTTTTGGATAAGTACGACATACGAAAAAAGACGGCAAATTTAAAAACGGCAAACCTATTGGGTTTGCCGTTTTGCAGCATTAAATAAAATACAAATAGTATTTTATTTAATAATTATCGCAATCAGGAAAGAATTTTTGTCTGCCTGGCCTTGACAAGAGAATATATTTTTGATATCATAATAATATCAAATTTGACAGGAGGGTGATGGTATGAATACCTCACAAGAAACTGCTTCGATTCAAGAAAAGCGCTTAAATCCAGTCTCCGGCGGAGTCATGCTGTTGGTATGCATCCTGGGCTGGGCGGCCAGCATTGCCTGTCTGGTGGCGGGCTGCGTTTTGGATGCAGCCTCCGCCGTGGGAATTGCGCTGATCTGTTTGTCCATGGCGCTTCTGCTGCTGTTTTGCATTTTGGTGGGGGGATTGAAGATCGTTCACCCCAATGAAGCCAGGGTGTTCACTCTGTTTGGCAGGTATTACGGCACCATCAAGCAGGCGGGCTGGTATTACGTGCATCCCTTTGCTTCTTCCTTTGCCCCCGGGCGGGTGACCACGGTGCAGGCCGGCGCCAACGGCAATGTAGCCGGTAAAACCACAACGGTTGCCGGCCCTGCCATTTCCATGAAACAGCAGACCCTGGATAACAAAAAGCAGAAAGTCAACGATGTGGACGGCAATCCCATTATCATTGGCGCCGTGGTAATCTGGCGGGTGGTGGACCCCACCCAGGCCGTATTTGCCGTGGAAAATTACCGGGAATTTCTCAATATCCAGACCGATTCCACCATCCGCAATGTGGCAAGACTCTATCCTTATGACAGTTTGGAGGAAGATCCCGATGGAGATGGCGTAAAGGAAAAGACCTTGCGGGGGAGTTCCCAGGAAATCGCCCAGGTAATGCAGCAGCAGCTTCAGAGCCGGGTGGAAAAGGCGGGGTTGGTGATCGAAGAGGTTCGAATTACCCATCTGGCCTATGCGGAAGAGATTGCGGCCGCCATGCTTCAGCGCCAGCAGGCCGCTGCCATTGTGGCCGCCCGGCAGAAAATTGTGGACGGCGCCGTAGGTATGGTGAAGATGGCCCTGGATAAGTTGGGCGAGGAGGAAATTGTGGTGCTGGACGAAGAACGGAAGGCCGCCATGGTTTCCAACCTGCTGGTGGTGCTCTGCGGCAATAAGGACGCCCAGCCCATTGTCAATAGCGGCAGCATTTATTAAATGAATGGGTTTTGTTTTGAGGAGGGGTGAAGATGAATCCGCAGGAATTGGAACAGCAGGAGGAAGCTTTGCTTCGACGGCTGGAACGGCTTCGTCAGCAGGAAGAAGAAATCCGCAAGCTGGAAGCAGAACAAAAACGCCGGGAAAAAGCCAAAAAACAGGTACTGCTGCGCCTGTCCCCTTCTCTTTGGCAGGACATCGCTGCTTGGGCGGAGGAGGACTTTCGTTCCATCAACGGGCAGATTGAATTCCTGTTAAAACAGGCAGTGGAACGGCGCAAAAAAAGCAGCCGGGAATAAAATCGGGCAGCAAAAAGAGTGTGGAAGAAACCCTCCACACTCTTTTGTTCTCTGCTCTTGAAATTTTTTTGGGTCTCAGCTTTCCCGGTTGGCAATCTCTTCTTTGATCTGCGCCAGAAAATCCTCTACGCTCTTGACCCCGCCTTTTTCTTCGTGACGGGCACGGACCGAAACCGTGCCGTCCTCCATTTCCTTGGCGCCTACCACCAGCATATAGGGAACCTTTTCCAGCTGGGCCTGACGGATTTTGTATCCCATTTTTTCGTTGCGGTCATCCACCGTAACCCGGATTCCCGCTGCGTCCAGTTTGTCCGCCACCTGCTTGGCATATTCCCGATGGGCTTCGCTGATGGGGATCATCCGCACCTGTTCCGGCGCCAGCCATACCGGGAAAGCTCCGGCGTAATGCTCGATGAGGATACCGATGAACCGTTCGATGGAGCCGAATACCACCCGGTGCACCATAACGGGGCGGTGTTTTTGGCCGTCCTCGCCGATATATTCCAGTTGAAATCGTTCGGGAAGCTGGAAGTCCAGCTGGATGGTGCCGCACTGCCAGGTCCGGCCAATGGCGTCCACCAGATGGAAGTCCAGTTTGGGGCCGTAAAAGGCGCCGTCGCCCTCGTTGATTTCGTAGGGACGGCCCAGTTCTTCCATAGCGGCTTTCAGCGCATCGGTGGCCATGTCCCAGTCCTCCTGGGCGCCCATATGGTCTTCCGGCATGGTGGAGAGTTCAATGTGATATTCAAAGCCAAACAGGGAGTACACCTGGTCGATCAGCCGCACCACGCCGATGATCTCGTCTTTGATCTGGTTTGGCATCATAAAGATGTGGGCGTCGTCCTGGGTGAAGCAGCGCACCCGCATCAGTCCGTGAAGCGCACCGGAAAGTTCATGACGGTGCACCACCCCCAATTCTCCAACCCGAAGGGGCAAATCCCGGTAAGAATGGGGCTGGGTCTTATAGACCAGCATGCCGCCCGGGCAGTTCATGGGTTTGATGGCAAAATCGGTGTCGTCGATGACGGTGGTGTACATATTTTCTTTGTAGTGATCCCAGTGGCCGCTGCGCTCCCACAGGCTCCGGTTCAGGATCATGGGGGTGCTGACCTCCTGATAGCCGGCCTTGTGGTGCACTTCCCGCCAGTAATCAATCAGGGTGTTTTTCAAAATCATGCCTTTGGGTAAAAAGAAGGGGAATCCGGGGCCCTCGTCCATCAGGGCAAACAAGCCCAGCTCTTTGCCCAGCTTGCGGTGATCCCGCTTTTTCGCCTCTTCCAGCATGGTGAGATGGGCTTCCAATTCGCTGGCTTTGGGGAATGCCACACCGTATACCCGGCAGAGGCTGTCCCGGGAAGCGTCCCCCCGCCAATAGGCGCTGGCGGTGCTGAGAATCTTCACCGCCTTCACCGCACCGGTGCTCATCAGGTGGGGGCCGGCGCAGAGATCGGTAAAGTCGCCCTGGGTGTAGATGGAAAGCTGCCAGCCTTTTTGCGCATATTCTTCCAGCAGCTCCAGCTTGTAGTCCTGGCCGGCAAAGAGCTCCCGGCCTTCCTCCACGGTAATGAACCGTTTTTCCACCGGAAGATTTTCTTTGACAATCTTCTTCATTTCGGCTTCGATGGCCGCAAATTGTTCCGGAGTAAAGGGTTCCACCCCGCCGATATCGTAGTACCAGCCGTCTTCCAGCGCCGGGCCGATGCCGAATTTTGCCTGGGGCCAAAGATGCTGGATGGCCTGGGCCATAATGTGGGCGGCGGTGTGCCAGAAAGCGTGCTTGCCGTCCTTATCCTCAAAGGTAAGGATTTCTAACTGGCAGTCTTTTTCCAGAGGGGTGCGCAGGTCGCAGGCGGTGCCGTCCACCCGGCCGGCGCAGGCCGCTTTGTACAGTCCTGCCCCCAGGCTTTTGGCGACTTCGGCAATGGTGGTGCCTGCTTCATACTCCCGAACCACGCCGTCTTTTAAGGTTACTTGAATCATGTTGGTGTCCTCCTTGTCCATAGAATTTCCGCTTTGGAGGGATAAGATGCAAAAAGCACCCCATCCCAAATGGGATGAAGTGCCAAACATCTGAGAAATCCCCGCACCGCAAAAATGAAGCATTTTTGCTTCCGTCGTCAAAAACGGCTTGACGTATCGGCATACGCACAGCGCCGCTTTTTCCTAGGCTGCGGGCATTTCTCAGTCTTTGTTCATAACTCCACGGTTCCACCCATGTTCGGAAGAATATCTTTCTTCCGCACTCATAGCAGGCAGGATAACGGATGCCCAAGCCGTTGTGTTTCCGGCAGATGCCGTTGGCACACTCTCAAAGATGGTAGCCCAACCTCCAAACGCCGCCGCCGTTCCAGCAAACCGGCAGCTCTCTGGGACGTTTTTGGGGAAGCAGGCCTTCTTCTCAACGATTGTACTTGTATGATACCACCGGGATTTGTTCTTGTCAAGCATCGAACCGCAGCATTTCCACAGCGCTTTTCACAGCCTGCACCAGCCGCCGGCAGTCCTCCCAGCTTAACGTTTCATCGATGCTCAAACGCAGCGAGCCTTTGGCTTCTTTTTCGCTTCGCCCCAGAGCCAGCAGCACATGGCTGGGGTTCCCGCTGCCGGAGGAACAGGCGCTGCCGGAAGAGGCGGCAATTCCCTGGGCGTCCAAAACCAGAAGCAGGCTTTCCCCCTCCACCCCGGGGAAGGAAAGATTCAAATGCCCGGGCAGTCTTGGGTTTGCTCCATTGACCAAACAGCCGGTCAGGGTGGAAAGTTCCCCTTCCATCCAATCCCGCTTTTCCGCTGTGCTTTGGCTTCGCTTTATTTGCTCCTGGCCCGCCAGTTCCAGGGCCTTGGCCAGTCCCACCGCCCCGGCCACATTTTCGGTTCCAGCCCGGCGGCTGTTTTCCTGCTTCCCGCCGTGAATCAGGGGAGAAAGCGAAAGCCATTTCCTGCAGTACAATACCCCGATGCCTTTCGGCCCACCCAATTTGTGGGCGGAGAGGGTGAGCAGGTCGATATTTTGGGCCTGCACGTCTATGGGAAGCCATCCGGCGGCCTGGACGGCGTCTGTGTGAAAAGGGATCCCTTTTGCCCGGCAGAGAGCGCTGATTTCCCGGACAGGCTGAACGGTGCCGATTTCGTTATTGGCGTACATCACGCTGACCAAACATGTGTCCGGTGTGACAACCTCCTCCACCTGTTTTGCGGTCACAAATCCGGTGCTGCTGACGGGAAGATAACTGACCCGGCAGCCCTGCCGCTCTAAAAACCGGCAGCTTTCCAAAAGGGCAGGGTGCTCAAAAACCGTTGTGACCAGATGGGATTTGCCGCTTTCTTTGTCCGCCAGCGCCATGCCTTTGACCGCCCAGTTATCCCCTTCGCTGCCGCCGGAAGTAAAGAAGATTTCTTCCGGGGCTCCATGGAGACAATGGGCAATTTTGGCCCTGGCTTCTTCCAAAGCGGCTTTGGCCTGCCGCCCCAATCGGTAAAGGGAAGAAGGGTTCCCGTATTGGGCGGAAAAATAGGGGAGCATGGCTTCCAGTACTTCCGGACGCACCGGGGTGGTAGCGGCATGGTCGGCGTAAATCAGCGAATTCGGCATAAGGAGACATCCTTTCCCTTTGGAAAAAATGGGTACATGGTTTTATTTTATGATACAGAATTACCGCAAAAATTGCAAGGTGACAAAAAGCAAATCCGGCGCAGTGAAACACTGCACCGGACAAAACCGATCCCAATCAGCTCAGGCCGTCATAGCATTCCTGGCAGGCAAAGACCGCTTGTTCTGCCAGATTGACGTAGAAACCGGCGGGGGTTTCATAGCACCATGCGCATGCTTCCGGGGAGCCCAAAGCATCTTCCACACAGTCGGCGCAGAGAGCTTGGTTTTCGTTGCTGGACAGGTTGTGATAAACGGAGGTGTTTTCGGTGGAGCCGCAGAGAACGCATTCTTGCGGTTGGCTGCTGCATCCGCATAGGCCCAGCAGCAGGGTGGCCCCCAAGGCGGCTGCTAAAATTTTACGTTTCATGTATGGACTTCCTTTCTTTCCGGGATATGACGTCAAAGAACACTATAATTATAACAAAAAGGCGGAAAACGGTCAACTGGAAATAAAAAATGTAAAGTAAAAAAATGAAACAAAATCCGGCCGATTTTTTAAAAGGAAAAAGAAATGGTAATCTTCTGGTTTGGATTTGACAAACACCGCAAAAATCGCTATGATAATACAGTAACCCGTTCCGTTCGTTTCATCCAAACGGCCGGTTCTTTTTTCGCCTGTCTCACACCGGGAAGGGCGAAGGATGAAGGTGCATCCGCCCGAATTGTTTTGCAGGGGGTTTGACCAAACGTTTGCCGTTTGCAAAAGAATGGGCAGGTCGATTTTGATATGAGGTGAAACTTTTGAAATTAACTGGAGCAGAAATCATTTTGGAATGCTTGTTGGAGCAGGGAGTGGATACGGTGTTCGGCTATCCCGGCGGTTCGGTGCTGAACATCTATGATGCGCTGTATCAGTACAGCGATAAAATTCGCCATATCCTCACCGCTCATGAACAGGGCGCCAGCCATGCCGCAGACGGCTATGCCCGGAGCACCGGACGAACCGGTGTGGTGATCGCTACCTCCGGCCCCGGGGCCACCAATTTGGTTACCGGCCTGGCCACTGCCAACATGGATTCCGTGCCGGTGGTGGCAATTACCGGCAATGTGGGCTGTTCCGCCCTGGGATTGGATTCTTTCCAGGAGGTGGACATTACCGGGGTCACCATCCCCATCACCAAGCATAATTACATCGTCAAAGACGTTACAAAGCTGGCGGATACCATTCGGGAAGCTTTTTACCTTGCCAATTCCGGCCGGAAAGGCCCGGTGCTCATCGATGTTCCCAAAGACGTTACGGCCGCTGTTTGTGAATACACCCCTGAGCAGCCCGCCCCCATCCCGGTGGAAATTCATACCACCGCCCACGAATTGGAACGGGCGGCAGCCATGATTATGGAAGCCAAACGTCCCTTTGTGTATACCGGCGGCGGCGTGATCGCCTCGGAAGCGGCAGAACCGGTGTTGGAACTGGTCAACCGCATGGATGCACCGGTGTCCTCTTCTTTGATGGGCCAGGGCAGCTTCGACAACACCGATCCCCGGTATATGGGAATGCTGGGCATGCACGGCACCGTTACCGCTGCCAAGGCCATTGAAAACTGCGATTTGTTTGTGGGTCTGGGCACTCGGTTCAGCGATCGGGTCATTGGGGACAAATCTACCTTTGCCAAAAACGCCAAGATCTTACAGATTGATATTGATCCTGCGGAAGTCAACAAGAACATTGCGGTGGATCTGGCCTTAATCGGGGACGTAAAGACGGTGCTGGAACAGCTTCTGCCCCTGCTCACTCAGCAGAATCACGGGGAGTGGATGGAGCAGATCCAATCCTGGAAACAGGAATATCCTCTGCAGATGACCACGGACGATCCACAAGCAGTCACCCCCCAGGACGTGATTCAGACCCTGGATGAACTCACCAAGGGCGATGCCATCATCGCCACGGAAGTGGGGCAGCACCAAATGTGGGCCGCTCAGTTTTATAATTTCCGCCATCCCCGGAGCTTTATTTCCTCCGGAGGACTGGGCACCATGGGCTATGGCTTCGGCGCCGCCATGGGGGCCCAGGTGGGCAATCCGGATAAACGGGTGATCAACATTGCCGGCGATGGAAGCTTTCACATGAACTGCAATGAATTGGTTACCGCCTATAAATTCCAGATCCCCATGATTGAGCTTCTGTTTAACAACAGTGTGCTGGGGATGGTGCGGCAATGGCAGCGGCTGTTCTACGGCCGCCGGTTCAGCCAGACCACTCTGGACCGGGGCACCGATTATATGCTCCTGGCCCAGGCCTATCACATCAAGGGGCTGCGGATCACCAAGAAGAGCGACATCCGCCCGGTGTTGGAAGAAGCCCTTTCTCTCCACGAGCCAGTGCTGATTGAATGCGTCATTGATCGGGACATCAACGTCCTTCCCATGGTGCCTGCAGGGGCGGACATCACCAAGCCCATCACCCACATCACCATTGAAGAAAAGGAAGGGGGCGCACAGTGATGAAGTCCAAAACCTATGTGCTGTCCATTTTAGCGGACAACCATTCCGGCGTGATCATCCGAATCTGCGGGTTGTTTGCCCGCCGGGGGTTCAATGTGGTGAGCATTTCTGCTGCGGAAACCCAGGATCCCGGCACCAGCCGGATCACGATCGTCACCGAAGCGGATGACCAAACCTTTGAACAGATCATCAAGCAGCTTCAAAAGCTCCATGAGATCCACGAAGTGCTGAACCTTTCCGGGGATATTTCGGTGAAGCGGGAGCACGTTCTGGTGCGGGCCGGGTACAGTGAAGAAACCCGGGACGGCTTGATCCAGGTGGCGAATTTGTATCGGGCCAAGGTGTTGAATGTGGCCCAAACCGAATTGATGCTGGAACTCACCGGCAGCCCCAAAAAGATCGACTCCTTCCTGCGGCTGGTGAAGCCTTACGGCATCATTAAAATGGCCCGCAGCGGCCTGATTGCCCTGGAGCGGGAACTGTAAGCTTTGTATGCAATAAAATGAAACCATCTGCCCTTTGTGAAAAAGAAAGGTTGATCGTACATGAAACTTCATAAGTCCCTGGCCGCTCTGCTGCTTGCAGGCTGCCTAACTGTCGCCTTCACCGGCTGTTCGGTTACGGTGAATGAGCCTCTTTCCATGGATGTGACCCAGGCTTTGGAGGACTATGCGGCAGAAAACCTCAGCTCCATGGAAGAGGGCATGGAGGGCAGTGGCGTCACTTTAGACATTACGGTGGAAGGCAACACTATTGTCTTTACCTACACCAACGAGGAACAGCAGGACAACAGCGACGGTTCGGTGAGCAGCGATCTGGATGCGGCGGCAGAATCCACCGCCAACACCTTTGAATCAGCGGTGGATCAGATTGCAGAGGAGATTCATCAGGAAGATATCCAGCTTCGGATTGTCTACCTCAATGCCGACGGCACCGAACTGGGCAGCTATACCTATTCTTCGGCGGACTAATCATTTTGCTCTTTGAGATACAAAGGGATTCTGGGAAAAAGAAGTAAAACAAAAAGATGATAAGGAGAATTTTTATGAAACGATTCAAAGCAATTTTGGCGGCGGCTTTGGCCGGCTGCCTGCTGATGGCATTTACTGCCTGCTCCGGGAGAAATAATAATACCACCGGCGGCGTAACCATTCCTTCTCCCAATGTTAACGTATCGGATGCTGCCGATGCCGAAGAAGAAAGTATCACAGAGAAATTAAGGGCTCTTGCAGAAGGCGCAGAAGGAGAAGCGTTGATCTCTTCCCTGGAAAGTTCTTCCGGTAATACCGCCACCGGTTCCCTGGAAGTGGAAGGCAATACGCTGGTGGTTATCTGCACCTATCAGGAAGAGATTCCGGAAGAATCCATGGATACGGTAAGCGAATATTTGGACTCTGCCCTGGAAACTTTGGATGAGTCATTTCAACCCATGGTAGCGCAGCTCTGTGAGGAAGTGGGTGGCGAAGTCCAGCTTCGTGTGGAATACCGCACCATGGATGGAGAAAGTTTGGCCAGCCGCACCTTTACCCAAGGCGAGTAAGAATATAATTCCCCCCCCTTTTGTATCACAAAAAAGACGCACTGAGTCGTTTTCTCAGTGCGTCAATTTATTGAAAAGTATTTCGCAATCCCTTCGTCGCTTTTTATGCAAATCCCCGCCGGGATAAAGGCTTCCTCCTGGGGGGAAGCTGTCGCCGTAGGCGACTGATGAGGGGAAAAGGGAATTCTTCACCAGCACAAACCATGATGTACAGCAAAAATTGTCTATTCCATTTCCCTGAGATAAAATCGATTCACCTATGCAGCCACCTCATCAGCCAAGGCTGGTTTACAGAAAAGCAGAACCGAGGATTTCTCAACAGTAAGACGCACTGAGTGGTTTTCTCAGTGCGTCCTTTGTTTTGGCCGATTGTTTTTTTACTTCAAAAGAGCCTTGATCCGCTCCACCGCTTCCTGGGTGTTTTCCCGGTTGCCGAACGCAGTGAGCCGGAAGAAGCCTTCCCCGTTCTGACCGAAACCGGCGCCGGGGGTGCCCACCACATTGGCCTGCTCCAGCAGCAAATCGAAGAAATCCCAGCTCTTCATGTTGCCCGGGCACTTCAGCCAGATATAGGGGGAGTTGGTGCCGCCGGTGTACCAGATGCCAAGCTCGTCCATAGCCTGGGCAATGATTTTGGCGTTATCCAGGTAATATTGGATGGTATCCTTGATCTGGGGAAGTCCTTCGGGAGTGAATACCGCCGCAGCGCCTTTTTGAACAATGTAGGGCACGCCGTTGAATTTGGTGGTCTGGCGGCGCAGCCACATTTTGTTCAGGGAAGAATCCTCCCGCACCAGAGCTTTGGGCACTACGGTGTAGCCGCAGCGGGTGCCGGTGAAGCCGGCGGTTTTCGAGAAGGAGCAGAATTCAATGGCGCAGGTTTTGGCGCCGGGAATCTCAAAGATGCTCCGGGGCAGGGTGGGATCGGTGATAAAGCATTCGTAAGCAGCGTCAAAGAGGATCACCGCTTCCCGCTCATTGGCGTAGTCTACCCATTTTTGCAGCTGTTCTTTGGTGTACACAGCGCCGGTGGGGTTGTTGGGGGAGCAGAGATAGATGATGTCTGCATCCACCGTTTCGTCCGGCAGAGGCAGGAAACCGTTTTCTTCGGTGGCGTTCATGTACTGAACCTTTCGCCCGGCCATTACATTGGTGTCCACATACACCGGATATACCGGATCCGGCACCAGCACCAGGTTATCGGCACCGAAAATATCCAGAATGTTGCCTACGTCGCTTTTGGCGCCGTCGCTGACGAAAATTTCCTCCAGATCCAGCTTCACTCCGTGGGAAGCATAGTAGTCCTGCAGGGACTGCTTGAGGAAATCGTATCCCTGTTCCGGGCCGTAACCGTGGAAGGTTTCCGCTTTTGACATATCGTCCACGGCTGCATGAAGGGCGTCGATGACAGCGGGGGCCAGGGGACGGGTAACGTCTCCGATCCCCAAACGGATAACCCGCTTGTCCGGATTGGCGGCGGTGTACTGGTTTACCTTATGGGCAATGGTGGAAAACAGATAGCTGTCTGCTACCTCCAGAAAATGACGGTTGATCTGCATGGTAAAAAACCTCCTTGTTACACTTCGTCCCCTAATGCAGCTTTTACAAATTCCCGGAACAAGGGGTGGGCCCGGTTGGGGCGGCTCTTGAATTCGGGGTGATACTGCACGCCGATGTAGAATTTGTGCTCCGGAATCTCCACCGCTTCCACCAAATGTCCGTCGGGACTGGTGCCGGTAAAGCGCATGCCGCCCTGGCGGTAGCTGTCCCGGAACTGGTTGTTGAATTCGTAGCGGTGGCGGTGGCGTTCGTTGACCTCTTTTTGGCCGTAGGCCCGGGACATAATGGAATCCTCGGACACCTTGCAGGGATAGGCCCCCAGCCGCATGGTGCCGCCTTTGGGCAGGTTTCCTTTCTGGTCCGGCATCAGGTCGATGACGGGATAGGGAGTGGCAGGATCAAATTCCGCCGAGTGCGCTCCGGTCAGGCCCAGCACATGACGGGCAAATTCAATCACCGCTACCTGCATCCCCAGGCAGATGCCCAGGTAGGGAATATTGTGGGTGCGGGCGTACCGGGCCGCCACAATTTTGCCTTCTACGCCCCGATGGCCGAACCCGCCGGGCACCAGAATGCCCTGCACGTCGGAGAAGATTTCGGCGGCGGTTTCCTCGGTGACATCCTCGGAATCCACCCATTTGATTTCTACCTTGGCGGCGTTTTCATAGCCTGCGTGATTCAGGGATTCCACCACCGACAGATAAGCGTCGTGCAGCTTCACATATTTGCCCACCAGGGCGATGGTGACGGTTTTATGCCGGTTGGCGATGCGCTGCAGCATCTGGTTCCATTCGGTCATGTCCGCTTTGGGAGCGTCGATGCCCAGTTCCTTGAGTACAATATCGGACATATGGCTTTCTTCCAGCATTAAGGGACACTGGTACAGCACCGGCAGGGTCAGGTTTTCGATGACGCACTCTTTTTTTACATTGCAGAACAAAGAGATTTTGTCCCGAATATCTTTGTCCAAAGGCTGGTCCACTCGGGTCACGATGATATTTGGGGCAATGCCCAAACTCTGCAGTTCCTTGACGGAATGCTGGGTGGGCTTGCTTTTAAATTCCCCGCTTCCGGTGATATAGGGCACCAGAGTGACGTGAATATAGCACACATTTTCCCGGCCCACGTCGAAAGCGACCTGCCGGATGGCTTCCATAAAGGGCTGGCTTTCGATGTCGCCCACCGTGCCGCCGATTTCGGTGATCACGATGTCGGCGCTGGTTTTTCGGCCTACGGTGTAGATAAAGTCCTTGATTTCGTTGGTGATATGGGGAATCACCTGAACGGTTTTGCCCAGATAATCTCCGTTGCGCTCCTTGTTTAACACATTCCAGTAAACCCGGCCGGTGGTCAGGTTGGAGAATTTATTCAGATCTTCGTCAATAAACCGCTCGTAATGGCCCAGATCCAGGTCGGTTTCGGCGCCGTCTTCGGTGACGAATACCTCCCCATGCTGATAAGGGCTCATGGTGCCGGGGTCAATGTTGATGTACGGATCAAGCTTTTGGGCGGCGACCTTCAATCCACGCTGTTTGAGCACTCGGCCCAGGCTGGCGGCGGTGATGCCTTTACCCAAGCCGGAGACTACGCCGCCGGTTACGAAAATATATTTGGTCATGCTTCTACCTCCCCTTCAAACGCAGTAACTGCTTCGCCGGTCATATAAACCGTTTCCTCGGTGTAACGGATCACCAGATCCCCGCCCACCAGATGAACGGTAATATCCTCATTTTTGGGGCAGTAGCCGTTTTCCACCGCCGCCACCGCCGCTGCGCAGGCGCCGGTGCCGCAGGCCCAGGTTTCGCCGCTGCCTCGTTCCCAAACACGCATCTGCAAGGTGTGAGGGTCTAATACCCGGATGAACTCCGTGTTGACCTGTTCCGGGAAGATGGGGTTCTTTTCAAAACAGGGCCCCAGTTGTTCCAGATCCAACGGTTCCACAGCATCCACAAATACCACGCAGTGGGGATTGCCCATGGAAACACAGGTAATATCCCAGGTCTTTCCGGCAATCTCTACCGGCCGGCTGATGATGCGTTCCCCTTCCAGCAGCACCGGGATGTCCTTGGGGTTGAGGATGGCCTGATCCATATCCACCGTAGCGCCCACGACTTCCCCCTTTTCCCGGAGCAGGCGGATGGTTTTTACGCCGCTGAGGGTGTCGATGGCCACGGTTTCCCGGTCGCCGGGAACAATCCCCTGATCCACCACAAATTTGGCCACACAGCGCACCCCGTTGCCGCACATTTTGGCTTCGCTGCCGTCCGCATTGAAGATTCGCATTTTGGCGTCTGCCCGGTCGCTGGGGCAGACCAGAATAATGCCGTCACCCCCGATGCTCTTCCGCCGTCCGGATAAGCGGATGGACAGTTCGCCGGGGTTTTCGATGGACTGGGTAAAGGCATTAAAATAAATGTAGTCGTTGCCGCAGCCGTGCATTTTGGTAAAAGATAGCTTCACCGCAGGATACTCTCCTTCTTCACATTTTCATACAAAGTACATTATACTGGATTTCACCGGCAAATACAACCGATTTTTCTTTTTCGAGGACAAAATCGTTCTTCTGCCCGAAAGGAGGGCCTTTGGGCAGAAGATTCTTAGTCCGTATATTGAGCGCAGACGTCCCTTGCCACCTCATAGCGGGTGGTGCGCTGGTTCATGGCCTGCTGTTCCAGAAAGTGATGGGCCTGTTCTTCGGTGAATCCGCTATGCTCGATGAGCAGGCATTTGGCCCGGCTGATGATGCGATCCTGCTGTTGGGAAACCCGCAGTTTTTCGTTTTCTCCCTGAAGCAGGCGGATCTTTTGGGCGCAGGCGGTCATCAGCCGCACCGCCTGGGTAAAGCTGGCACGGTTGATGGGCTTTGCCAGCACTAAAATCCCTTCCCGAAGGGTTTTGATCGCCATTTCTTCCGCAATCTCGTTTTTCACCAAAAGCAGCACCAGGCCGCCGGTTTTCCGGGACAGGAAGGTGCCCAGCTCGTGGCCGAATTCGTCCGCCAGCGGGGTGTTGATGATGACCATGGGATAATTCTGATTCTGGGTCAAACGGCGCACTTCTCCCCCGCTGAAGGCAAGGTCAATCTGCTTTAAGCCGCATTGGTGCAGCAGCGCCAGCAATGGCTCTTTGTATTTGTCATTACTGTTAATTAACAAAAGCTCTTTCAACCCGAGGTCTCCTTTGCACGGCGGGGGAGGAATGAAACCATTGTGTCAGATATAGAGGAAATAATTGCGCAGTTCATAGTCGTGGCGGTTGGGGGAAGAAACCGCATCCTCCCACGCTTTTTGCTTGTGGGACAGATAGCTTTCCAGCAGCCCGGCGTCCAGATGCCGTTTCACAAATTCGCTCTGCCGGGCGCAGTCCAGGGCTTCTCCCAGATCTTGCGGCAGCAATTCCAGCCCGGCGGTTTGTTCCGGGGTGGCGGTGTACAGATCCAGATTGGTTGGGGCGGGCAGGGCCAGGTTTTCCTCAATTCCGTCCAATCCGGCATGGATTAGCAGGGCAAACGCCAGATAAGGATTGCAGGAGCTGTCCGGGCTGCGCAGCTCCATCCTGGCATGGCCCGGGGCCGCAGTGGGGATGCGGATCAGTTGGAAGCGGTTCTGGTGGCACCAGGAAATGTATTTCGGCGCTTCGAATTCTCCGAATCGGGTATAGGAGTTGGACAGGGGATTGAGAAAACAGGTCATGTCCCGGGTATATTTCAGAATGCCGGCAATGAAGCTTTCGGCCACCGGGTTGTGCTGCTGCCCTGCTAAAAAGATATTTTCACCGTCTTTGCAGAGATTTATGTTTACATGCAGCCCGCTGCCGGGAAGATGCTCCATGGGTTTTGGAAGGAAGGATCCATACAGGCCGTTGATGTTGGCAATGCTGCGCACCGCCAGTTTAAAGGAAATCAAATCGTCGGCAGCGCCCAGAGCGTTGTTGTCCCGAAAATCCACTTCGTTCTGGCCGGGGCCGTGTTCATGGTAGGAGCATTCCGGCTTGATGCCCATCTGTTCCAGATTCAGGCAGATTTCCCGCCGGATGTTTTCCCCCCGGTCCAGAGGTGCCACATCCAGATATCCGGCCCGGTCCTGGACCTCCAGGGTGGGGTTGCCCTTTTCATCCTGAAGGAAGAGATAAAATTCGCACTTGCTGCCGATTTTGCATTGGTATCCTAACTCTTTGCAGCGGCGCACCGCTTTTTTCAGTTGATACCGGCTGTCCCGCTCAAAGTGGCGGCCGTCCTGATAGCGGATGTCGCAGAAAAAGCGGATCACTCCCGCCCGACTGGGGCGCCAGGGAAGGGCGGCCATGGTGGCCGGGTCGGGGAAGAGGAACAGGTCGTCGCTGTCTGCCCCGGCAAATCCCTGCACCGAACAGGCATCCAGGCAGATGCCGTATTCCAGGGCGTGTTCCAAGCGGTCCGCCTGGATGGAAATATTTTTTACGTTGCCGAAGATGTCGCAGAAGGTAAGGCGAATGAATTTTACATCGTTTTCGCTGACATACTGCAAAGCATCTCTGGCGGCTTGGGATAGCATAGGAAAACTCCTTTCCAAATCAATCGTGTTTGACTGTAAACTTCAAAATAGTGACAATGGTTACCCATAAACCCAGCAATAAATACCCCATCAAAATGCAATAAACGCCCCAAAGCGGCAGCCCGTTGTAGTGAAAACCGGGATTCGACAGGACAAAGACCGTCCCTTTGATTCCGGTATACCAAAAAAAGATGGTGAGAAGGGGAAATAAAATTTTGGATAAAGGGGCTTTTTTCTTCATCGCAGCAAGGCCGCCTTTCTTACCGTTGAACTTCTCCTATTTTATCAGAAAAAAAGCGGCAATGCAAACATGGAAAGAGAAGCAGAGCAAAATCTTTTTGAGGAAAGGCCGGCGGGTGTCAAGCGGGTTGAAAAAATCTTTTGCGGTTTTTAAAATAAGGGGATTCATACAAAAGGCGCCTTTCCCTGTAAGTGAAAAGGAAAGACGCCGATGAAACAGGAAGCAATCAGCACTGATTGCGGGTGTAAAGCTGTTTGTAAGGGTTGTTAGAGTTGGGGGTCAGCACATAAAAAGCGCTGTTTAAGATTTCTTCTTCCTCCCGGCCGAACGCTTCGCAGAACTCATGAATGAAGGGCTCGATCTCTTTCAGATCTTCCTTGGTGGCCGGGGCGGCCAGAATCTGCTTGGGCAGATTGGGCGGCAGCTTTTCGGTGCGCAGAAAGATTTTGCCCCCGTGCATTCCGGTGCCCACAAAATTGCAGTTCTTTTCGATGGACTGGTGGTTGAGATCCAGCACCACAATGTAGCCGCCGGCCTGGTATTCTCCCAAAAAGCTGCCGGTGATGCCGCCTACCACCAACACCGGGACTTTCTCCTGGAACGCCTTCATGTGGATGCCGGTGCGGTAGCCGGAATTGCCTTCGATGAAAATCTTCCCGCCCCGCATGGCATAGCCGGTGGCGTCCCCGGCATTGCCGTGGACATAGATGGTGCCTTCGTTCATGGTGTCCCCCGTGGCTTCCTGGGAGTTGCCGTGGACGTGGATGGTGCAGCCGTCTAAATAAGCACCTAAGGCATTGCCGGGCGTGCCGTTGATGACAATATTCTTGCCGGAAAGGCCTGCGCCGATATAGCGCTGGCCGATGCAGTTTTCGATCATCACATCGGCATCCGGCGTGGAGCGAATGGCCTGATTTAAGTCTTGAAAGTGCATTTCTGCACCGGGACGGATCATCATAAGTTTCAGCCTCCTTCAATTATTCCTTGGCGCCTGCCAATTTGACCTTCCGCTGGCTCTTGGCGAAAGCCATGAGCTGGGGAGAATGTTTGATCAGCTCAAAATCAATTTTTTCCAGAGGGGTCTGTTCCCGGATCAGGCTGGTATAAATTCCGGCCCGCTTGATGACATCCCCGATGAGAATGTATCCCTTCAGCTTGCCGTCCTTTACAAACAGCTTTTTGTAACCCTCGCAGGACTGCTCTTTGTACACTTCGCCGTCATAGACGCCGGCGGTGATCATGTGCAGCCCCAGCATTCCCATGGCGTTCATGGGGATGGCTTTGTCGTAATTTGCTTCTCCTCCCGCCATTTCGATGCCGGCAGTTTCCCCCTGCATATAGGCGTTGGGCAGCAGGGCCAGAATCTGATCCTGATCGGAGGCGATGTTGTGGCTGACGGTGCAGTCCCCGGCGGCATAAATGTCCGGCAGGTTGGTGGCGCAATGGATGTCGGTGAGGATGCCCCGGTTTACTTCGATCCCCGCATTTTCAGCCAGCTCCACATTGGGCCGCACACCCACAGCGATCACTACAATATCGTAAGGCACCTCTGCGCCGCTTTTCAGGGTAGCCGTACTGTTTTCAAATTTGGCTACGGAATCGGAAAGGTAGAACTTCACGCCCTTGCTTTCGATGTAGTCCTGCACCAGCTTGGAGCCTTCCTCATCCAGGATCGAAGGCAGGATGCGGTTGGCCAGGTCCACAACGGTTAAGGAGCCCACCTTTTCAAAGATGCCTTCGGCGCATTTTAAGCCGATCAAACCGGCGCCTACAATGAGCACTTTCGAGTCCGGGGTGATAGCCTGCTCCAGGGCCAATGCATCGTTGAGGGTCATAAAGGTGAATTTCTTTTCCACTTTGTCCAAGCCGTCCATGGGCGGGATAAAGGGGCGGGAGCCGGTTGCCAGCAGCAGCTTTCCGTAGGTAACGGTTTCTCCGTTGTCCAGCGTAAGGGTGTGTTCTTCCGGCTGAAGGGAGGTGGCCTTTACCCCAAACAAGGTGTCTACCTTATGATCTTGATAAAAGGAATCCGGGCGGTATTTCATTCGCTGGCAGTCGGTTTTGCCCCAAAGCAGATAGGAGATCAGGGGGCGGGAATAGGTGTGGTGGGGTTCGTCGGAGACGATGAGGATGCTGCCATTTTGATCCACCTGACGGATGCCCTCCACACAGCCGATAGCGGCGGCGGAGTTGCCGACGATCACATAGTTCTTTTCCATTTTGGCTCCTCCTTATCGTTCTTCATAGACAATGGCGGCGTTGGGGCAGCCCTTGACACAGGCGGGTTCTCCGCAGGAATTGTTCAGGCAAAGCTCGCATTTCTGCACTGCCGTGCCATTGCCCGGCATAATGGCGCCGTAGGGGCACATCAGCACACAGGTGTAGCAGCCCACACACTTGTTTTCATCTAAATGGATGACGCCGTCCTGAATGCTCAGTGCGCCGGAGATGCAGCCCTTGACACAGAGGGGATCTTCGCAGTGGCGGCACTGAACGGCGAAGTTTACGCCGTCGCCTTCCTCCACCTGAATCCGAGGATTGATCTTTACACCTTTCAGGGCCTTGACCATATCGGTTTCCCCGGAATTGGCGAAAGCACATTGATATTCACAGAGATGGCAGCCTAAGCACCATTCTTCGTTTACATAAACTCGTTTCACAGCCAATCCTCCTTATTCGCCGGCATATTTGATGCCAAGAATCTCCAGTTCCTTCTGATTTAGGCCTACGCCACGGAGCATCAAGCGGTTGCCCCGCAGGCTTTCGATGGAATTGATGCCCATGCCGCCCATAATTTCCTTGATTTCATGGGTCCAGGCGTTGACAAGGTTTACCAGCCGTTGCGAACCGATGTTGGGATTTAAGCGCTTGACCAGTTCCGGCCGCTGGGTGGCAATGCCCCAGTTGCATTTGCCTTCCTGGCAGCTCCGGCAAAGGTGGCAGCCCATAGCCAGACAGGCGGCCGTGCCGATATAGCAGGCGTCGGCGCCCAGGGCGATGGCCTTTACTACGTCGGCGGCGGAGCGGATGGAGCCGCCCACCACTACGCTGACGTTGTCCCGGATGCCTTCTTCCCGCAAACGGGAATCCACGGCGGCCAGCGCCAGTTCAATGGGGATGCCTACGTTATCCCGGATCCGGGTGGGAGCCGCCCCGGTGCCGCCCCGGAAGCCGTCGATGGAGATGATGTCCGCCCCGCTGCGGGCCACGCCGGAGGCAATGGCGGCTACATTGTGCACCGCAGCAATCTTGACGATCACCGGCTTTTTATATTCCGTGGCTTCCTTTAAAGAATATACCAGCTGCCGCAGGTCTTCGATGGAATAGATATCGTGGTGGGGGGCCGGGGAGATGGCGTCGCTGCCCTCGGGAATCATCCGGGTGCGGCTGATGTCTCCCACAATCTTAGCGCCCGGCAGGTGGCCGCCGATGCCGGGTTTTGCGCCCTGGCCGATCTTAATTTCTACGGCGCAGCCTGCTTCCAGATACGCCTTGTGCACCCCGAATCGGCCGGATGCCACCTGAACAATGGTGTTGGGGCCGTATTTGTAAAAATCCTCGTGGAGGCCGCCTTCGCCGGTGTTGTAGCAGATGCCAAGTTCGGTGGCGGCTCGGGCCAGAGAAGCATGGGCGTTATAGCTGATGGAGCCGTAGCTCATGGCAGAAAACATAATGGGGGTGCTCAACCGGATCTGGGGAGAGAGGTTGTTGACGATGTTGCCTTCCTGATCCCGCACAACTTCTTTGGGCTTTTTGCCCAGAAAGGTTACCGTTTCCATCGGCTCCCGCAGGGGGTCGATGGAGGGGTTGGTGACCTGGGAAGCGTTTAACAGAAGCCGATCCCAGTACACCGGCAGATTGGTGGGGTTGCCCATGCTGGACAGCAGCACCCCGCCGCTTCCCGCCTGGCGGTACAGTTCGGTGATGATCTGGGGCGTCCAGTTGCCGTTGGGGCGGAAGGTGTGGTCGCTCTTTACGATCTTCAGCGCCCCGGTGGGACACAGGCTGACGCAGCGGTGGCAGTTGACGCATTTGGAATTGTCCGCCCGCATCACTCCGTCTTCATCCATGTAATGTACTTCGTTGGCGCATTGCCGCTGGCAGACCTGGCAGGCGATGCATTTTTCCTGATCCCGGACCACTTCAAATTCCGGGTGGATATAATTGATACCGTTATTGCCCATCTTGCAGCTCCTCCTTCTTACACTTTTTCGTCGGGGTTCAGCCGAACGATCACCGGTTCGCCGCCCTTGGGGGACCAAACTCGGTCCACATGGGGTTCGATCACTCGAATGGCGCATTCTTCGCTGGCGATGTACACCATATCGGTGTCGTCCTTTTCGCCCACCACCATGCTCCGCAGTTTCAGCCGGTCGTTGAGGGCCATCATGCCGCCTTCAAAGCCGACCAGGATGGAGAACGGCCCGGTGATCAAAAGGTTGGCAAAGGCATTGCGCAGATAGGTCAGCTGTTCCCGCTGCTTTTGGGGCATCCGTTCAATGGTGCTCCAGAAGGGAGCGGCGATCACGCTGGCCACTTCCTCCATGGTCAGCTTCTTTTCGTTGGCCAGATAGTCGATAATATAAGTAATGACTTCGGTGTCGGTGAGCAGGTTACATTTATAACCGAACATTTCAATGTACCGCCGGTTGGCATCATAGGAAGAAATTTCGCCGTTATGGACGATGGAAAGCCCCAGCAGATCAAAGGGGTGTGCGCCGCCCCACCAGCCGGGCGTATTGGTAGGATAACGGCCGTGGGCGGTCCAGCTATAGGCGTCATATTCTTCCAGACGGTAAAATTCGCCCACGTCTTCCGGGAAGCCTACGGCTTTAAATACCCCCATGTTTTTGCCGGAAGAGAACACATAAGCGCCGTCCAGCTGGGTGTTGATGCGGATCACGCAGCGTTTGGTGAATTCCTCTTCCGAAAGCTGGCTCTGCATCAGTTTAATGTGCAGGGGGGTGACGAAGTACCGCCAGATCAGCGGTTCGTCGGTGATAGCGGCCACCTTCCGGGTGGGAATCTTGGACAGGTTAATGACATCAAAGTGCCGCTCCAGGAATTTTTCGCAGCGGGCTTTGCTGTCTTCGTCGTCGTAAAACACATGGAAGGCGTAAGCATCGGGGTACTGGGGATAGATGCCGTAGCCGGCAAAACCACCGCCCAGACCGTTGGAACGGTCATGCATGGTAGCGATGGATTTTATGATTTCCCGGCCGTTTACCTTTTTGCCGGATTTGGAAAAAATACCGGAGATTGCGCAGCCGGAAGGGATGCGTACCTCCCCCTCTTTGTGGAGAATATTTTGGCTCATCATCTGGTTGGCCTCCTTTATCTCATGCGGAAAACAAAAAAAGACGTCCACCGATTTTCGCCTCGCTGTCTGAATTTAGACAAACGAATCGAAAATCCGTGAACGTCATTGTTCAATGTGAACTCAATTATAGACCATTTACCGGGCCCTGTCAAGAGGAAATTTTTTTGTTTTTTTATTTTTCAAAAGCATTCCCCGGGATTTTCACCTAAAAAATTAAGCTGAAGCCAAGTTTCACTTGCAGTTTGCAGGTTCTTTGCCGGGTTGTGATTTTTTTGGAAAAAGGGTCTTGACAAGTCTTTCCCGGGTGGTTATACTGTTGTTTGTAAACAGCAAGGGCGCTGTGGAGGGTGTTTCCCTTCACAGCGTTTTTTGTTGGAATGAATCACATCCGGGGCTTTTCTTAAAAAAATTATGTTTTTGCGTTATATTTTGTGATGCAGTGGCGTTTTTGCTTTACAAAATACGACAAAAATGGTAAGATGAGGGAGAAGGCCCTCCGCCGGTTTGATTGGTCGGGCGGTACGGCAATGTGGTATGGAGGTAATCAAAATGAGCAATGTATCAGAAATCTTCGGCAGCATGGTCTTTAATGATCAGGTCATGCAGGAGCGCCTTCCCAAAAATACCTATAAGGCGCTGAAGAAAACCATTCAGGACGGGACGCCGTTGGATTTGGATCTGGCTAATGTGGTGGCTCATTCCATGAAGGATTGGGCCATTGAAAAGGGGTGCACCCACTTCACCCACTGGTTCCAGCCCATGACCGGCATTACCGCCGAAAAGCACGACAGCTTCATTAACCCTGTAGAAGGGGGCCGGGTGCTGCTGAATTTCTCCGGCAAAGAGCTGGTTCGGGGCGAACCCGACGCATCTTCCTTCCCCTCCGGCGGCTTGCGGGCTACCTTTGAAGCCCGGGGCTACACCGCTTGGGACCCCACTTCCTATGCTTTCATTAAACAAAACACTCTCTGCATTCCCACGGCATTCTGCTCCTACACCGGCGAAGCATTGGATAAAAAGACTCCGTTGCTCCGCTCCATGGAAGCGATCAATAAACATGCTTTGCGGGTGTTGAAGCTGTTTGGCTCCGATGCTACCCGGGTGGTTTCTACCGTGGGTCCGGAACAGGAATATTTCCTCATTGATGAAAAGGTGTATAAGCAGAGAAAGGATTTGATCTACACCGGCCGCACCCTGTTTGGCGCTCCCACTCCCAAGGGCCAGGAACTGGAAGACCACTATTTCGGCGCCATCAAGGACCGGGTGGCGGATTACATGGCAGATTTGGATCAGGAGCTCTGGAAACTGGGCGTTCTGGCCAAGACCAAGCACAACGAAGTGGCTCCCGCCCAGCACGAATTGGCTCCTATCTACAGCATCACCAATGTGGCTACCGACCACAACCAGCTTACCATGGAAATGATGCAGAAGGTTGCCAAGCGTCATGGTTTGGTTTGCCTGCTCCATGAAAAACCCTTCGAGGGCATCAATGGTTCCGGCAAGCACAACAACTGGTCCCTGTCCACCAACACGGGAGTGAATTTGATTGATCCCGGTGAAACCCCTGCGGAGAACGCTCAATTTTTGCTGTTCTTGGTGGCGGTCATCAAGGCTGTGGACGAATATCAGGATTTGATGCGGATCTCCGTGGCCAGCGCCGGCAACGATCATCGTTTGGGCGCCAACGAAGCGCCTCCGGCTATCATCTCCATCTTCCTGGGCGATGAACTCACCGAGATTCTCAACTGCATTGAGGAAGGCCGGGTATACCAGGGCCGTGACATGGGGGATATGGAACTGGGCGTGGATCTGCTGCCCAAATTCCCCAAAGACAACACCGACCGGAACCGTACCTCTCCCTTTGCCTTCACCGGCAATAAATTCGAATTCCGGATGCTGGGCAGCGCTGCTTCTATCAGCGGTCCCAATGTGGTGTTGAATACCGCCATCGCCAAGGAACTGGATGAGTTTGCCACCATTTTGGAAAATGCCGATGACTTTACCGCCACCCTGAATGATTTGATTCGCAAGACCATTAAGGAACACGATCGGATCATCTTCAACGGCAATGGTTATTCGGAGGAATGGCCAAAAGAAGCCGAAAAGCGTGGCCTGCTGAACCTGCGCACCACGGTGGATGCGGAAAAGACTTTCTTCCAGCCCAAGAATGTGGAACTGTTCACCAAGTACGGTGTCTACACCGAAAACGAGATGAAGTCCCACTATGAAATCAAGCTGGAGACCTATTCCAAAGTGCTGAACATTGAAGCGCTTACCACCCTGAACATGGCTCGCAAGGACATTCTTCCTGCGGTGAACAAATACGTCAAGCAGCTTTCGGAAGCTTTGCTGGCCAAAAAGCAGCTGGGTATCGAAGCCGGTTCCGTCATGGAGCAGGAAATGATTCAAAAGCTCAGCGATTTGTGCGATGAATGCTATGCCGCCACCAATAAGCTGGAAGCAGATATGGCCGCCGTTCCCATGGAAGACATTCTTTCCGAAGCGGAATACTATAAGGACGTCATTCTGCCGGATATGGATGCAGTGCGTGCGCCGGCAGATAAGATGGAACAGTTCTGCGACGAAAACATCTGGCCCTTCCCGACTTACGGCAAACTGCTGTTTAGTGTGTAATTTTCCTTTCTCCGTATATCCTAAATAACAAAGACGAGGCTTTTCTCTTGTGAGAGAGCCTCGTCTTTTTATGCAGTAATTTTTTGCTCCATGCCTTGTATTACTTAGAAATGATTCCGTACATCTCCGGCCGTCGATCCCGAAAAACACCCCAGCTCATCCGGAGTTCTTCATCTTCCACGGGGTGGATTTCCGCCAGCAGGATTTCTTCCTGATCCCTGCTGCCCTGGGCCAGGATTTTTCCGGTTGCATCGGTAAGGAAGGAGGATCCATAGAAGGTCAGGGAAGAGGATTGATGATTGTTGTCTGAGGTGGGGGATACGGTTTCTGCACCAACCCGGTTGGCGGCAATTACCGGCACCAGATTAGCGGCGCTGTGTCCCTGCATACACCGCTGCCAATGAGGCATGCTGTCTGTTTCCAAAATCGGCTCGGAACCGATGGCAGTGGGGTAGAGCAATACCTGTGCGCCCATCAACGCCATGCACCGGGCGGCTTCCGGGAACCACTGATCCCAGCAGATGCCAACGCCGATTCGTCCCACAGCGGTGTTCCATACCTGAAAGCCGGTGTTCCCGGGAGTGAAATAGAATTTTTCCTGATAAAAATGGTCGTCAGGGATATGAGTTTTGCGGTAAATTCCAAGAATGCTTCCGTCGGCATCAAGGATCGCCACCGTATTATAAAGGCTTAGTCCGTCTTTTTCATAAAAACTTACCGGCAGTACTACCTGAAGTTCTTTGGCCAAAAGACGCAACGCCTGTACCGCCGGGTTTTTAGCAAGAGGGGTGGCCAGATTGTAAAGGTCGTAGTTTTTTTCCTGACAAAAATACCAGTGTTCAAACAGTTCCGGCAATAGAATTAGTTTGGCCCCTTGCGCAGCGGCCTGCCGCACCATGGTAAGGGCAGTGGATAAATTTTCCTCCGGAGAGCGGTTGCAGCGCATTTGAATGGCAGCGGCCAGATAAGAATTCATGGAAATTCGTCCTTTCGACGGAGATTTTATCCCATTGTAACATATCCATCCTGAAAGCGCAAACAGTTAATGCTTTAACAGTATAGTAGCACTTTCTTTGCCAGCTTCTTTAGCCTGACCGAAAAAGCCCTTCCACTTGTTTTATCATTTATACAAAATGGATTTGCTTTATGCAAGCATAGTTGGTGGAATGCCACGAGCTTGTGAGGAACAATTTTCGGTTTGAATTGGCTCTTAAACCGTAGTTAACCATCTAGCCATTTTAAAAAATTAGAAAAGCCCTCCTCAAATCCCAATAATTCTTCGCCGTTTATAGAGATTTTAACAATTGGCATTACATAGCCATCACCAAAATATCTTGCAGCAGTAATAAAATTGACTTGATCTCCAATTGCAATTTTCTCGTCTATACCATTCTGCTGAACAATCTGCACGTTATCACCGACGATTTTGAAACTATTATCATCAAATTGCGGACTCAATTCTGAAAATCCGAAATACAATGCAGATCTGTCCTCATTATAGGCAATGTGAGTTACTATTCCTGTTGCATTTGTATAATTGCTTTTTTGTGAATAATATTCTCGCATATTTGCGGTACAAGAAGTTGAGAATATAAGCAAGCAGAATAAAGAAATTACTAAGGCGATCCTTCCAAGGCCAAGAATTTTCTTTCTCATTTTCACACTTCCTTCACTCCATAAATACCCACACAAAAGAACCATTAAACATACTTCGTTTTAAATAGGAAAAACCAGCTTCGATATCTTCATTTGAATGATATCTAGATTGTACCCCACCATAAACATCAGCGGTTATTTCCCATGGCCTATCATAGTAACTACCGCCACCAATTTCAAACGCAGAGGGTATGCCTATGTCTATGGCATATTTCATCACGCCCAATTGTAGCAATTGTCTTGTATGTCCA
>CASDQY010000058.1 GCA_949282975.1 uncultured Oscillospiraceae bacterium | reverse complement strand
CCCACCACGGTAAAGGAACCGCAGATGAGATTGTGCACCAAAGCCACCCCCTGAGTGGCCATCCGCAGAGTTACGTCAGAGAGGAAGATGTTGTTATCAATGAGGGTGGGGCCGTGTCCCACCTCTACAAACAGATCCTGGCACATCATGCCGCCTTTGAGCTGTTTGGCAAAAGCGGGGCGCTGGTTGTCATGGAACAGATTCTGGGTAATGCGGGTGCCCTGGGCCTCCCAATCGCACCAGATGCCCATGGTGCAGTGGTGGATATAGTTGCGCCGGAAGGTAACGTCAATGGCGGCGTGCATTTTAATGCCGGCAATCTCCGCTCCCCCCAGTTCCATCATATTGTTGATGTGGTGGATATGGTTATCCTCTATCAGGGAGAATACCCCGCCCATCCGGCCTATGATGCCGCCCTGCTGGCAGTGATGGATATTGCAGCGGCGAACGATGTGGCTGCCTACCTTTTCTTTCAGCCATCCATGATACTGCCCTTTGCAGACGGCGTCCCGCTCCATCTGCGTGGGGCTTTTCAGGTGTTTGCGGGTGAAGTAATGATCGTTTTCCGGGTCCAGATATTTGCCCAGGGAGATGCCGGCGCACTTGCTGTTGCTGATGTCGCAGTCTTCGATGATCCAGCCCTTGGACCAGTGGGGGCCGATCATTCCGTCTTGATAAGCCGCCGGCGGGGCCCAGGTGGTAGCCGCTTTCTCAATGCGAAAGCCGCTGACGGTAAGATAGCTTACCCCGGTTTCGGAGGGCAGAAAACACTCCCGGCGGACATTGATTTCCACCTTTTCTTCATTTGGATTTTTGCCCTGGAAATTGGCGTAAAGCACCGTGTCCCCATGATCCTGCTGAGCGTACCACTGATACACCGAATATTCCGGCTCCCAGGAGCAATCCGAAGCCTTCCCTTCCAGACAGGCGTCCAGGCTTTGGGCCTCATACATCATGCGGTCGTTGAGATAAACCGCTCCGGTATGCTTGCTTTTTCCGGCAAAGTACCAGTCGCCGTAAACATAGGTAGTATAGGGGTTATAGCTGCCAAACAGGGTGTTGGGGATCCGGCAGGTCCAAACGTTGTCCTGATAGGGCTGCCAGTGCTTTACCTCTTCCGCACCGGTAATCACCGCACCCAGGGGTTCTGCGCTGCGATAGGTGATCCGGGCAGTTTCGGTTCCGGCGTGTTTGGGATTGACGTATTCCCGATACACCCCGGGCGCCACCAGAACCTCATCCCCGGGGCGTGCCATTTGAGCGGCGTCGTTAATGAACCGAAAGGGCATTTCCCGAGTGCCGTTTCCTTCCCGGGACGCCTTTGCATCTACATAAATAATCATATTTATCCCCTCTTTTTGTTTTGATTTAGAAGGTTCCTGACCAGGTCAACCGTCTGATTTTTTGCAGGGGCGGTTTTACCCGGGCGGTTGATTTGAGTTTATACTACCTTATTTTTCCTGCACCGTCAAGGAAAACAGTTCCGATGAAGCCGTCGTGATGGCAAAAAGCAGGAAAAGTTCCATGATTCTGCCTAAAAGTTATTGCAAAAAACAGAAAAATATAGTATAATCAATGAAAAGAATGGTGCAGTGCCGGTAACTGGCAGGGCTGCGCCGATGGTAATGCGTGAAACACGGCGTCCAGGGAGACCTGGGACGGAAAGGAGCGATGCGATATGGCATTGAAAATCGAAAAGGAATTTTTCGGCGTTGTGATGTCTCCCAGAAGAGAAGACGTTTATGACAACGGCGGCGGTGTGCTGTATCCCCGAGTGATTGAGCTGCACCATGCAGGAGAGAAAAACGGGATGCTGCTGGCCACCTTCGACTACTACACCGTGAAGGAGCCGCCGGTAGCCCCCATCTATTGCAGCACCGATCACGGCAAAACCTGGGAACCCTACAGCCAGGTAGAGGACACCAAAAACGGATACGGCATCCGGTTCCAGCCGGTATTATTTGAACTGCCGGTGCAGTGCGGTGACCTGCCTGCGGGCACCATTGTCTTTTCCGGCAACTCCATCCCCCTGGACTTTAAAACCACCGAGCTTTTATTCTACATCAGCCGGGATCACGGCAAAACCTGGGAATACCGTTCCACAGTAGCCGCCGGCGGCCCGCCCATCGAACAGAATTTTGACGAATTGGGCCCGGTTTGGGAGCCGTTTATCTATCTGAATGCAGCCAATGAGCTGACCGTGGTATTCACCGACGAACGCCCCCACACTGACCGCAGCCTGAACCAGACTTTGGCCGTTACCTCCTCCAAAGACGGCGGCAAAACCTGGGAAAATGAACACCTGGTGGTGGCAGTTCCGGATGGAATGAGCCGTCCCGGCATGGCCATTGTGACCCGGCTGCCCAACGGAAAATATTTCATGTGCTATGAAATTGTCTGCTTCCCCAAAGAAGGCGATCCTTATTTTGACGTTCACTGCCGTATGTCCGACGACGGCATGGATTTCGGCGATCCTGCCTTTAAGGGCACCCGGATTGAAACCGCCGACGGGTTCTATCTGATGAGCATGCCCTATTGCGTATGGGTCCCGCAGGGGGGAGAAAACGGCACTATCATTGTCAGCGCCAAACGGGACGGAGACGCCCTGCGGCTGCGTGACCCCGGAGATTTTTTGGTGAACTATCATCTGGGCGAAGGGCCGTGGGAACGGGTTCCCATGCTGGTGAACTACGATTCCAGCATCGGCCAGGCCGGATGGAGCATGGGAATGTGCACCATCGAAAACGGCACCAAGCTGATCCAGCTTGCTCCCACCCAAATGGATACCCGGATGCTGCAGATTTCTTACGGCATCGGCGTACTGAAAAGCGAATAAAACCGGTAAAATATGCACCCGCCTTCCATTGGGAAGGCGGGTGAGTTTGTGGAAAAAGTCCGATGGAGCAGAAACCCTCTCCGCCTCACTACGTTCGGCACCTAAGCATGGCTTCGCCATGTTGCCCATAGGGAGAGGCATTGACAGAAAATGTTTTCCCTGTAAAAAAGTATGGTTATATGAAACAATTTAACCAGTGGCTCCCCCAATGGGGGAGCTGGCCGGGCTCGAAGAGACCGGACTGAGAGGGTAAAATTTACGGCAATGAAAGGTTTCTCGACAGTCTGACCCGCCTTCCATTGGGAAGGCGGGTGTTTTGCGTCAGCGGCTGAATTCTTCTTCCGGATAGGTCAGTTTCCAGTCCCGGCGGATCTGCGTCATCAAATCCATTACATCTTTTGTATAGTTCAGCCGCATCCGATCTTCTCCGGTGGAAATCGTATGCTCCATATCCAGAACTTCATAAGACAGGGCATCGGCCGTGCTGCCGGAGCGAATGATTTCCTGATGGCCGTCCTGGGTATAGGTAATCACCGCTTCCTCTGCACGAGGATAGTTGTACACCTCCAGATAGCCCCGGTCAAAGGCTGCCATACCCCGTTTTGGCTGCTTGGCGTGAAGGGAAAGGGCGATGGTTACCATTTCCTGCTGAGGATTCATCAGCAGGATTCCGGCTTGTTCGTCCACCCCGGTGGGCGCCAGCCGCACCTGGGAAACCACCTGATCCGGCTGGGAGGACAAAAACCACCGGGCAAAGGAGAGGGCATAAACGCCGATGTCCAGCAAAGCTCCTCCGGCCAAATTCCGATTGAAAAACCGGTTGGTCATGTCATATTCCTTATAGCTGCCGAAGTTCATCTGAATCATCCGCAGGGGGCCCAGCTCCCCGCCCCGGATCCGCTGTTCCAGCTCCCGATACAGGGGCATATGATACACCGTCATAGCCTCCGCCAGCACCACACCGTTCTCCCGGGCGGAGCGCATGGCAAGCTCCAATTCATCGCTGTTTAAGGTAATGGCTTTTTCGCAGAGAACATGCTTTTTGTGGGAGAGGGCCTGGAGCAAAAAGGGCAGATGGGTATTGTGGGGCGTCGAGATATAGATCACGTCCACCGCCGGATCTTCAAACACATCCTCCAACCGGGAATACACCTTTTCAATGCCATATTCCTTCGCAAAAGCTTCCGCCTTTTCCCGGGTGCGGTTTGCTACAGCGTACAGCTTTCTCCCCTGCTTTTCCATAGCCCGAGCCAACTCATGGGCAATGACGCCGCAGCCCAGGGTAGCCCAACGGTATTCTTTTACCACTTCCATCGCCTCCGAACGGTTTTTTTCATTATAGCATAAAAGGAAGGCAGATTCTATCTTTAGGAAGTGTTTTTCTCACTTGTTTTTCTTTCTTCGCATACACTGGTATTGTCCCAAGCTCTTTGGGGCGACAGAAAATGCAAAGGAGATATCCTTATGAAACAGCAAAATGCTGCCACATCCTGGGAGGGATGCCCCTTCCCCACTTTAGCGGCGGCTTTTATTCCTCCCCAATCCTGGGAGGAGATTTATACCCCGGAGGTAGCGCTCAGCCGAGGAACTCTATTTGCCCAGTTGGACAAACCCTTTATCGGGGAGCGTGATGACAGATGAATCAAAAGCAGGTTTTGCTTCACCGAATCCAGGTCTGCGACTTCGTGCTCACCGAAACGGCCCTTTATCTGGACACCCATCCGGAGGATTCCCAGGCTCTGGAGTTTTACCAAAAGCACCTGGCGATGCGCCAACAGGCCATGGAGGAATATTCTAAGCAATACGGCACCTTAGTCCGCACTCAGCCCCACAGCACCGACCGCTGGGACTGGGTTGACAATCCCTGGCCCTGGGAAAGAGGAGAATAAACCATGTTCCAATACGAAAAGAAATTACAGTATCCGGTCAAGATCAAGACGCCCAACCCCGCCCTGGCCAAGATCATCGTCAGCCAATTAGGAGGACCCCACGGGGAAATGGGGGCATCTACCCGGTATCTGAATCAGCGTTACAGTATGCGGGACGGCGTGGTGAAAGGGGCGCTTACCGATATTGGAGTGGAAGAATATACTCCGAAAAAGTATCCATCATTACGTAAAACAATAATTTGTTCATCGTGCACAAATATTCTGCTTTAACTTTGTGCATTATTTTTCCTATTCTAACTCTAAAAACTATTGACTTACAGTGCAACTCATGATATAATATAATCACAGCAAGAGGGAAAGAAAAAATAACCCTCAAAAAAGAAAGGATGCAGAAACATGAAAAAGTACGAAGTTGAATTTAACGGTGGAGAAAGCAGATACAGCGGTGAGGCTGTTGATTACATGATGGCCGACATCGACGGCGTTGAGCTTTACGCCGAAGCTCCGGCCGGTGAAACCGAAGAAGAAAACTACGAATCCCTGAAAGCTGAAATCCTGGACCAGGCTAAAGCAAACGGCATCCAGGCCGAAAGCCTAAAATTCTGGTGGGACTGATCTGCACCACCATCATGGGCAAAACCGCATAGGCTGTCCTATCGGCCATAAGACGGGGAAGGAGGAGCAATGATGAAAAAAGTAATAAACGGCCGCCTGTATGATACATCCACAGCAAAGGAAATCGGATACCGGTGCAGCAACGTCACCGACCAGTTGGACGGAATCCAGGAAACCCTGTACCGTAAACGCACCGGAGAGTTCTTCCTTCACGGGGACGGTGGGGCAAGAACGCAGTACGCCCACCAAACCGAAGGAGGCGGCTGGTGCGGCGGCGAAGAAATCGTTCCCTTGTCGTACAGCAAGGCACGGGAATGGGCGGAAGAACACTTAGAAGCCGATGATTATCTTAGATACTTCGGCCTCGAAGGAGATGAAAACGATGCAGAAAAAACAAACGCATCTTTTTATCTTTCGAAATCTGTCGTTAATATGGCTCGGAAGAAATCGTCCGAAGCCGGAATGAGCGTTTCTGGTTGGATCGAAAAATTGATCTTGGATGCATAATCATACAATTTGCACAAGGATTGTTCTCAATCTTTGTGCATTATTTTTTCTATTTTAACTCTAAAATCTATTGACTTACAGTGCAACTCATGATATAATATAGCCATAGCAAGGGGGAAGAAAAGAAAAACAGACCCCCAAAAAAGAAAGGATGCAGAAACATGAAACAGATCAGCATTAACAACGGGTCCACTTTTGTTGAACCAAAAGAAGCAATCGAAGGCATGGCTTGGGATTCCATTGTCAACACGATGGATGACGATACCAGAGAAGAAGTGGCCTCCGAGGGCCACGATACCGAAGAAGAATTTTTAGCCCGGTATCTTGAGATTGCTCCCTGCGATCTCATCGTCGGATGACTGCGAGGGATCAAAACGTGTCAATAATCAAAAAGAAAAATCGCTACAAAGTCCTCTATCGTGGAGAGATATTACCCGGTTCCTTTCAAACGATGGAGGAAGCAAAGAAAGCAGAAATGGAGTTTGTTGAAGAGGTAGACAAAAGAAGACCAAAAAAGAAACTCGATCTGACCGGGAAAAAATTTGGTCGTCTTTTTGTTTTGTGCGAAGATCCAGAACCATACATATCGCCAAAAGGGGTCAAAACAAGGCGTTGGCGCTGCCGGTGCGATTGCGGGAATGAAATTGTCGTACTGCAAAATGCATTGACATCTAAAAAAGACCCAACAACAAGTTGCGGATGCTCCAGAAGGGATTACGGCGAAGACCTTACCGGCCAAAGGTTTGGACGCCTTGTCGCTGTAAAAAAAGTTTTTCTTGACAAAAAAGAAAGCAATGGCGTTGTTTCTGGCTGGCTGTGCAAATGCGACTGCGGGAATGAGGCGGTAGCAAGCGCAAAACATTTAAAGCTTGGCGAAACGCAAAGTTGCGGTTGTCTTCTTTCTGAAGCCGCAAGGGCTAAAACAGTTGATGATAACATTTTTGGCCATGTCGAAAGCACCGCTCTTTCTCTACTAAAAATCAACGGCAAACCGAGAAAAAACAACAAATCCGGCGTTACCGGCGTTTACTGGAACAAAAGGGCAGAAAGATGGATTGCAAAAATAGGATTTCAAGGCAAAGACATTACTCTTGGTCGCTTTGTCAAAAAGGAGGATGCAATATCCGCTAGAAAAGAGGCCGAAGAAAAATATTTTAAGCCTATGCTTGATAAGTATGGCTGGGAGAATAAAAAAGACTAAAAGGAAATGAGCACCCTTTCGGGTGCTCATTTTTGCAGAAACATGTGCAGAAACAATAATAGGCTTTGGGCCACCCCCGCAATGCGGGGACTACTTTGTTTCTGCCTCTTTAGTATAGCGCAGAATTCACTGACTGTCAACCGCTTTTTCGGCGGTTTCTTCTTTTTCTGCGGTTTCCACGATGATTTCCGCTGCGCTCACGCTTTTACCATCTACATAAGCCTCCGCCGCTGCATAGATGGCGGCGCTGACCACCCCGCACACCATGCCGATTGCGGTTACAGTTTCGTTGCTGATGGCCAGGCCTGCGATACTGGTTGCGATACTGCCCAGCATAGCGGCCACGCTGATCCAAAACTTCCGGCTTGTAAGTTTCCGTTTCCAATCCATATGATACCATCCTTTCATCTTGTCACCAGGCTGATCTGCAGTCTGGTGATTTTTCTGCCGATAACTCCGGCGTATCCGTCCATGCCGCCGGTGGTAAGGTTGTCGATCTGCGGGCTGTAGTAGTAGCTGCGGCCCTGCGCCATGACCCGATAGCTGGCATACCGGTACACCAATGCCCCGTCAGGGGTATAGTAGTAGATTTCTACGGCGTCGATGGCCCTGCCGTTTCCGGCGTAGCCGTTGATGTAGTCGGTGGTGCTGTAGTTCCGGCTGTCCACATAAGGCAGCCAGCCCCCGCCGTAGACATGGATCCGATACCGGCAGTATCCGGTGGTGGTGCGGATGGCCACGTCGGTGATGGCATAGCCGCCCCATCCGGCGTAGTCGCTATCGTTGACCACCTCCGGCAGCCAACCGGTTTCCGCTGTGCGCACCCGATAGATCACGTTGTAGTCCCGGGATACGGACGGGGCGGACGGCTGCGGGTTTTCTTGGGCTACTCCCTGAGCGCTGTCCGGATAGCCGTACCAGACATTCCCGTCCACCCTGCCGGATATACCGTACACATGGAGCACAGAGGTATACTGCCAGGCGGTCATGGTTTCGTCGATGGATGGCCTGGTATGCATATACCCGTCATTGGTGCCGTAGCTGGCGATCCAGTACAGGTCCGTGTTGATGTTTTTGTGGTCGATGTAGTTTCTGTACCAGTTGACGTTACAGTAGATACCCACGTCATATCCTTCGGCGGACACAGTCGCCAGGAAAGTGTTGGCCATATTCCGGATGTTGTCCCGGCCGGTCGCCGCTACGGCGCTGTACTCCAGGTCATAGTATACCGGCAGGTCCAGTTCCCGACCGTCCAGAGCATCCAGCAAGGCTTCCGCCTCCCGGGCGGCTCCCTCCGGTGTGGTGGCGTAGTTAAAAAGGTATACCCCCACCTGAATTCCGGCGGCGGTTGCGCCGTTGTAGTTTTCCACCCACCTGGTATCCTCCCGTGCGCCGGAGCAGATACGGATGATGGCATAGTCGATGCCGCTGGCGGCAACGTGCTCCCAGTCGATGTCCCCCTGCCAGGAGGACACATCGATCATGTTGCACCGCTCCTGGGCGGATACCCGTCGGCTGTCCCCGCTGATGTACAGGATGGCAAGGCCGGCGAGCAGCACCGCCAGCCAGAGGGCGATTCCTCGCCTGATGGTTTTTCTCATGATTTCACATCCTTTCAATCATCAAAGATACTTTCAATCCCATGCTGGATCAAAAACTGCTTTTGTTTTTGCTGGGCCTTAGCGGTGAGTTCCAGGGCGGTTTCCATGTCGCCGTTGGTATGCCCCCGTTGCAGGGCATGGGCGGTAGCTTCGGCCAGCACGGTAGAGGCTCGCATAGATTCCATAGCCAGGATTTGATACTCTTTCTGCCACTCTTCCCGCTTCCGCTGCTCTTCGCCGCTTTTTGTGATTTTCCGCTGTATCATCCAGATACACAGGCCGGTGATGGCGGAAGGGATACTAGCTGCGGCCAGGATGGTGGCTAAAAATTCTCCGATGCTCAAACGTCCGCCCCCTCTTCCGGCGGAACCGGCCAGGTGATGTCAAATGGGAAGCCCTCCTGCTGGGGCACGTCCCGGAGGGCTTGCCGGTACTCGGCCCACTCCCCGGTAAGCACTGCCGCCAGCCCCTTGACAAAGGGCAAAAAGCTGGTGATGGTGCTTCCCCCGGAAGTGTCCAGTCCCAGCCGGTCGATGCAAAGCTGCTTGTCCGACTGCCGAAGCAGCTCGTCCCGCTTTGCCCGGATTTCGGCGGCTGCCCGGTCATACTCCATCTTTTTGCCGACTTCCAGCCACTCTTTTGCGTTGGCCCGGGCGCTTTCCGCCAGGTTGTCCCGCCAGGTGGTGATGGTGCGGTACTCATCATAGGAGTAGACAGTATCCCCTTCCGGCCCCACCTTTTTCGTGATGTTTTCCCGGCAGATCACTACCCCCATGCCCGGGATTTTCTCCACCTCGATTTCTGCCGGCTTGATGTTGCTCTCTGTCTGCACGGCTGATCATCTCCTTTAGTTTTTTGATATTTACATACGGTACAATATACCGCTTGTAAAACTCATTTGAATTACTGTGAGTAATCATTCCCACGTTGCTTAGGATGGCCCTTGCATCATGTAGGGTGATGTATCCCCGCTTGTGCGTCCGCTTCACCCGCCTGCGGATTTTCAAGGCGTTCCGGCGGCGCAGGGTGACATGATCCCGGTAAAAGCGGTAGCCCAGCATATCCACCGGGCGCTTGTCCACCCGGAAAACCTGCCAGTCCCCCTTGAGTTCCAAGTCAAGGGGCTTTAGGTATGCGGCGATCCGCTCCCTGGCTTTGTGCAGCTTGCGTTTGGATGTGCCGAAAAGCACCATATCATCCACATAGCGCAGGGCATACTTGATACCAAGCTGCTCCTTGACGTAGTGATCCAGCCCTTCCAAGTAAAAGTTAGCCAGCCACTGGGAGGTGTAGTACCCGATGGGCAGCCCCGTTGGATAGCTGTCTATGATGGCGTCCAGCAGGGCCAGTACCTGCTTATCCTTGATTTTCCGCCGGAGCATGGCTTTGAGCCGGTCATGGTCGATGCTCTGATAAAATTTCCGGACATCCAGCTTTAAGCAGTACTTTGTGTTTTTGTGATCTCTGGCCAACCACCGCTTTATATACTTTTGCCCGTAGTGGATTCCCCTCCCCGGGATGGACCCGCAGGAAAAAGGGGACATCCCCCGCATCAGCACCGGGCGGATCACCTGGATGATGGCCCAATGTACGATCTGATCCGGCCAAAAAAGCGGGCAGTTTATGGTCCTTACCTTATGACTGGATTGATCGTAGATTTCCCTGCTCAGACACTGACCCGGTCGAAATGTCCCTTCCAGCAGCATTCGCCGGATTTCGGCGGCGGCCTGCTCTTTGTGCTCTACCACATAGCGCACACGCCTCCTTTTCTGTTTGTTGGCGGATGCGTTGAGCACCGCCGTTTCCAGGTTGCTTAGGCTGCAAATTTTTTCAAAAAGATTTCCTGCACGTTTCATTTTTTACGGTCTTTCTTAAAGTCTCCAGGACGTTCGGTTGCCCTACCAGCCCCGGCCGCTACGACGCATTTTTACCAAGTGGTACGGAATATGATGTGCAATATCAAAAATGTTAAGAATGGCGGGCACGGTTGTTCACCCCTGAGTTGGAGGGGGCATTGTTGCAGTTCCAGTACGCCGCACCGGCGTTGCCCCTGGAGTTCCAGTTGCCGCCCAGACGCCCCGTGCCGCACATCAAATCCCGGTCGCCAATTTTTTGTTTTCCGGGGGCTGGCCGCCCCCGATCCCCCGCTAGGTGCGGTGGAAAGAAAGGCGGGCACGGTTGTTCACCCCTGAGATGGAGGGGGCATTGTAGCAGTCCCAGTACGCCGCACCGGCGTAGCTCCTGGAGGCCCAGTTGCCGCCCAGACGCCCCGCTGCGACGGCGGAGCGTGGATAGTTGTAGTAGTCGGAGTAGTAGGTGGTAGTGGAGCCGCCCACCGCCGACGGAATCCGGACCCAGGGGAACCGCTCATCCAACCCCAGTTCGGTGGAGTATCCATCCGCCTCCGGCACTCCATAGCCCAGCTGCACATAGTCCTCGGTGATGGATCCACCGCTGTACTTAGTGGGGTCGGGAAGATAGTGTGCGGTATAGGTGTATGGGTCATCAGTGGTTCCGGCCCCGTGGCGCTGGAAAAGTACGTCGCAGCACCACTCATAGCAGTCCCCGTAGGGCTTTTCTTTGCCCCGGTAGATGCACTGATGCTTTCCGCCGGTGTTGGAGATGTAGGAGCCCGAAGAGGACTGCACCCCATCACAGGTGCCGGTGATCCAGGCCAGGCTGTACACCATGTTTCCCACGGCGATGTCCACGGGGTCGCCGTCGAAGTATAGGGCGGTTCCGTCCTCCACCGTCTCGATGGAGGTAATCCGCCGGTTGGAGCAGACCTGGTTCCCGCCTTGGGTGGTGCCGATGCCGATGGTCTGCCCTACCACATAGCCGGAGGCATTGGCGGCAGAAATAATAATGCGGTTTGCGCTGGTTTCCGCTTCCAAAGCGGTGTGGGTGGTATACCATGGCAGTTGGGTGGCTCCCACCATGATAGACTGCAAGTTTCGGGTGGCAAATTCCACCACCATCAAGAGCCAGTCGCTGTACCACTCCCCGACGGTGGTGGTGCAATAGCTTTCCCCTGCCGTCCGTGCCGCCGTCATGGCGCTGTTGAGGGAGTATGTGCCCGGAAACACCCCGCTTCTAGAGGTGGGCTTTCCGTCCACCGTGGCCATGGGATAGGCGGCAGTGTAAGCCTTAAGGTAAGGCTGGGCCTGTCCTCCCTGGCTCAAAAAGATGGGAGCGGGGGAGAATCCGGGGTACTGATAGGTGGAGATAGTGATTTCTTCCACACCGTCATCGGATACGGTATGCTGGTAGTACCACAGGGAGCTTTCCACCCATACCTCGCCGTTGCTTCCATCGGTGGCATAGCCCGGTTCCCCCTCGTAAGCGTTGACCACAAACCGGCCTGACTCGTCCCAGTACCCGCAGCACCGCCGGCGGTTGGACCAGGGGGCGATGTCGTCAAAGTCGTTTTCTGCCCCGGCGGTATCGGTGCCCACGGCGGCAGTCAGGCCGACGGCATCATACAGCCGGGTAACGGTGCTGCCGGAGTTGCCGGAGCCGGAAAAGCGGACGCCATAGCGGGGAGCGTTGGAGGTGGCAGAAATGGCGTCGTCGATGGCGTCATCTACGTACTGCGTAGAGGCAAGGCCGGAGGTGGCTTCTGTCACCTTGCTATCCACGTAGTCCCTGTTTGCGCCGTCGGTGTCGGCGGTGGGAGTGGCCATGCCGGTGATCCGCACGGTGTCCCTTGCGCTTGGTCCACGCCCCATGCCCAGCAGATTCAGCACACTGGCCCGCAAATTCACTGCACTTGCGCTCGACGTGGAGCCAACATTTGTCTCTCCGATGCTGGCTGGTCCGATGTCCATAGTCTGGCCATAAGCGCCCCGGATGGTCTGGATGTTTACCGTGCCCCCGATGATCCCTTCGACCGTCTCCTGCAGCTGGATCAGATCATCCATCTTCGCCCCGCCGTAGTAGATGGACCAGGCGGGGGCGGTTCCGATGTCGCTGATTTCTGTTGTGCTCAACGCTTTGTTGTACACCCGCAGATTGCGCACCAGGCCTACAAAATCGTTATCCGCAAAGCGGGAGTTGCCGATGGCGTTTTGGGTAAAATCGGCGATCTGCGCCAGTAAGCTGGTCGTGCCCCCGGATATGCTCGCTTGGAGCGCCCCGTCCACATACACCGCCACGCCGGCGGCGTATGGGCTGACCACCAGCGCCACGGTGTGCCAACTTCCGGCGGTGATGGCTCCTGCTTTGGAAGCGTCCAGCGCCTGAGTGGTCGTCCCACCATAGTAGGCGGTGCCGACACACCCCTGAGTGAGATACAGTTCTCCCTCTGCTGTCCCTTCTGGCTCGTTGGCCGGCTTGTAGAAGTTAAGCAGCCGCACCCAGTCCCCGTTCCCGGCGGAACAGGTAGTATCCGGCATCACGTCGATGGTGACGGTCAGGCCAGAGTTGGTCTGGATTTCCAGTCCCCCAAAAAGGTTATCCGGCAGTTGGATGTAGTTTTGGTGCTGGGATACTGTACCGGATGGAGCGGTGCGCAAACCCCCGCCGGAAAAGCTTCCGCCGCCCACGATGGAGCCGGTCTTTTCGCTGAGCATGTCCGCCACGTCGGCGGTCATGGGATAGTAGGCTTTGAGGTAAGGGTTGGGGTTGTCCCCGGTGACGATATAGACGGTTTTCGGGTCGGGTGGGTTCAGCGCCTCATACTGGGACTGCGTCACCGCCGCCACTTTGGCATCCGCCCCCAGGATTCTTCGGGCGGTTTGCTCTACCTGCTGCGCCAGGTCCTCGGTCTGGTGATAGAGGGTCAGGGTGTTTTGCGCCCAGGTATAGGCCTGGTCGGCATTGGTCTGGCTTTCTTCGGCGGCTTCCCGGGCGTCCTCCACCGCCTGCTGGATGGTCTCCTTTTCGTCTTCGCTGGCTTCGTCCCCCTCCTGCATGGGGTTGGCTTTGACCTCAAGGCGGATGGGCGCCGTCTGCACCACATCATCCCCCTTGACGATCTCCACCACAAAATCCTGGGTTCCCGGCAAAATACACATCTGGCCGGACAAGGTGATATATGCCAGATTCCCATCAGCTTCGCCGGGGTTATATACTACGGTGCCGTCCGCCTTTTTCATCCGCACATTGACGGAGTACCCGGCCGGGATGTTCCAGATTTTCCCGTTTTGTTGCAGGTGGACGGCGATCCGGCGCATCTCTGCATCGTACTGGGTGCAGCTTACTTGATACGGTTCCACTGTCCCCCGTGCCAAATCCGCTTTTACGTTGGCGATGACGTTGGTTTCATCAACCGGCATTTGCATTCTCCTTTCTTTTTAGTTCGGCTTCGAGACTTGTGACTTTCGCACTCAGCTCCTGCACGCCTTTCAGCAGTAGGTCAACGAGTGCGATTTTGTCGATATACCAGTCGTCGGTTTTTTCGCTGTAGATCACGGCTTCCGGGTAGACTTCTTCCAGCTCCTGGGCCACTTCTCCAAAGCGTACCTTTTTTTCTGACAGGTACTCCGGCGCTCCCTTTTTGTAGGTATACTGTCGCATGGGTATGGCGTCGATGATAGGCAGGGCCTTTTCCTTACTGGCAGCGATGTACTTTTTCAGCCGCCGGTCGGAAGAAGTGGCAATCTGGGCGTTTGTGATGCTCCATCCGTGGAAATCCCAGCTTTTATAGGTGTCTACCACCTCGCTGGCCCCGTTTGGTAGCCGGATGATGCTCTCATTTACGCCGTTGTAACTGCGGCCAAAAGCAAAATGGACAGTGCCGTTGTACAGAACCCCAAAGTCATTGTTGTCAAACTGCACCAGTCCGCTGGTGCTGTCCTGCGAAAAACGGAAGCTTCTCGCTCTGACTTGCGTGAACTCCCCCAGCTCGCCGGAAACTTGATTGGTAGCACTGATATCCGTCCCCGTGATGTTGATCCCGTGGACCGTTCCGTCGGAGAGCATGTACGCCACGTTTTCGCCGGAAGTTCCGTTGAGCCGCTGGGCGTAAAAGCCGCCGCCGTTGGTAAGGGAGACAAAATTTCCCCCTCGCTCAATGCGGCCGCCATACAGCCCCAGGTTGGAGCCAACGCCGGAATTCATTCCCACTCTCAGATATCCCGGAATCTCCACATCCCCATCCTCGTTGAGCTGGAACACTGTGCTTTTGGTGCTTCCCGCCCGCACCTGGAGGATCGGGCCGGTTCCGGACACCGTGCCGCTGTCGCCCAGAAGGTCCAGATATAGATCGTTCCCGTCCGGGTCGATGGCTCGCAGCCTGGCCCCGGAGGCAGTGCGCAGTACCTGGAAGTAGTCCCCCTCCGGACTATCAAAGGGTGGGGCCACGTTGATCATCCTAAAAAAGCGCATCCCGCTGTACTCAGCGCCGGATAAGTTAAAAGAGCCCTGCTCGATTCCGTAGTACACGCCGCCGCCGGCGGAGGCGATCAGACGGGGGACGTAGGCTTCGCCGGTGTCGAGATTGATATACACCGTTCCGGCGGTGTTGCGGATGATCCCCCCGATGATCTGCTTCCCCTCGATTGTCAGGCCGGTGATCCGGTCCCCGATGATATGGCCGTCGATGGTGATGGCCAGGCTGAAAAGGGACGGGTCCTGCAAAGCAGCCGCCAAATCCTCTGTTCCGGCGATACCGGCGGCGCTGATGTAAAGCCCCCTGTTTCCGGCGGAAGTCAGGTCGGTATCCTCCGCCACTAAGATGGCCGATGGATACTCCATGGGCACGAAAATCACGTGGCTGTCGGTCTGGCCGGTGATCTTGCTCGCCAGGTCGTACATGGACTGCTGCCAGCGTGAGGGGTAGGTCTGTTGGATTTTGTCCACCGTTTGGTTGGTGCTCAAGATGGTGTCCGCAAAGTTGCTCACCGCTTCCCCCACCTGCACGGTATCATTCCGCTCCGCTATGGGATCATAGACGATCTGCACCACTTTTGCGGTGAGCTGTATGTTGTACCGCTTGTCCCATACCGTCACCGTGTCGCAAAGCCGCACATACTCCATGCTCTTGATGGCGTCGCTTTCTCCCTGGTCGTACAGGTCAAGATAGCTCAGTGTGATGCTGTCGGTGGTTTTTGTGGTTTGATTTTGCAGCCAGTTTGCGCCGTACTGCTGGAGTTGCTCCACGCTTGGGGTTGCCTCAAACTCGCCTGTACAGTCCAGGGTGGTGATCCGGTCATAGCTCATGATGCTGTCCGCTATCATCACCGGACCATCCGGCATGATCAGGCTGGTACTCCCATCCTCGTTTTGCTGCTGATAGTAGGGCAGAACGCCGGTGACAACCCCGGTGGTATCCGCCACGGCGTTGATTTCGGTGAGGTTTTTCCCGTAAGCGATCAGCACTCCCCGGTCGCTTCCGGCGGATTTCCGCCAGTGCACGTCCCATCCGTCAAAGACAAACTCGCCGCCGTATACATCCAGCAAGCTTCCTTCCATGCCTCCCAGCACAGAGCGGCAGGCGGTTGGTACTGTGAGACTGTAAGCCGTGTCGGATGTGATATCGGTGGTAAGTGTAAATTCTCCCATGTACTGCTGCAGTTTTGCAGCGGCTTCCGTGGCCGTGGCCGCCGAAAACGGAGAAGCTACCATGCCACTGAGCCGGTAGCTGATATGCTGGGCGTACACTTGGATGGTGTTGTCGTTGATAGCGGTGACGGTCATGATCTCCATGGGCTGAGGATCTTCATCGTCTCCCGGCTTGATGTACAAAAGCCGTTCCGTTTTCAGCTCTTCCGCCAGCTGCCCATCTTTCGGATAGAGCATGGTGGCCTCATAGATACCGTTTCGCTCCCTGCTCACCGGGCAGGACAGCACATCCACCATGGCGCCGATTGGCACCAGATTTGTTTTTGTGCTGGTTTTTTCGTACAGAACCGGAATCATCGGCTTCTCCACCTCGGTTCCACTGTGATTTTAGGGCTGCCTGATACCGTCAGGGTACAGACCCCCGTCGGCAGGGATGGGAATTCCAGCGGAAAATTGCACATCGAAAAAAGGTTATTTGGTATGGTTTTATCCTCATAAATCCTCATGTTTTCACAGTCGATCACCACATCTTGATAAGACTGGTCCGCCTCCCCAAAAGTGTAGGTCATGCTCCCGTCTGTGCTGGACTGGAAAATCAGGCTCACCACCCCGGTTACTGCATCCAGCCGGATCACCGGCTTTGCCCGCAGCCTGGTTGGGTTGATCAGCTTTACCGATCCCGTCCCTGTGACGGGCATGGCATCAAAGTACAGGTCCGGCTTGCAGGAAAAGGTGATGGTAGCCGTGCCGCCCCGCAAGGCGGTGTGTGTGAAGTTAAAGGCTTCCAGGTAAGCCGCCTCCCGGTAAAAACCCAGGTGGTAGCTGTCCTCCAGTCTGTGGTACTGATCATCCTCCATCAACCTGTTGCGGATATCATCGGTGGCCCGTCACAAAGTCAGACCGTTTGGAAGGTCGAGAAATACCGGATAAGATACCGACAGGTTCCCCCTCCTGGCATTGCTTACCAGCACATCCCCATCCCGCCCCGCTATGGCGTTGGCGGTGGTATCCGGTGCGGCGCCGTTAAAGGTTCCCAGTCCTCCCGATGTAATCCAGAGGCCAAAATCCCGGCTGTCCCGGCCGTTAAAGGAAAAGTAGTTAATATTTTGCGCCATAGGCAGCCGCCCTCCTCCGGTAGATGGTTTCGGTTTCTGCCATGATGCGCTGGGCCAGGGCGTTGATATCCTGATCCGTTCGGTTTTCAAAGCGGTCGATCCGCAGGGAGATGGAAAACTGGTTTTGCCGTGCGGCCGCCGCCGTTGCAGCCTGTCCGTTGACGGACTGCATCTGGCGCAGGGCCATTCCGTTGTCAAGCTCCGGAAGTTGCGGGGTCATGGCGGCGGTGAAGTCGTTGGCAAAGGTATCTGCATCAGCCAAAAGCTTGTCCGCTCCATCTTCAAAGCCGATTTCTGCGCCCTGCATGACGTAGCCGAAAAGCCTTTTCATGACCCGGGATGGAGAATTGATTTCCAAATTCTCTTTTACCCGGTCCACCCAACTGGTAAGTGACCTTGTGATTTTCTCTGTGAAACCCGGCGCATGTTCTTCTATGATTTGGTCTGCCCCATCGAACACGCTCTTAAAATTCTCTTTGGTTTCATCCGGCAGTTTTCGCATAGCGATGGAAATGCTTTCTACCATCCTTTCGGCCTCTTGTGAAGTTTCTCCGCCCCATACGCCCGTGTTGTATGCTAAATTCATCCAAGTGTAAAGGGCTTTTTCAGTTTCTTCATCCAAGTTATAGGTTAAATCCTGAAGGGCAATCGACATTTCGGATGCAAATATGTCATTTTCAGCATTTATGGCATCTTGATAAGCTTGTGTTCCGTATACATATTTTTCTCCTATTTCGTTGTATTCAGCTTGGTGTTTTCTCCACAAATCAGCCATCGACTGTCCATTTAGTGATGTTTCTTGATAAATCAGGCCGTCCAAGTTGTACTTTTCCTCTAAGTAGGTGGTATAGGCGCTGAGCATCCCCGCCACTTTTTCCTGTTCCACCTGGGTCATGGAATCGGCTCGCCTTCTCGCTTCCGCCAAATCGTTCCGGTGCGCATCGGAATTCAAGGTGCCTTGCGTCTCGTGAAAGGCATAAATCTGCGCTTCCTGATCTGCGTAGAATTCCTCAGCGGCTTCCGACACTTGCTGATAACTGTCCATCATGTTGACATAGTTATCATCCCAAATCCTGATGAAGTCATCTACCGTGGCAGAAGGGTCCAGGCTTTCCAGCTCAAGCAAAGCACTGGAACTGGCGATATCTACGACACGCTGTAAATTTCCGAGCTGTTCTTCCGTAAGTTCAATCTGTGTTTCCATCAGTTCATCCAGCTTGTCGATTTCCCCTTGGGTAAGGTTTCTCCGCTCCTGGCTCGCCGTAGTGCAGATGGTCATGATATTTGTCTGGACTTCACTCAGCTCGGTTTCGATTTCTGACATTCTGCCGTTAGATTCAAAAACCAGGTCGTTATAATCCTCCAGGCTGCTTCTGGCGTTGGACAATCCTTCGTTGATGTTGTTCCACTGGTCGGAAAAATGGCTGAAATTGGCATTTGTTGCCGCATCGTTGAGGTCGTTGATCCAGCTCACCAGGCCGGTGACCAGGGTGATACCTGTAGCCACGATACCCACCCCGGAAAAAACGGTCCCCATGGCGCTCCCCAGCTTGGAAATGCCGCTGCCGGCGGTGTTGGATGCGGTGGTGTTTAGGTTGCCCACCGATTGGTTGGCGTTGCTGGCAGAGGTGCGGAAAGAATCGATCTTTTGTTTCAGGGACAGTACGCCGTTGCTCAAGCTTCCCACGGTTTTGATCACCGGCCCGGCGGCCAAAGCAATGCCGCCGATGGTGAGAATCAAATTTTGACCGCCGTCATCCAGACCGGAAAACCAGTCCGCCACATCGCTTAAAACCCCGGACAGGCTTTCCAGCGCAGGCAGTCCGATTTCCACCAGGCTTTCCCCGATGTCCGACAGGGCCGACTGGGCCTCCCGCATGTTTTGCTCCGCTTTTTTGGCATCGCTCATGCTTTCGGTCAGGGAATCCATGGCGCCCTCTGCACCATAGGTTCCATCTGTGATCTCTGCAAGCTGGGTGACTACTTCCGGCCCCAAATCCTCCCACATGGTGCCGAAAAGGTTTACTCCGGCTGCGTTCTGCGCCAGAGGATCCTCCATTTCCGCCAGTGCGGTGATGGTCTGGTGGAAAGCCTCCTGGGCGGTTTCGCCGCCGGCGGCAAATTTCTCCGCCATAGTGTCCGCATTCAGCCCGATGGCCTCAAAACCCTGCTGGGTGGTTTCGCTTCCGTCGATCACACGGATGGAAAACTCTTTGATGGCGTCCCCCATTTTGTCCAGGTTCCAGGCGCCGGTTTCGTAGCCTTCGGCGAAGATGTTAAACATATCATCGGCATCCAACCCCACTTTGGCAAATTGAACGCTGTATTCGCTGATGCTGTCCAGCAGTTCCCCAGAGTAGTTCAACCCGTTTTGCGAACCGGTTACGATGTAATCAAAAGCCTCTTCGGCGCTTAATCCGAAGTTATCCATCATGGCCTTTGCTGCCCGGGTGGATTCCTGTACGTCATACTCAAAAACATCCCGGATTTTCAGCGCATCTTGGGTGATGGTTTGCAGCGTCTCATCGTCCATCTCGCCCAGGTTTTGCCGCACTGTAGCCACGGAATCGGCGATATCCTCGTAGCTTTCCCCGTAGCCCTCATTGTAGATTTCTTCCAGAATTTCCCGGTATTTTTCGGTTTCTTCTACTGCGGCGCCTGTTTGACCAACCACCTTTGTAGCTGCGTCATCCAGATCAAGGTAGGTTTTCACTCCGGCGGCGCCCAGTGCGGTAAGCGGAGCGGTAAGGCCCACCGTCAGGCCGGTCCCGATTTTTTCCACCCCGGAAAATACCGTTTCCAGCTCGTCGGCCACGGAAACGGCGGTATCTCCCAGGTTTTCGGTTTGCTGAGCGGCCTCTTTGGCGGTATCGGATATCCCTTCCAAAGAGCTTTTATACCCATCCAGCTTTCGGTCCGTCTCGATCAGTTCCCGCTGCAGGGCGTCATGCTCTTCGTTGTAGCGCTGCTGGTATATTTTTCCATCCGCAAGCTGCCCATCCAGATCCTCCATGGCCTGATAAAGCAGCTTTTCTTTTTGCTGGGCCTGCTCGGCGGCTTCCGCCAAAAGGCGCTGCTTCTGGGCTAAAAGCTCGGTATTCCCGGGGTCAAATTGCAGGAGTTTTTCTACGTCCCGCAGTTGTTTTTGCGTGTTTGCGGTTGCGCTGTCAACTTTTCGGATTTCAGATATGACTTCGGTGGCGTCGGCGCTCATTTCGATGGTGATGCCCCGGATTTTTTTACTGCTGCTGGCCAATGGCGTCAATGCCTCCCTTCGCAAACTTCCGCCAGGTTTCCCGGTCCGGCTCCGTGACCTCCATTCGGGCGGCGTTTTTCAGGTATTTCCGCCCTTCCTCGCTTTTGGACAGGCTTTGGATATACCCATCCCTCAAATAAAGCTGATGTTCAAAGACATTCAGTTTTTGGATTTCAGCGAAATCCAGGCCGGTGTACCGGTGGATAATGTTTTCTTCTGCCGTATAAGTCTCATACGGATCCCGGTTTTTCTCCCCGTATGGGTATACGGGGAGTTTTAGTTTTTTAAGGTGCCCTGCACCCAGCCCACATAAGCTTTCAGCAGCTCCCGCAAAGACTGATAGGGCATATCCTCCATATCTTCGGCGGCAAATTTTTCGCCCTCTTTGTTTTTGTTGAGGATCAGCAGGGCGGCTTCGGCGGTCCACTCCCGGAGTTTGTTGGCCTTGATGGCCGCCGTTTCCTGGTCCACATAGTCGTCCCACTCCGCTTTGGTGGGCGCCGGGATGTGGAGAACCATTTCCCCGCCCTCGGAATCCAGCTTCAGCTCCATTGGCTTATAGACGGCTTTTCTCATATCTAAAGTCATTTTGATTTCCTCCTTTTAGGCAGCGTTCATTTCTTCTTCATAGATGATCTTGGTCCCCTCGTTATCCATTGGAGTAGCGGTGAATTCCGGCTCCAGCTTGGTGCCGTCATCCGGGGCAAACACCATGGAAAGGTCGGCGGTGTTTTTACCTACGATGGTAATTCGCACATTCCCTTTCACTTTGTCCTTATGTACAAAGCGGACCAGATAGTTTTTCCCGTCGTCGTTTTGAATGCCGCCGATCTTTACCGTGCGCTTGTTGGTAGCTTCGGTCACCCGGCAGGTGGGGCAGAGCATTTTCAGGGTCTTTCCGCACCAGCTGAACAGGCCAAAGGAAAAAGTTGCGGTATCTTCGGTATAGATGATCTTTGTGACGTGGCCCAGGTCGTCCTGGATGGTTTCGGAGGTCATGGAGTAGGTCAGTGTGGCTCCGCCTTTTGTATATCCGTATTGATTGGCCGCCACTTCGATTTCGTCATCTTCCGGGATTTCCCCGGTATACTCCATCATGTAGATTTCGCCGGAACCGGCGATGATTTGAAGGTCTTTCGTTTCAGGCATTTTTCAGTCTCCTTCCATTTTTTCAAGGATTTCAAACTCAAAGACGGTCTCATAGATTCTCGTCTCTGAGTTGTAGATGGTTTCCTCGGCGTAGTGAGCGCCGATTTCGTCCAGCAGCTTGCAGATGGTGTCCTGGGCCGGGTCGGTTTCTTTGGCGTGGTATAGCTCAAAGGTCACGTCCCGGACGGCAATCTGGTTTTTGTAGTCCGCTCCGTCAGTTTCCCGGCTTTCCAGGATGCAGACATAGGGCGGCTTCGGCGGTGCCATGGAAAAGGCCGCCACTGCCGCCGGAATTCCCCGCTCTTTTAGCAGAGCCTTAAAGTCAAGCATTGTCCTTCACCGCCTTTTCCACCAGCTCCGGCAGTTCCTGTTCCACCAGCTTCTGGCCGTAGATGATATGAGGATAGGCTTTGCTTCTCCCGCCCTGCGGGAGCTGATGCCCGTTTTCCAGCAGGTGGGTTAAGCTGCTTTGTGGCGATTTCGCCCGCCACACCACCGACTTATACAGGCGGCTCCCTTTGATGACTTCGATTCCCAAAGAGCGGAGATACTTGCTTTGCGCACCGGCATTAAAAGTGATGTGTTTTTTTACTTCTTGGTTTACCTTCCGGCCCAGCTTCGGCAGTTCCGCCTCGATCTGCTCCATCACTTCGTAGGTGTAATCCTCCAGGATGGCATGGAACGCCCCGCCCACTTCCTCTGGCGTGACTTTTTGCATTTTAGCCATTGTCGTTCCCCCGGATAGTGAGCCAGCGGTGTTGTTCCATGTAGTCGTCGACGTTGGCGGGGTAGTACACCCGGCCACGGTAGAGGATGCGAAACTGCGTCTTTTGCAGATCCACCAATGCGGCGCAGCACCGGACGGTAAAGTCCTTTATGTCTTTATCCCGGTATTCCGCCTGGGACAAGGCCAGGTTTCCCCCGATGGTGTTCACCTTGGCCCGGCAGGTATAGTGATCCACCCACTCCCCATCCTGGATGACCTGGAAGGTGATGGTTTTATTCAGTTCCCCCGGCTGAGGTTTCGGCATTTTTCTCATCCTCCTTCGCTTGCAGGTGAGCGATCATGCTCCGCACCGTTTTCCGTTGGTTGGCCGCCGACGTTTCCGCCAAACACCGGTTGTCGTACATATCCTGGATCATCAGCAGGAGCAGGGCTTTCCATTCCGGCTCATTTTCGTCCTCCCATCCCACCGCTTCCTGCACCCAGGCAGTAGCGGCCGGGATTATCACCTCTTCCAAAAAAACATTGTCATCCGGAAAGTCGATCCCCAGATAAGATTTCACCTGCTCTAAGGTCATTAGCTCGCTTCTCCGGTGACTTCGGATTTGGTGATAGTCCCGTAGCAGTACACCTTATCGCTGGCATCGGTCTGCTGCACGTCAAGAGCCTGGATGATCCGCATCAGGGTCTGGTTTTTAGTAAAGCCCGCATGGGTGCTGGCGGCCATTTCATAGCTGCCGGATTCAAAGAGGGTGGTTCCTTTCCTGGTGTTGCCGTACAGCACCGGGATGGTAGTGGTGGTGGTAGTCTGGCCGGTAGACGGGGTGTTTTCCTGGCTCTGCACTTTGCTGGGCATGGAAGCGTTGGGGTACATCTTTACCTCCAGGCCAAACAGTCGGTAGACTTCCGGCTGGGTGATATCCGGCTGCATCAGGTAGCGGCCCTGCTCATCCTTCCAGGTAGCCATTTCTGCAAAGCCGTCCTGGTTGGTGACGATGCAGGCATCCGGGCCGGACGAGTTGGCCGGGTCGATGGTGACGATCAGAGACTTTTTCAGATCATCCGGGCCGGTGATGGCCACCGCCGTTTTGCTCTTTTCCAAAGCTGCAAAGATCAGCTTGTTTTCGGTGATCACCGACTTTTTCGCCATGTACCGGGCTACATATTCTGCCAAATCGTTGTCGGTAAAGCGCAGCAGCACATTGGACAGGGTCAGGATACCGCCCCACAAGGACAGGGAGAATTTGACGGTGGTAAAGCTGGGGTCGCCCAGATCGGTGAGTTCGTCTCCGTCGTCGAAGTTGATCAGGCCGGCGGTGTTCTCCGCTGCCTCGTAGGTGATGGAGCCGGTAAAGCATCCGTTGGTGTTTTGCACGGTGACCAGTTCCCGGGCGGAACGGTAGGACCGTTTCAGTTCCTGGATTCGGGTGACGATATACTGGGGCATGATGTAGCTTTCGCCGTTGGTGCCCGGGGTTTCGCTGGGTACCAGCAGGGCGTTTTCCGCTTCGGTGAGAGCCTTCCTGCTTCGCATTTTCATATAGGCCCGGATGGTCTGCCCGGCGACCTTGGCGCTTTTCTTGTCCTCGGCGGACAGGGTGGGGACGGCGGGAGCTCCGATCTTTTCTCCGGCTTCCAGTTCCTCCTGTACCTGGATGGCCAGCTTGAGGTTGTCGATTTCGGTTTTCAAGGCGTTGGCCGTTTCGGTGTCGCCTTTCATCAGGGCGTTCCGCCGATCCTCCAGCTTGTCGGTGAGGGTCTGTTTCATTTCAATGGACTTTTTCATGCGTTGATTTCCTCCTGTAATTTTTTGATTTCTCGATTGATTTCTTCTACTTGCGCCGTTCTGCACAAAATGTTTTTGGCATTTTCAATGCTCTGGAGCATTTCTTTAAGTGAATATCCGCCGATTTGGATATCTACCTCGTTTTCGTTGATTCCCATAACGCCCTTTCCGATTTTTGCCTCGATGGTATTGAGTTTTCCTTCTCTTTCCATGATCACGGATTCCGGGATGTGCTGGTATTTTTGCTTTTCCAGCCCCAGACAGGCATAGACGGGAGCCTGCTCCTCTACCGTCACCCCGGAAAACTTGGCCTGAAACTCTGCCCCGGTGAACCATGTTTCCTGGTGCATCATTTCCAAGGCGGATTCCTCCTGGTCGATCAGCCGACGCTGATAGATTTCGGCAATTCCCGCCCCGATCTTGTCCAGTTCCTCCGCCTTTGCCCGAAGTTCGGCAGCGTTGCCGTACATGAGCACGGAAGGTGCGTGGATCATCACAAAGGCCCCTGTGGGTATGATGATTTCATCCGCCGCCATGAGGACCACAGAAGCCGCCGAAGCCGCCACCCCATCTACATAGCCGGTGATTTTTCCGGTGTGCTGTTTGAGCAGGTTGTAGATGGCCACGCCGCCCCACACATTTCCGCCGGGGGAGTTGATGTGCAGTTCGATTTCCCGGTCATTTTGGATGGTCTGCAAAAGATCCCGAACATCTTCCGGGGTCACCCCCTCTTCCTCCCATTGGCCAGAGTTGTTTCCCAGGATTTTATCGTAGATATAGACGGCGGCACGTTCACCCTGCCACTCCATCCTGATCTTGCTGGTTTTGGTTGCCATTTTCTTCACCTCCCTTCGGTGTCCCATTGGTGTACTGTTCCCCCAGCTGGTCCAGGGGGACGGATGCGCCGTTTCCGATCAGCAGTTGGTCGGTGCCCTCCACAAAGGGCAGGTTTTCTTTCTCCCGCACCTCGCTGATCTTGATAAATCCTGCGGAGATTCCTATGGAGTAGGCATCGTACCGGCTCTTGGTGTCGCTTCTCAGCATGGCATCTACGTTGTACTGGGCAAAAATCCCCGCCCGGCGCTCGGATGTAGTAAAAAGCTTGACATTCATTTCCCCTTCGTACTGGGTGAAGGTGGATTGCATGGTATCGCTGTAAAAGCGGGCATTCTGCTGCTGGATGTTGGAGTATGTAGCCCCGTCCAGATCGTTGAGCATAAAGCCCGGCACTCCGAAGCCGTTGGAGATCCGCTTAGTGGTCAGCCCCTGCATCTCAAAAAACTGGCTGTCCACCAGCTTGGTGGAGAGCTGCTGTACCTTAAAGTCCGGCGGGATTGGGATGATTTCACCGGCGTGCTCTGCTCCCCGGAAGCCGGAAAACTTTTTGATCACCGCCTGCTTCCGCTTCTTGTCGGAAAGGTCTACATCCGCCTCCACGATCAGCGGGTCGATCAGGCCGCTTTCATACTTGCTTTTCAGCAGGTTCTGTCCGCTTTCCTCTGCCTGGATCACATCCATGATCTGCCGGCGAACGCTGCGCCCATGAATGCCGTCCTTAGAGTAATTCCGAAAGTGCAGGATTTCATCCGGCGTTAGGATCTGCATCCCGGAGGGGCCGCTGTAGTAGTAGAGCAGATACCCCGGCTGCCATGGCTCCAAAGCGCTGTTGACCTGGATAGTCACTTTTTGGCTGTCCAGCAGCTGTATCTGGGCCAACCGACCGGCCAGGTTGTAGACGGGCAGCCAGTAGGCATTTCCGTATTCCAGCCGCTGAAACTCTGTAGCAAACTTAAAGTCGTAAGCGGTGTAAAGCTGGTTTGGCCGGTCATGGAGCATTCGGTACACCGCATGATCTGCCCGCAGGATGGTTCCATGCTCCCCCTGCTGCAGCACCTTGATGGGAATTTTGGCCGCCGCCTTGCAGCGGATGTCCATGCAGGCATAGTAGGTAGCTGAGTTTTCCCCTGTGGCTTTGATCTGGTCAAAAAACTCGTTCAGTTCCGACAGGGAAGTGACCTGGTTTTTCAGGGTTTCGATTTCCTTTGCCTGTTCCTGCATTTTTACTTCCTGCATTTTCAGGGCTTTCTGTTTTCGTCCGAATATAGTTCTCACCCCCTTTACAGCCCCAGCCAGTCATCCACCTGGGCGGTGTTGTCGTCGTCAAATTCGTGGTACAGCGCCAGCTTAAAGGCGCAAAGCGTGGCGTCCACCGGGTCGATTCTCTGGCGGGCAATGTCCTTATCAATCTTGATCAGCCCCTGGCTGATGCGGATTTTAGCGTTTGCCATGGCAAAATTCAGCACAGGATTGACCATGATCACCACGTTTCCTTCATACACCTGTTCCCGGAAAGTACATGTGGATTCGTTCAGGGACTTGTGGGACTGGAAAACCTCTTCGATGATGTAGTCGGTTTCCCGGTCCAGGTCGGTCATCAGCTTGCCGGCGTTGGCCGGGTCGAAGCACAGGCACTGCACCTGCAAGCGGTGTTTCTGCACAAAGTCCATGACATAATCCATCACTACCTGCTGATCCACGATCTGGGAGTTGGTAACGGTGATGTATCCCGCCCGAACCCAGTAGTCATAGGGCGCTTTGTCCACCGCTTTCCGCTCCGCCACCTTTTCCTGGTTTGGCAAAAAGCTGTGGGACAGTACCAGGTACTTGGTCACTCCGTCTATCTGGTAAGGAAAGACGAAGGCCACGCTGGTCATGTCGATCTTGGCGGACATATCAAAGCCCACATACACCGGCCTTCCGGTAATGTCGATGGGTAGTTCCGCCACAGTGGCCGCCTTAAACTTTGCCATGTCCATGTAAGCGTTTTCCGCCTGCTGCACCCAGATGTTCAGCATCTTGGTGAGATAGGATGTCATCTTTTCCGGGATGGTTTTGGCTACCTGGTAGGCTTGCCGGATTTTATCTGCCCCGCCGGGATAAAAAGCCCGGATGGGATTGGCGGCCTTCCAGGTGTCCAGCGCCCCCGGATCGTCCCCGGTCTCCGCCTCCATGATGTCCGCCCAGTAGGATTCATTTTCGATGTCTACCGACGGGTTGAGCAGATTGGAGCAGTACTGGTACTCTTCGGTGTAGCAGGGACAGTTCAGGTCTACCCCCGCCGTGGTGATGATCATCAGCAGCGGCTCTTTGGAGTTGGCGCCCATGTGCAGGTCGTAAAACTCCGTTGTCTGGTGCTGGTGGTATTCGTCCAAAATCAGCAGGGCCGGATTGGTTCCGTCCCCTCTTTGGCCGTCCTCCCGGGACAACGCCCGGAGAAAGCTTCCGGTTTTGATGTGTCTGATTTCCGCATTGGTGATCTTAAACTTTGGCTGCAGCGGGGAGCCTTTCAGCAGGTTTTTCGCTTCCACCAGGGTGAGCTTGGACTGGTCCCGTTTGGTGCCGGCGCTGTAGGTTTCCACCGTCTCCCGGTTTTTGGCCGCCGTAACGCTGATCTCATACAGCGCCACCCCGGCTTCCATCTGGGTCTTGGCGTTTTTCCGGGCCACCTCCAAAAAGGACTTTGTAAACCGGCGCTTTCCACTGTCCTTCCACCGCCACCCATAGATTTGGCAGAGGAAAAAACACTGCCAGTCGGTAAGGATGATGGGTTGTCCTGCAAGGTCCCCCTTGCTGTGCCGGAGCAAGGCGAACCAATTCACGATTTTTTGGGCTTCCTGTTCGTCCCAGTAAAAGCCCTTTTCTTCGGCGTGCTGGATGTCGTCCAGCAGCCGCTGGCAGGCCCACTTGTGTTTTGTTCTGGCCGGAATCTCCCTGGACAGGCAGCGCCTGGCATATCCGGCGATCCTGTCCAGCAGTTCCATCAGATATCACCAAACTCCTCTTGCAGCTGATCTTCCACCTGTTTGGCCGCCGCATCCGCCACCTTCAACCGGCTGTCCACCGTCAGTCCGCAGAGCTTTTCAAAGCGGATCATGGATTCGCAGGTCAGCCGGTCCTGGCGAAGCAGTTCGAAATAGTATGCATTCATTTCCATCAGGTTTGGACTTCTCTCTTTTTTCCCTTTCCGTATCCTTGCTTCGAGTTTTTTTATTTCTCCCTCCAATTTCCGATGAATCGAGTAGTAGTTGCAGTATCCCACCAGGTTGGTGCGGTCTAGGTTGCCGATGACCGGCAGGTCAACCAGACTTCGGAGCACCCTGGCATACTCCTTGCGTGCGGTTGCATCCATCAACCCGATGGATGTTTCGGCCAAATCCTCCCGCCCGGTTTGCACCAAACTTTCCGCAAATTTTTGCCGCTGGATTTCCTCTTGTGTGTTGTGCCTGACTTGCGTATCTACTGGCTTTCTCGGCCTTGCCATGCGGCTTCACCTCCGTAGTCTGAAATACTTTGTTTTGGGAGTTTTGCGAACGTAATGCTGTGGGCGGCGTTGGGGCCGGTGGTGATAAAAGTTTTAACTATACCCCCTGCCCCGAACCGAATACCGCCTTCCAGTGCCGGACGGCTTCATGTAGTTCGGCTTGCACTTTCTTTTTTTCTGCGACACTGCGCTCCATCCTTTTGTGCAGTGCCTTGTGGGTGGATTCCGACAGGGGGATCAGGTTGCTATCCATCAGCCGCTTATCCCATCGCTCTTTGATCGGCTCGATGTGGTGTACGGTGTCGCAGTCCACCACCCGCCCGGTGGTATGCCAGAGGTAAACATCCATCTGGCGGAAGCGGATGCGCACAGCTTTAGACTTTCTCCTCCACTGGTCTGAGCCGTAAAAGGCCAGTTCCCTGGTGTCGGTGCGGGTGCGGCCGTAGGCTCTGTCCCGCTCCCGCTTACTCTTGGCCATGACTTCCAGCACACAAGGGCAGATGGTCCCGCTTGGGATTCTCTTGCCGCATCTGGAACATCTCTTGTAGATCATGACCCATCCTCCTTTTCTCCCAGGCTCTTGACGATTTCCCATTCCCGGTCAGAGAGTTCCCAGGTTTTTTTCTCACTGTGGTTTTCTCCATCGATCTTTTCTCTTATCTTTTTGCTTTCTTTTGCTTTTTCCCGGCTTAATAGCAACCCGCCGCCATATATCGCCTTTTTCTGCTTTCTCTGCGCATCCATGGTGTAAATCGGCGTACAATCCTTATCCGACAGCTCAAAATCAAATCCGTGTTTTGCGAATCTTTGCAGCATAGCTGCTGTGACGATTTCTGGCGGGTAGTCATACTTCGGCAATTCTTTCTTTCGGTTCTTTTTCCCCGCCTCATCGATAAGCTTTGTAAGCTCCGGAGCCGTCTGTGTAACAGTGCTACCCCCCCCCCGAAAACTTGTTACAAACGACGTCCTTACCACCGCTCCATTCTCATATGTGATTTGGCAATTACAAATCACGTGATTCATCCGCATGATCGTTTTTCTCCCGGAAAAGCACGTTAAGCTCGGAGCAAATAAAAAGAACTTGATTCCTCGCTCAATGTAAAATTCACAGATTTTTGTCAAAATGGAAAACGGCGGGTTGTCCAGCACCACACATCCCTCTGGGTAGTCAAAGTGCTCGTAATCTCCGCCCGGCCAAAACGGGCGGACGATGCTGTCCGGGTCAATCCCGTATTCTTTACACGCCCATCCTTTTACCGCCTCGTATATCTCCGGCGGCGTGTAGCAGTCATCGGTGGTCTTTTTGGGTTTGAATTTCTCCACAAACTCTTCGTAGGTTTCTCCTTTTGCCATGCTCTTCCCCTTTCTGACAAAACAAAAAGAGCCTTTGCCCTGCGGATTTCTCCACAAGGTAAAGGCTCATCGGCTCACGATATTTACTTGTTATTTATGTATTGGCGCTCCATCAAGCAAAATTTCCGCCGTCCATAAATTTCGCAACATTTTCAGCAATGCTTTTTCCAATTCTAGCTTTACCAGCATTTCGCTTGGCATCTTTCCATCCTTCAAATGGAAACAGATATGAAAATCCATCCTGGCTGTAATCGGTTTTTCCCGTTCATTCGGACGCTCCGATTCAAAGTTGATTGTCATTTTTATCCCACCTTATTTCTCCTTTCCAGTTGCACCGGCTTCCGTCCGCCCGTTTTTGCTTACAGACCACATACACCCCGCAGGCGCCGGGGGAAACCGGGTGGATTTTCCTGCCGCATCTGGGGCAGCAGAACCATGGCTTTTCGTTGATTTCTTTTATCATTTTTGCCCCCTTAAACAAAAAGCACCCACGGTTCGGAAGGGTGCTTTTCTGGATGGATGACGGTATGCCTCCCGAAGCTTGTCTGGTGGCTCAAACCAGGTGCGCCGCCGAAGCGGGCACCTTACTGGCGATAGCCGCCGGAATCGAACCGGCACCGCAAGCGACACAAAAGCGGTGACCACTGCTATCATGATGTGGGCAGGTGTCTGCCCCGCCCACTGGGATTGCATGTTTGGTTTTGATTGGATGCGGCAGACGGAATCGCACCGCCACGGCACAGCCACTCTTGCAGCCGTGTGTCTACTCAGTGCCGCCATTTTGTGGGAGCGAATGCCCCCACGCAAAGGAAAGGAAAAAAGGAAAAAAGAACACAAGTGCGCCGCACTCATGCCGCCCGGCGCAGGCGGCGAAGCTGCTTCCCCTGCTGCTTCGTCCCCATTGTAGCACAGAATTTTTACCTTGAAAACTGCTAAAAACTATGGAATTTTTTCTGGATTTCGATCAGCCCTTTTCTGTGCAGCTCAAATACGTAGCTCACGCAGTATCCCGTTTTTTCCGCAATGCGGCCGAAAGACTGACCGGCCAGATATCGCTGCTCCATCACCTGTCTGATACTGCTATCCTCTATGAGGCTTACCGCCTCCAAAACGGTATCCCTGTCCCTGGCGGCCTGTTCCACTTCCGCTTTGATCCTACACATGATCAGGCTCATGGGCATTAACACCTTGAAGGACAGGTCTTTCCGATACCGGCTTTCCCACTCTTCCAGTTCTTTTTCTCTCGTTTCGATTTTGGCTCCGCTTTCCCTGTACTTTTTCAGCATCTTGATCACTTCTTTTCTGGTCATGGCTTCCCTCCATTTTCCTTTTTTAGCCAGCAGTAGTCCAAAAACAGGATTCCGCCGCCGGCCGCCTTGACCTGGTATGCCCTTACCAGCTCATCCGTGGGCTTGAGATGTACCCGGCCCACCTGGCTTTTCATGTCTTTCCACACCTCCCAGGGGATCATGGCGAAAATCCGAAAGCCAAAGGACACCAGCACATAGCACAGCGCACCCATGGCCTGATGTCCGTCCAGGTCCGCCCACTGGGCTGTGGTGATCCGCCCCTGCGACATCTCGTTTTCGGAATGCTTTGCTTCAAAGACGATACTCCGCCCGCCACGGAGTGTGCCCTGATAATCCGGCTGGGCTTTTTTATCGTAGGCAGCCAGAAATCGGCCGTTGCCCATCTGCTGGATGGGGTGCATTGGTTCCGGGGTTTTGTGGATGATGGCAATTCCTTTTTTGATGTAGTACCGGCATCCGGCGCTGATGAGCTGCTCAAAAGCGGCGCCGTTGGAGCGGGCTTTACTGCTGGACAGACTGCTCATTTTGTGCCTCCCGCAAGCGGTTTTCCAGCCGCTGGATTTTTTCTTCTTTGATTTTTTCCACCAGCCCCCTGTTGTCGAAAATCATCTGAAGCTGTTCCAGCATGATCAGCACATCGGCGATCTCACCGCAGATCGAAGCCATACATCTTATCGCAGCGTTAAAATCGTCCTTTTTGAATTTTTCATTCCTTCTGTGCTTCATCAAAGCCTTGGTCAGTTCTGCCATTTCTTCCACGGCGATGTCAATCTGCGCATTCACGCCGTAGGTTTCAATGGCTTTTTGAAGAATGGATTTTTCTTGTTCGTTAAACATTTTTATACCTCCTAAAACATCACTATCTGCTTATCCTCTGCCGCAAATCGCCGGTCGAAGTCCGCCACGCTGTGCTCCTGTTTAAATCGCACCGGGCTGACTGCATCCAACGCAAGCAGTTTTTCCCAAAGCTCTGGATGCTCCTGGCGCAGCCGTCTCAGTTCTGCAACCCTCTGATTGTGGCAAAACCAACAGCCCAGCCGCTTGCGTCCAGCGTTATAGGCCGGTGACAGCAACCCCTCACGCTGGCAGATGGTGAAAGCCTCCGCTTCTGTGATACCATACTGCACCAACGGCAGTAGATTTCCATTTTCGATTTTTCGGCCAATCCGCTTTGTTTCATCGGCGGCAATTCCAATCACGCTTTGATAGTCCCCCACCTGTTTTCCCCACTTTTTAATCGGCTCCACTTTGAGCCTGGAATTGCACCAAGCCCTGCTCCGCATGGGAAACCCATAAATTATCCCCTCTCGTTTCCCTCTTTGAAACTTCCGAAAGAAAACATCACAGTACGTCACATCCGCCTGTACAATGGTTGTCTCAATCCCGTACCGGCTTTTGAGCAGCGGAATGGCTTTTGTGTGAATGAATTCTTCGTGCTCCGGCAGCTCAGCAGAGGTGGTGTCGTCAAACATAATCCGACAGTACACCGCCTTGTCGATATGTAGTCCGTACTGCTCCGCCACAATGATGGCGGCCGGGCTGTCTTTGCCGAAAGAGCATGAGGCAATCAGTTTCTTTCTGATGGTATCACCCCTTAAATCGTTTTTTCGTCACCGCCACGCAAAACGGCTCTATCTCGCTTGCCCAAAGGCAGCTACCTTTCCCGTTGAGCTGCTCCCACAGCAGAGGAAATCCGCCGATCCCGTCAAACAGGCTCCCCATGGTGGCATCCCGCTCGAACTGGGCGGAAATGCGCTTGAGAACCCATTTCCAGGGCGGAAGTGCAATGCTGTTTCCCAGTGCTTTGTACCGGGCTGCATCGCTGGATTTCCGGGTTCTACCCCTATCATCCACCCAATCACCGATATCCGTCCAACCGTCCGGGTATCCCTGCAACCGCTCACACTCAAGGGGTGTAATCCGCCATAGGCCGGATTGTCGGTGGATCACCGGCTGTGTGTTGAGGGAGTATCCCCGCCCGCCGTTTCCGCCGGTTATGGTTTGGGCTGTGTCGCCCTCGGTCCCGTTTCGGCAGTCAACAAAAATCGCCAGTTGATCGTGCATGGTGGATAGCGTTTCCGCCACGCTGCCGATACTTTGGTTTTTCTGGCCGTTTCCGATGCACAGTATATGATGATCGGTCGCCGTCAGAGAAAAGGATGTGCCCTCTGTCACGCCGCATCCGTTTTGGTGGCTGGCTCGATCCGCCACATTTCCGGCAAGGCATAGTACAAGCGGCCCGTTGTTTCCTCTGGTTCCGTTCTTCGCATCCAGCGGCTGGGCGTTCCCGCTCTTACTAATGCCAATCCTAGCAGCTTGCGGATGGTTGTCCAGCACCACCAACCCCGGATGATCTGCCTTTAAGGTCGGGGCGGTATCTCTCTTGATTCCGTCGCCTCTAGCATCGTCGCTGTTGTTTTGCCGCATTCCCCAGACTGCCGTTCCAGTGCCCGGATCAGCGGCTCCGGTACCGGCTTGCCACGCTTTTTCAGCCGTCGTAGGATTCCCTTGCAAGCCTCGGCGGATAAAAAGTATTTCCGGGGCGGATTGTCCTGCAAAATCTGCCACAAGTGCGATTCTACGGCGGCGCTGGGGCACTCCCCAAAACTGGGCGTCCAGTATTCGCCATGCCACGCTGTATCCGTCCCCCAAGATGCAGCCGCTGGTCCGCCACTTCTCAGGTCGAGGAATAGGGCGGTTTTCTTTGATTGTGATGATTTCTTGGAGCACCCGCCGGAAATCTTCGCCTCGGTTGCTGGACAAGGCTCCGGGGACGTTTTCCCACACCATGTATCTTGGATAAACTCCATCTGTTGCATCCTGCATCTCCTTTACAATCCTGATCTGCTCCAAAAAGAGGTTGGAGCGTTCTCCGGCCAGCCCGGCACGTTTCCCCGCCACGGATAAGTCCTGGCACGGGCTTCCTCCGATGATTACATCCACCGGGGGAAGGGTGGAGCCGGAAAGGGTTTTTATGTCACCGTAGTGGGTCATCCGAGAAACTCCTCCATTCCTTTTCTTTTGCAGTATTCCGTCCAGCTTTCTGTTTTGTAGCACCTTCCGTACACATACCTGTTGGCAAACTCTTTCTGGCCCTTGGTTGGCAGGATTCCTTTTCTCGGGTTCATTTCGGCTTGTGCGTAGATGCTGATACCCTTCAGCGGCTTCAATTTTTCCAGCCTCCGGCTTGCTTCTTTCAAATCCCTGCGAACCAGGAAATAGATAAAAAGCCTTGTGACCGCAACGCCCTTTTCTTTGAAAAGCTGATAGATTTTTTCGATGTACGGCACCTGAGATTCGGTATCGCAGGAAAACCGGATGTACTTTATCCAGTGCAACGCTCCAAAGAGCGCCACCAGTTCCGGCGTCACCAACCTTGCATCCATGCCCTGATTCAGGTCCATCTTATAGTCTGTCGTGGACAATTCTTCCAGCTGGTCTATTCCCCACTGACTGGCCAAAATGTTGTTGTCCATCAGTACCAGCTTTTTGGTGTCTTTCCTCACGACTTGCCGCCAATCCCGATAAGGCCGGATATAGCCCTCTTTTTCCGGCACCACGCACCAAGGGCAGGTTCGGATGCAGCCACGAGTGAGAAAACCTATAGCATAGTCGCACTCTGGATAGATGGAGTAGTCCGGATACATCTCATCCACTTCATCCGGCAAAGTGCTTTTGATATCGTACCCTGTCCCTCCCTTGATGGTGCCCAGCGGCAAATATGGATTTTCCGGTGTAAAGTCAAAGACTTTACTTGAGTATACACGATCATACTGTAAGAGTGGATTCCACCATTCTACCGTATCCCCCTGTGCCTTATGCCAGGCTGATATTTTCATCAGGGCCAGATTTGGGAAGGTTTTTGGCCGGCGGAAGTGCTCCTTTTCTGCGTCGTGCAGTCCCACCCTCATTTCCGTTTCCTCCGTTTCTGTGACCGGCTTCGGTCTTTGCCTTCCTTCCCATGAGCCGCCACCATCACCTGGTAACGGCGGTAGGCTCCGCCGTCGTGGCGATTTTTACTGCTGTTCATGGTCGGTATCCTTTCTTTTCATGGTATCTCGCAAGCTAAATACCGCCTGATTTTTTCGCAAATTTCTCTTTTTTGCATCGTACGTATGTATTCCCGTAATTTCTTTCGACAATCTCGTCTATTTCAACCATAAATCTTTGGATTTTTTCTGGCTTTTCAACATCCGCCTCAAAATACGGGCAATCATCGCAATACGGCATCAATGCTAGCTTAATCATCTATCCACTCCTCCACATTCCAATCCGGCGGCTCCTGTCCGGCCTTGACCTTGTACATCACCACCGACACATACCAATGCCCGTTGTATTCGTTATACCGAGAGTAACACCGGATAAACCGGTATCCCTTGTACCTCTTCTCCCAGTACGCCCGGTCATCCACCCGCTGTGTAGCCATGCGCTGGACCCCTTTTGCGGTGATCTTCCCGTCCTTTGGCCTTGACACTACCGGCTTGTCCAGATTCCGGGAGCAGGTGTACCGCTTGGACCCTTGCGGGTCCTTGGATAGATAGCGGGCGGCCGCCACCGGCCCGAAGCGATCCGGCTGGAATCGGTCTGCATTGGTGCGCATCCCTTTCGGCCAGAGCTGTTCCATCTCCCGCCTGGACAGGCCCCCGGTGAAAAATGCGTGAAAGTGCCAGTTTGCCCGGCCTTTATACTTCCCGGACTTGTACTCCACCTTTTCCATCACATAGATGTACTTCAGGGGCTGTTCCAGTTTCCGTTTCTGTTCTTCCAACTTCCCCCGCTGGCCTTTCAGAGCTTCCAGTTCCGGCATGGCTTCCAGAGCCTGGGTCACTTCCTTCAATGCTGATTTCCGGCGGGTCTTTACCCGGCGGATGTAGTTGACCATATCCCTCCTTGCCTGCTTTTCATCCCGGGGAGCATTCTCCGGGATGTATGTGGGATGCAGGATCAAGTCGGAGCTGTCAAAGTTGGCGTTCACCAGCCGAATCAGCTTCTTTTCCGCCTGCCGTTGGTTATACTTGATCTGCTCCTGGGTGGAGGGCTTGGTTTTCGGCGCCCGGGTTGGTATCCTCACCCCGTTTCTCCACACCGGATAAAAATCCGCTTCCAGCAGGGGGCCTGACTTGGTTTTTTTCTCTCTGATCATCTCCGGCTTTGTCCTTTCCTTCTTTTTCCTGGATAGTCGATAAGATACTATCCATTACAAGGCCGTAAGCGGGCCGTCTTTGGCCCGCTTTGTTTGACATCCGCCGGAATATCTGCTATACTATAGATGCACAGTATAGAGGATTTCGGCGCTTGTCGTCGGCCCCTGCCGTCCGGTTTTTTCCCGGGCGGTTTTCTTTTTACGGCGCCCGGCTCAAATCCTCCGGCCGGACGATGAGGACGGAGTTGCCCTGCTTGTCCAGAATTTCCGCCTGGGTAATCACCTGGCTGCCGTCCCACCGCTGGATTATAGCGGTGATCTTGGCATAGGTTCCGGTATGCTTCTGCGCCCCGATGGGGCCGGAGAAGATCACCGGCTTTTGGTCTGCAAAAGCCTGGCGAAGCTCAGACTTTGTCATTTGACTCCTCCTCAAGCGCAAGGTTGGCAAATTTTTCAAAAGCCTTGATGGCGTTATTCATAGTATCCGCTCTAGCCTCTTTGTCGATTACACACGTTGTTATGATCGTGATAGTACCCCCCATCAACGCAGATATAATATGAAAAAGAGAGTCTGCTGTGTTTGGCGGGGTTGGAGTGATATTGATTTTGCTGTTTTTCTCTTTATCGTCGTATGCGACCAAAATTTCGTATTTCATTTTTAATCCTCCTACATCATCTTGTAGATATGCTCCAATGACTTCCTGATTCCTGGCAGGCGGCGTTCCACTTCCGCCACCGGCAAGCTGACCCGTTTGGCGATCTGCGCCGTTTTCCAGCCGCTGAGATAGAGCCGCTTAAGCAGCTTTTCTACCTCTTCCGGCGGTATCTGCTTCTTTTTCTTTTCCCCCATGGCGTTCTCCTTTCTTCCGGCTCCGATGCCGGAGAAGGTTGTACACCGCCACACCGCAAAACCAAATCACCACAGCGGCGATCATCGTCACCATCAGCATGGCCACGATGATGGCGCAGGAAAAAGCATCCGGGTCCAGGGCCGCCCGCTGGACCAGCCATTCAAGAAAAGCGTACATCCAATCCCGCCTCCTTGAGATAGCTCACCACGTCCTCTTTCCATTTCAGCCTGTCCGCCACTTCCATCATGGCAAAAAACCGATCGGCAGCTTCCTGGTCGCCGTATTTTTTCAGCAGTTCCAAAGCGGCTTTGGCCAGCAGGCAGACACTTTTCTTTACGACTTCAACCTCCGTCATGGCCTTCTTCCTCCTTTTCTTTGTCCAGCTCTTTGGCGTAGGCCATGAGATCATCGGTCCAGCCCATGGCTTCCACCGCCCGCACGATAGCGTCCATCGCATCGGTGCAGTACTTTACGCTGTGGAAAAGCTCTTTTTTTACCTTTTCATTCTCCATCTGATTTTTCTTCCTTTCGATCTTCTTTTGTGGTCACCATCAGACAGGTGACCGTCATACCCAGCGCCAGGCCGAACACGGCGGCGCAAAGGCACAAAAATCCACAAATCCACGCAGATACCATCTTTTTACCTCCTTAGCAGATGACAATTCCGCCGGGGCCTTACGCCCCGGCCTTTTCGTTTTGCTCCCGATAACTTTGCGCAGAAAAAGCCGCCAGAGCCCTTTGCGCAATCCGGTCCAAGATTGGCTGCACCTCATCCGGCGCCACGCAGTGATTTGTGGCGATTTTCACTTTTGTATTGCCGATCATAAATTCCTCGGCGATTTGGGGTTGTTCCTCTTGCGGCATTTTTCTTTCCTCCTTCCTTTCCCGATTTTATGCGGGGTGGGTTGTCCCCTACACCGGTTCCATGGTTTTCGGGTCTATTTTGATCATGATGTTCCCTTCGCCCCTTGCGTTTCTGAGCCAAACCCGGATATATCCGTCCTCCATGCGCCAGTCATTTTCAATTTCCAGAGTCAAATATCCAGTTGAGGCCCCGAAAACAATCTGGCCTGTATATCCTTTTAGGCGTTCCAGCTTGCAGCGGGGGAAGTATCTTGCGGCGATGATCGTCGCCATTGTTTTTGTGAGCTTTACCATCTTCCACACCTCCTTTTCCCCCTAAAGCACACGCTTTAAGGTTTTTGGGTCAAAATACATCTTGATCGTGCCGTTTCCCCGGCTGTCAGAAATGATCAAGATAATTTTTCCGTTGCCGGTGATCCAGTCGTTTGCGCAGACTGCCGACAGATCACCCATTTTCGCCCGGTAAGTCCGGGCACCGCCGTTTCCGTGTTCCCCTACGACCACCGCCCCCCGGAAGTAGCGGCGGATCAGGGTTTCGGCGGTTTTCTTTGTGAGTTTGACCATGATCGGGCTCCTTTCTTGACATCAAAGCAAATCCACGATAGGATAGTATCCAAAAGGAGGATTCGTTTATGGTTGACTTCAATCAGATCAAACTGACCCCTTCCGAAACACGTCTTCTTAAAAAATCCAGGCAAGAACCAATCCCCATGGAAGCCGTCCCACGTCTGCTTCGCTTTGGCTTTGTGAAAGAGTACTTCATCCCGGTGAAAGGCGGGTTAGGTAAACGCACTGGCAAAGCAGTGATCACTGAATCCGGAAGCGACTTTTTGATTTACCGAAAAGGCCGCTTCATCGAAAAATGGATCCCTTATTGGATCACAACCGGAATCGCCATCCTTGCCTTGTTGATTTCTATCGTAAAATAAAAATTTTGACTAAAGAAATCACAATTGCCCCCAGTAACAGCCCCCACGGGATAAACCACGCCCAAAGCTGCGGGCCGTCGGTGATGTCCCGCTTTGGTTCTTTCGGCTCCTTTTCCTTTTTCATGGCGATCAGGCTCCTTTCTTTTCTTCCCGGTTGGATACCATGGACAGGGCCACGGCACCGCCACGGATAAACTCACGCTGCGCCGGCGGAAGCTGCTGAATCGCAGTCCCAATCTTGATGATGTCCTCCTGCTCTTCCGGGGTAAAGCCGGAAAGTTTCTCTGCTATCAACTTGATATCGGTCATGGTGGCACCTCCTTTCTTGACTATGTGATTAGTATACCACTACAACGTGGGATTTGTCAAGCGTTTTTTTGAAAAAATATTGACAACGTGGGATTTTTGCTATATAATAGTACTCAGAACGGAGGTGAAACCAGGTGCTCAAAGATCGCATTAAGGAAGTACGAAAATCCGTCAAGCTCAATCAGTCGGATTTTGGAGCAAAGATCGGCGTTAAGGGCAATACCGTCGGGAACTACGAACTCGGGCTTCGTTCTCCGTCTGATGCCATTATTTTTTCGATTTGCCGTGAGTTTGGCGTCAGCGAAGTATGGCTCCGCACTGGCGAAGGAGAAATGTACTTACCTAAAAGCCGAAGCGAACAGCTTGTTTCCTTCTTTTCCGACATTTTAAAGATGGATGATGACGACTTTATCCGCAGTTTTTGCCTGGCACTGGCCAGCCTGGACAAAGAACAGCTTCATCAGCTTGCAGACCTCAGCGAAACGGTGCTCACAAAATGGGCGCAGCTAAAAGAAAAGAAGGAACAAAAAGAAAAGGCTGACCCTTAAAGGCCAGCCCTTTTCATTTCCTATCGCTCCATTGCTTCACCATCTGATACACCATTTCCAGTTCCTCTTCGGTCAAGCGCTGCAAAAGGATTTCGATTTCTTCGATCAGTTGCTCTTTTATCGTCATCTTACCACCCTTTCCGACTTCTTGATCTCTATGGTAGAACAGATGTTCTTTTTTGTCAAGGAGAAATTTTCAGAAAATAAAAACTGGTCTAAAAATAGGACTGTTTTAAATGTAGAAAATTTTGTGAAATTTTTGTTGAAAATGTCGATAGGTAAATGACGATAAATGTGGTATTCTTGTGTCACAACTCTTTTTTGAAAGGTTCTGATATAATGAAATGCCCAAATTGCGGTCATGAGTGCCTATCGAATACCTGTCCAGTGTGTCACACTGAAATAAACCGGCAGCTTCTTTATAAAGCAAGTATTCAAAAAACGGTTTCCGATGACAATATTTGTCCAAAATGCGGGAAAAGAACCAATCTGAAAAATTGCCCTGTGTGCCAAACTCCCACAGAGAAATATAATACCAACAAACCAAAACCACCCCGCAAAAAATGGCCCTGGATACTTCTTGCGGCATGTTTGATTGTAATTTTGATCGTTGTTATTGTGGCGTGTAATGCTACTACACGTGACAGCGGTCGCTCCTATTCTCGTGTTATTTCCAGAACCAGCAGTTCTGGGACGGCCCAAGATGAAACGGAATCTGCTATATCGAATTCTTCGTCTAATTCTCAATCACTCAATTCCGGGTCTACTACATCGACACAGCAAACTACGGCTTCAACACCTTCTCCAGCACCCCAAACCACTACCCCCTCTGCACCGGCATCAGCCCCCCAAACGCCTGCCACACCGGAACCAACGCCCGGTATTTCTACAGGACAGCGAAACGCCTTGGAATCTGCTCAAAGCTATCTTTCGATTATGGCTTTTTCTTATACCGGATTGGTTGATCAGTTAGAGTATGAAGGATACTCTAACGCTGAGGCAACTTACGCCGCCGATCACTGCGGGGCGGACTGGAATGCGCAGGCATTGAGATCGGCACAAAACTATCTCAGTATCATGGCTTTTTCTTATACCGGATTGGTTGATCAGTTAGAGTATGAAGGATTTACCACCGCACAAGCTACATACGGAGCGGATCACTGCGGTGCAAACTGGAATGAGCAAGCCGCTAAATCCGCCGCAAGCTATCTTGAATTGATGGCTTTTTCTCGAGACGAACTCATCAGCCAATTGGAATACGAAGGATTCACCCACGAACAGGCCGTGTATGGCGCTCAGGCTAACGGATATTAAAACATGCACTTTCATATAAAATGTAAAGGGGAATACAAGTGAAAAAAAGAATTTTGATTTTCGTTTTGTCAGCTTGTGTGCTGCTTTCTTTCGCCGGATGTGCTTCCAAACAAGATACCAGCGCTTACGATTCTTTGATAGACACTTGGAATGATATAAATGAAACGCTTATGAATTCATAAATTTTTATATCAGCAAAAAATTATGAAATGTCCAACAAGCTAGAAGGAGAATAAACCATGGAACAAAATCAACCTCAAACCCCACCTATCGCAATGGCTCCGCCACCGGTGCAGCCCGTTCAGCCGATTTCTCCCCAGCAGGAGATGCAGAATGCCATCGATATGGATCGCCGGCGGCGTCGCATCAAAACCGCCCGGGTGCTTGGGGCAATCACCGCCCTGCTGAATCTGATCGGAGCGGTAGCCACCGCCACTTTATACGCTTTAACCGCAAACAACCACGTAGTTACTCTCATCATCGCCACTCTTTTACCAATGGTCGCCTCTTTCTTCGGCCTTTCTGCTATCGGCAAAAGCCGCATTGCTTCCTCCCTTTCTTTTTTTGGCATCGCTGCAGCAGCGGTTTGGTACTTCCTTTTTGGGATTGTGATCCTTTTTTCTCCTTTGGATTCCCGCCCGGATTGGCTGATGACCTTGCTATTTGTTCTGGATATGATCGCCCTGATCGGCGGCGTCGTCGTTTTTATCATGGGCGTTCTTTCTGGCATTTTCTGTGCGCTGGCAAAACCCATCGGGAAAAGTAGGGGGATTGTGCAGCTTGTTTTCGTCTGCGTTTTTCTGTCGGCAGCTATCGGCGTGACGGTGTATGCGCTGGGGTTTGAGCCGTATACTATCACTGCGGACGGTATAGCCACCACCGACATGGACGGGGATGGTGATATGGATATCACCGACTACATTCTGCAAAACGCTGATCCTTTTGATCAAACCGCCATCGACAACATGGAGCCTACGCACAGTGGTACATTCAGTCGGATTGAGATTTCGGCGCTTCAGGAGGGCATGTCCTACACCGAGTTTGTGGATGCTCTGGACGGCGATTTTGGTATGGACTACTCTCCTACGAGCGAAGGGTATATCTATGGCCTCGTTTCGGTTGGGTGGGTAGACCAGGACAGGAACTACGTAATCGCCCTATTTGATAATGGCGCTTGTACTGCTTTGGCCACCAGCGAAAATCCCTACGAAACGCCCGAACCCACTACGTATGGTATCGGCGACACTTGGACGGTAGATGGCCAATGGAGCCTGACCATTACGGGCGTGAGTGAAACTTCAGACCGCAACCAGTTTTCCGATAAGACCCCCGGCGCAGTTTATATCATCGACTACACTTATACAAATCTCGGTTACGAGGGAAGTATCATGGATTTGTATATAAACCTTGATATGGAAACCATCGTGGATTCCGCCGGAGTGGTCGGGTACTCGTATCCGCTTCCTACGGACAGATATCCCGATGAAACACCCGTTGGCGCCACTTGCAATGCTCAGGCGTGTATCGCCGTGGACAATCCCGGCCCGTTTACGCTGACCGTGGAAGAGTATGATAGCTACTCTACTCGGCACGAAGCCACCTTTAATCTCACGCCGCAATAAACGATCCACCCCGGCCTAGCGCCGGGGTATTTTGAAAGGAGCTCTATACTGTGCAAAACAAATCTTATCATCCATCCGCCCAGTACTGCCTATACCTGCGAAAATCCCGTGCCGATGCAGAGGCAGAAGCCAGGGGCGAAGGAGAAACCCTTGCCCGCCACGAAAAGGCGCTTATGGAGCTGGCCAAGCGGATGAGCTTGAACGTCACTCACATCTATCGAGAGATCGTATCCGGTGAATCCATCGCCGCAAGGCCGGAAATGCAAAAGCTGCTCCAGGCAGTGGAGCAGGGCGTTTGGGCTGGTGTGCTTGTGATGGAAGTGGAGCGTCTTGCCCGGGGCGATACGATAGACCAGGGCATTGTGGCTCAGACTTTTAAGTTTTCCGACACCAGAATCATCACCCCCGTGAAAACTTATGACCCCAACAATGAGTACGACGAGGAATACTTTGAGTTTGGACTTTTTATGTCCCGTCGTGAGTATAAGACGATCAACCGCCGCTTGCAGCGTGGACGGCTTGCATCGGTGCATGAGGGCAAGTATGTTGGAAGCCGTGACCCATACGGGTACCGCCGGGTTCGAATCAAGGGTGATAAGGGATACACTCTGGAGCCCGTGGAAGAAGAGGCCGCTGTGATCCGCCAGATTTTTGACTGGTACGCAAATGGAGAGGCGGACGGCGCTGGGGCATTCCACCGTATCGGGATCTGCGAAATCGTAAGGCGCTTGAACGGCTTGGGTGTAAAGACAAAGACTGGCGGGAAGTGGACTTACCCGTCAATCCGAGATATACTTGCAAATCCGATCTATGTGGGTAAAATCCGATGGGCGTGGCGAAAATGTGTGAAGCATATGAAGAACGGGGAAGTCGTGGTCCATCAGCCACGCTCAAAGCCGGGTGAGTATGAGATATGCGACGGGCTGCATCCGGCTTTGGTGTCAGAAGAAACCTGGGACCGTGTACAGGAGCTTTACAAGCAAAACACACACCCAAGGCCCGGTGATCCGTATGCTATCAACAATCCTTTGTCCGGCATTTTGATCTGCGGAATGTGCGGTAAAAAAATAGCCAGAAAGCCACAGAAGAACGGATTTGAGTATCTTTGCTGCCCCAACCCTGATTGCCACAACGTCAGCTCCAGCCTTCCTTTGGTGGAGCGGCGGGTTATATCAGCTTTGAGCGATTGGCTGGAAGGGTACAAGCTGCACTGGGGGAAAGATAGCCATTCCCTCCCCTCCCAGATTCCTTTTTTGGAAAATTCCATCGAAAAAGCACAAAAGGATATAGACACCTTAAAAAAGCAGGCAAGCAATGCCTATGATTTTTTGGAGCAGGGTGTCTATGACAAAGATACCTTTTTCGAGCGCTCCAAAATCCTATCTGAGCGCATCGCAAATGCGGAGGAAGCCTTGCGGCAGCGTGAAGCGGAACTGGAAAGCGAACAGGAACGAGAAAAAAGTTTTCACACCATCATCCCTAAAGTGGAGCGGTTGCTTGAAGTATATGATGGCCTTTCCTCCCCACAAGAAAAAAACGATCTGCTAAAGGACGTACTGGAAAAGGTAGTGTACGTCAAAGAAAAGGGGCTGAAAAACGGCGGCAAGCCCGATAGCTTTGAGATCACCCTGTATCCGAAAATCCCTCGAAAATAAAAGCCGGCTGGCAAATGCAGTCGGCGCTTTGATTGGCGGTTTTTGATGGATACTTTTTCGGTGTGCACGAACTCAGCCATATGGAGATGGTCAGCGCCGTTCTTTACCAACTCACCCGGAACCTGACCCCCAAACAGATTCGTGACAGCGGATTCGACGCCTACTTTGTCGATCACACCACCGGCATCTATCCGCAGGCGGCTTCCGGCACGCCTTTTTCCGCCGAAACCCTTTCAGTTTCCGGCGATGCCATCGCCGATCTGACGGAAGATTTGGCGGCGGAACAGAAAGCCCGGCTCACCTATGACAATATTCTCCGCCTGACCGACGACCCGGATGTGCGGGATGTGATCAAGTTTTTGCGGGAGCGGGAAATCGTTCACTATCAACGGTTTGGAGAGTGCCTCAACCGGGTTCAGAGCCAGCTCAACCAGAAAAACATCTACGCCTTTAATCCTAATTTTGACTAACAGAGAAGCAGCGGGAATTTTTTCCGCTGCTTTTTATTACTTGACTATAGTCGTTTATTCTACTATAATGGAGAAAAACTCAGGAAAAAGGAGGCGGCCCGGATGGATTTGCGAATCGTGAAAACCAAGCGCAGTATACGCAGCGCCTTTCTCCGCCTTTTGGAGCAAAAACCGTTGGAGCAGATCACGGTAACAGAGCTGGCACGGCAGGCGGAAATCAACAAGGGGACATTCTACCTGCACTATCGGGATATTTATCAGCTGGCCGACCAGCTGCAAACCAAAGTCCTCCAAGAGATCCTGCAGGAAATTCCCCATACCGACGAAATTTTGCTGCACCCCTCCCAACTTACCGCCACACTGTTTTCCTCGTTTCACCGGCACCAAAAGGAAATAGATTTACTGTTTTCCGGCAGCCAAACCGCCGTGCTGCCTATTAAGATCGAGCAACAGTTAAAATCTTTTCTCCATCAGCGGTTTCCTCAGGCCAAAGACGACGTAAAATTTCACGTTTACCTTTCCTACAGCATTCAGGGCGGGTATTACGCTTACCTGGAAAACCACAAGGAATTTGGTTTTGAGCAGGTGGTAAAAGCCATTGGCGAGATTGCGCCCTGTTTTGCTCCTATTTGGAGCGCCCCGGAAAATCAAACTACATAAAATCACAGCGCCGCCGGGATATCCCGGCGGCGCTTCCTTTGGGTATTTTCAGAAATGGGAACCAATGGCCGGTATTATAAAAATCCGGCACGGTCCTTCTTTTCGGGGTTTTCCGGCTGCGGTTGTTTGTTGCGGCGGTAAAGGAACCGATTCACAACGTCGATGTCCTTGAAGCCGCAGTAATATCCCAATGTAGTGCAGAGGGGTGTAATCAGATTGGGCAGGATGATCACCAGAAGCTGCCACCAGCTCAGCTGTACCGGCACCAGGCCGTTGGCGATCCAGTTATAATAGTGATAGAAAACGCCGTTGCCTATTTTATATACCGCATCAAAGTAAGGCATGTACCCCTGGTTTGCCAAAATCAATCCCACGCAGAAGAACAGGGGATAGATGCTCACAATCAAGCCGGCCCAGAAGCCCCGCTTGAGATTCTTTTCGGTATGACCGAATTGATAACGGTTGAGATCCTTATTGCCGTAATGCCAAGCAGCAGAGGAAATCATGGCGCAGTAGGCAAAAATGTTGACGATGGTGACGATGATTTGAACCGCCAAAATATTCACCAACAGAAAAGCAATGTCAATGACCAAAGCCATGAATTCGCCGATGAGCAGATATACAAAGATGTTCCAGGTGTTTTTGGCGAAGAATTGATTGGTGGAGGGGACCTTCTTTTTCTTGGGACCGGGCTGTGAGGTGACCGGCGCAGGTTGAGCGGGTTGATGATTTTCATTCATGGCCGTGGCTCCTTTCGGGAAGGGGTTTGAAATACTGATACAGATAACATTTTAACATACCGTTATACAGCTTGCGCTGTTTATCCGGCGATTGTCCAAAACAATGAGGAAACTCCGAATCCGGGGTAATGATGTAATAGCTTTCGCCCTGTGTGCGGGTAAAAACCTTTCCCATGGTGCGGTAAATCTGCCGGGCCTGCTGCTGATCCAGCATCCGTTCCCCATAGGGCGGATTGCAGAGAGTGATTCCTTTGGGAAGCGGGGTGAAATCCCTGATGTCCCGCTGGGCCACGGTAATCCGTTTGCCCAGTCCGGCCTTTTTGGCATTTTCCCGGGTAAGTTCTACACAGGCCGGGTCCAAATCCCAGGCGTATCCATGAAATTCTGCATCCCGGCGGATCAGATCCAGGCCACGGGCCCGCTCCTGCTGCCAGATGCTTTCCGGCATGAAACCGAATTCCTGAGCGGCAAATTTTCGCCGCAGGCAGGGGGGAATGTTCAGCGCTTTGGCCGCCGCTTCGATGATCAGGGTGCCGGAGCCGCAGAAAGGATCGCAGACGGTGCTGTATCCCTTTACCCGGGCGCAGTCCACAATGCCCGCCGCCAAAGTTTCTTTGATGGGGGCGGCGTTGGAGTGGGCACGCCAACCACGTTTATGAAGGCCGGGGCCGCTGGTGTCCAGCAGGATGCTGACTTTGTCCTTTAAAATGGAAAACTGAAGCTGGCAGAGGGCGTTTTTTTCCGGGAACCAGTCGATGCGATAGTGCTGTTTCAGCCGATCCACCGCCGCTTTTTTCAGGATGGATTGGCAGTCCGGCACACTGTGCAGGGTGGAATTCAGGCTGTAACCTTTGACCGGAAAGCGGTCGGCTTTTCCGATAAATTCTTCCAGGGGCAGCGCCTTCATGCCCTGATAGAGCTCTTCAAAGCTTTTGGCGGTAAACTCGCCCAAAAGGATCTGCACCCGTTCGGCGGTGCGCAAGCAAAGATTTGCCCGGGCCAGGATCTCCAGCCCGCCGGAAAACAGCACCCGGCCATTTTCCGCCAGAACGTCTTTGGCGTCCAACCGCCGCAATTCTCCGGCCAGAATGCCCTCCAGCCCAAACTGGCAGGGCGCTGCGTAGCGCAGGATTGTTTCCATAGCTCTCCTTTCGTTACAGCACCCGGTGGGCGTGCCGGGTGACATGGCAGCCCACGTTCACCGCTACCGGCAAGCCGGCAATATGGGTGGGAAAGGTTTCAATGTTGACTGCCAAGGCGGTGGTCTCTCCGCCAAACCCCTGTGGGCCGATGCCCAGAGCGTTTACCCGCTCCAGTAGTTCTTCTTCCATAGAAGCGTAGTATTCATCCGGATTGCGCCGGCTCACCGGGCGGCACAGAGCCTTTTTGGCCAGATAGGCGCAAAGTTCAAAATCACCGCCGATGCCCACCCCGATCACCATGGGCGGGCAGGGGTTGCTTCCCGCCTTTGCAATGTGGGAGGTCAGATAATTTATAATGTCTTCCCGGGTAGCGGAAGGGGTAAACATTTTGATCCCGCTCATATTTTCGCTGCCGAATCCTTTGGGGGCCACCGTAATTTCCACCTGTTCCCCCGGCGCCATGGAAAGATGCAGCACGGCGGGGGTGTTGTCATTGGTGTTCACCCGGCGCAGGGGGTCCCTGACGATGGATTTGCGCAGTTTGCCCTGTTCATAGCCCTGGCGCACCCCTTCGTTTACCGCTTCATTGAGATCGCCGTCCACCAGATGGACCTCCTGGCCAAGGCTTAAAAACACCACTGCCATACCGGTATCCTGACAGATCGGAACCTGAAGCTCACCGGCGGCGGCGAGGTTTTCCTCTAAATCCCCCAAAATCTGCTTTGCCAGCCCAAACGGCTCCTGCCGACGGCGGCAGCCGATGGTTTCCTTCAAATCTTCCGGCAGCACCATATTGGCCTGGATGCAGAGATCCCGCACCGCAGCGGTAATCTCATGGACAGAGAGTTCACGCATTGTTTTCAACCTGCTTTCTAAAGGGTGAATCCGTTCCTTGGGCGGCCAGATTTCCATTGCAAAACACCGCCGAAGGGATAAAATACGAAGAAAAAATATCCTCCTTGGCCACAACCAAATCGGCGTCCTTCCCTACCGCCAAACTGCCCACCCGATGGGCCAATCCGGTAAGCCGGGCAGGAAGGAGGGTGATGGCGGCCAGAGCCTGATCCCGGTCCAGCCCGCCCCGAATGGCAATTCCCGCCGACAGGGGAAGGTACTGAATGGGGATCACCGGATGGTCGGTGCAGATGGCGCAGGGCAGGCCTGCCTGCCAAAGCTTGGCGGCATTTTCAATGGAGGCCTTCCCCATTTCCGGTTTGGAGCGATCGCAGAGCACGGGGCCGGCAATGATCTTGGCCTGTTCCTGCTGTAAGATATCTGCCACCAGATAGCCTTCGGTGGCATGAACCAGCACCAGATCCAGGGAAAATTCCCTGGCGATGCGAATGGCGGTGAAGATGTCGTCCGCCCGATGGCAATGGAAGAAAGCCTTGCACTTTCCCTTTAATACCGGCAGCAGCGCTTCACACTTGGCGTCGTATTCCGGGGGATCGCCCTCCTCCCGCTTGGCCTTGCGCTTGGCCTTTTGATATTCCTTGGCTTTCTGAAGCTGTTCCCGTATCAGGGCGGCCACCGCCATTCTGGTCACCGGGGTTTCATCCCGGTCATGATAAACGGTTTTTGGGTTTTCCCCCAGGGCAAACTTCATGCCCACGTTGGGGTTGAGCACCATATCGTCCACCCTTCGGCCCATGGTTTTCATGGCGCACCAGCTTCCGCCGATGGCGTTGGCGCTGCCGGGGCCGGTCAGGACGGTGGTAACCCCCCCTTCCAAAGCCTCTGCAAAACAGTGTTCCATGGGATTGACGGCATCTATGGCACGAAGCTGCGGGGTCACCGGGTCGGTTTGCTCGTTGCCGTCATCCCCTTCAAAGTTCAATCCGTCCTCCCACATTCCCAAATGGCAATGGGCATCAATAAACCCCGGATAAATGGTATAGCCGGACAGATCATAAACCTCTTCCTCTTTGGGCAGCGGAGAATCCATCTTGCCCAAAGCGATGATCTTTCCATCTTGAATCTGCAAAAAGCCCCTGGCTACAGCGGGAGTTTCCACCGGTTCCAGCCGGGCGTTGACCAACAGCATAACAGCGCTCCTAAAATCAAATTTTTGCTTGCCGACCGGCTTCGACAAACCGGACGGGATGTTTGGTGTATCCTAAGGATGCGGATCAATTCACGGTGGCTTGGCCGCTGGAGGTTCCCCGTTTGGGCCGGCCGGTCAGGATGGCCGCCCCGGGGTGATGGACAACCCGCCCGCCGCCGAGCCGTTTTGAATTGCCGTTTCCTGGTACTCCTTTCTCCAAACAGCCGTCTGCTGCCACAGGCGGCTGTTCTCTTTTTATTCCTCAGGCAGGGAGGAAACGATTACGCCGCCTCCGGCCACTTTATCTTCCAGATAAAACACCGCCGACTGCCCCGGTGCGGCGGCCCGCTGGGGCGCATCGAATTCCAGCACCACCTGATCGCTGCCGTGGGGGATCAGGGTACAGGGCTGTTCCTTCATATTATACCGCAGTTTCGCCTGGACCCGCACCGGTTCGGTAATGCCCGGAAGATACATCCAGCAGAGCCGGTTCACCAACACCCGGCGGGAAAACAGCTCCTGGTTCTCCCCCAGGGTCACGGTATGACGGGCGGCATCTTTGGCCAGTACATACATAGGCTTGCCAAAAGTGACCCCCAGGCCCTTGCGCTGGCCGACGGTGTAGTAAATAATGCCGGGGTGTTCCCCCAATTCCCTTCCCTGCCGGTCAATAAATTTTCCCGGGGGGCAGGTTCGGGAATCAAACCGGCGGAGAAATCCTACATAATCTCCATCCGGCACAAAGCAGATATCCTGGCTGTCCTTTTTTTTGGCCGTGACCAATCCGGCCTGTTCCGCCAGGGCACGGATTTGCGGTTTGGTATATTCTCCCAACGGGAACACGGCATGGGCAAGCTGGCGCTGGCTGAGATGGTAAAGCACATAACTCTGGTCTTTGCTTTCGTCCGCCGCTTTATAAAGGTAATACCGGCCGGAAGCCGGATCATAGCCCTTGCGGACATAATGGCCGGTGGCCAGATAGGGAATGTTCCGCTTCAAAGCTTCCTCCAACAACGCCCCGAATTTCAGGTAACGGTTGCATTCGATACAGGGATTGGGGGTTTCCCCCCGAAAATAATCCCGGGAAAACGGCTCCATCACCCGGCGGCGGAACTCCGTCCGGAAATCCAGAATGAGGTGGGGCAGCCCCAATTTATCCGCCACGGCTTTTGCGTCCTCTGCTTCCCGGAAAGAACCGCATCCCTGCTGATCCGACGGAGAATAAAGCAGCATGGTGGCACCGGTAATCTGATATTGTTCCTTTAGCAGCAGCAAAGCGGCGGAGGAATCCACCCCCCCGCTCATGGCCATCATCAACTCCGGCAAAACTTAACCTCCTTTTTTGACCCGGGGCTGCCGGGTTGTTCTTTTTTGGCGCACCGCTTCAAACTGGGCCAGCTTTTCCGGACTGGCCGCATAAATGGAGCGTTTTCCACGCCATTTGTTTTCCTGTTGGGAGCGGATCAAACGGATCTGGCCGATAAACCGGCCGTGCTTGGGGCAAACGCCCAAAGCAACAAACCGCCGTTTGTCCAGCTTGAACCAGGAGGTCTGTTTTAAAGGATGCTTGCAATCCGGGCAGCGCATCCGGCCTAAACGGGGATCCTGAAAGGCGTCTCCCCGATGGGCGTACCCTGCCCCGGTTTCGCCGGAAAGGGGATATTTCTGCCGCCGTTTGGCCTGAGCCTGCTTCTTTTCTTTTTGCCGCTGAGCGTATTCCCGATACTGCTTTTGCCCCAGCTTCAAATCCAATTTCTGGGCCACCAGAGCGGTGAACCAAGCGTCGTTCAAAGCGTCATGAGCCGGGCGATCCGCCTGAATATGAAGGGCTTCCATAGCGGATTGCAGGGAGGTTTGTCCCTTTTCCCCCATCTGCCGGGCATATACCAGCTGAAGATCGCACCATTCCCCCACCCAATCTTCCAAATCATGGAGGAGAAGATTCTGGCGAAGGATGTGGATATCGTCCGGCCCCCAGGTTAAAATCAGGGTATCCGGCCCGCAGAGAGCGGAAAGCTGCCGGTTTGCTTCCGGAAAGAGGATGCCTTTCTTCACCTTTTGAATGGTAAGGCCGGTGAGGGAGCGGACATGATAATGCATCTGCCACAAAAAGGTGGGGCGCACCAGCCAGGTATAGGTGCCGGTGATCTGGCTGTTTTCATTCAGCGCCACTGCCCCGATTTGAATGATCTCGCCGTTTAAGGTGGTCCGCAGGCCCTGAAGCTGCGGCGCACCGGGATCCATGGGCTGATTCCATTCCAGATCCAACACCAGATAATTCACAGGCCTGCCCCCTTCTGTTTCTGCTTTCGCTTTCAAATGAATATTATACTAGACTTCACCGCCATTGTCAAAAGAAAAGCCGGAAAGCGGATGAAAAACTGCGGGTTTTCCCGAAATTTCCATTTCTTTTCTGAGAAAGCCAAAACTCGACGGCCCGGGAAGAAACTTCTTTCCAAAGCCGTCGAGGGGGGATTATGGTTTTGTTTGGGCGAAGCGTTTGGCACAACGCCAAACGCCTTTGGGGATTACAGCGCCACCCAGAACCACTTGAACCAGATTTTGCGAACCCAGGGCAGCGTTTGGTACACGCCTTTGGCGGTGCGAAGGTAGGCATCCTGTACAAACTGAGCCTGGGCTGAATCCACCGGGTTTTTCCCATACGCTGCCTGACCCACAATCTCCAACACCCGGAGCATTTCCTCCGGCGTCAGGAAGGGGTTGGCCTGGGGATGGCTGCGGAAATATTCTTCGGCGGGCTGCTGCGTTTCTTCCCAGAAGCCGCCAAATTCCAACACCCGGATCATCCGGCTCCATTCGCCACGAACACCGCCGGAACTGCGCTGCATCCAATATGGAAGATGAGCGCTGAGTCCTTTTAATCGATCCAAAAGCTTATTCAATGCTTTCGGAAGTTTCAATTTTCTCTTTTTGGTGTTTGCCTTGGCCCCAGCCTTCAACCGGCTGAGCCGCATGGCCCGCCAGAGCAGCAGCACCAAAATCAGCACCATGACCGTTAAGACCCCGCCGAACACCCACCAGAACCACAGCGGCAGGCCGGAATCCCCCAGGTTCTCCTGGGAGTTGGAGGCATCTCCTTCCAAAAGCGAGGAGGTGGAAAGCTCCGATTCGTTCTGCTGTGCGGAAACGGAAGAGACAGCAGAAAGGGTAGAAGAGGTTTGGGACTGGGTTTCCTCATCCGTTGGCAGAGTATTGTAAAAATCATCAAAGGTTACTTCAATGGGTATCCAGCCATAATCCTCCAAAAAGATCTCCGGCCAGGCATGGGCATTTAAGTCCGAGATGGAGGCCCGGTACTCCCCGTTCTCCTGAATTTCAAAATCCTCGGGGTCCACGGCATAGCCGGAAACATAACGGGCGGGAATGCCGTAAAGCCGGAACATGAGTACCGCTGCCGAAGCAAAGTGCTGGCAATAGCCTTCATGTCCCTCAAAGAGGGAATATTCCACCGGATCCACGTTGTAGGGGATGGTATCGGGGGAGGTGGTATAGCGCAGATGCGTGTGCAGGGTGGTGCGGATAAAGGCAATGATATCCTCCAGCTCTTCCTGGGGATTGTCCCGGCAAAGCTCCGTAAGCTGGGGCACGAGCTCTTCCGGGACCTGAGTATAGACCGAAAGAGCCTGTTCCTGATAACCGTCCTGAATCAGGCGGTAATTCTCCGCCAGGTATTCCTGGGAAGGATCTATGGCGTTCCAATCCACATCAATCTCTGAAAGCTGATAGTAGGAAAAGCGATAGCCGTCCGGAATGCTGTAGGAGGTATTCCAATAATAGTAATACGGGGGATACCAGCTGTTATCCCGGCCATAAATCCCCATCAAAGTCAGATTGCGGGGCTGGGGAGCATTTTCCCGAAGGGTCCACTGATTCAGATTATAGTAGAGATAGCGGAACACGGCGGCGCTGCGGTTGTTCCAGCCTTCGGTCATATCCTCCTCAATGGTTTGAAAGAGCTGGCTTTCCTCTATTTCGCCCCAGGAACCGCCCTGATACTCTCCGCCGGTAAAGCCTTTGAGATAGATGGTTTCGTCAGGGGGCAGATCGGTATAGGCAGCGATCTGTTCTTCCCCGGAAAAAAAGGGCCTGCTTCGGCTGATGACGCCGTTATTGGACATGGTGGAATTGGAGGCAAAGGGCAGGATGATCTGCTGCACCTGGGCAACCCGATACTGGATCCGGCCGGACAGATAATATAAGGAATCGCCAAACCAGTTCACCGCCAGCAATCCTGCCAGCAGCACCACCAGCGCCAACGCCACGGCGGAAAGGCTGCTTTTTTGAACGGAAACCGCCTGGGATGTTCCCCGGAGCACCACCTTGCGCCGGCGGCTGGACCGTTTTCCATAAACCAAAGCAGCAAAGCCCACCAGAAATATCACCAGGCAGAACAGTGTCGGCCAGGTTGTGGAAAACCCCAGCAGCGGCGGGGCAATCAGCAGCGCCGTCCCCAGCACCCACACCAGCCAGGTCTGCTTCGCCCAAAGGCAGGCAAGCAGCAGCCAGGTCACCGCCGCTGTGAGGAAGGCCACTGCGCCGGTAACGTCCACGGGGTCGGGCCTTCCCCCCAGTACACTTTGCAGCAGGGGATAAAACTGATTGACCAGATCGGTCTGAAAGAGCCAGAACACCAAGCCCAGCAGTCCCAGCAAAAGCAGCAGCCCCCATTTCACCCACTTTGGGCGCTTTTCCAGCATCCAGCCAAAGGGGACCAGCAGGGCCAGCGCCAGCAGAACCGGCCAGGGCCAAAAGATGATGATTTCTTCCCCGCCGGCAAGCATAAACCAGATTCCGCAGAGGCCAATGAATAAGAACAAAGGGGTCAGCCAGAACCAATATCTGAATTTTTTCTTTGCCGCAGCAATTTGTTCCAAGGCTGTCACCCCCTATAACCGCAATGTAAAACGGGAAAGCTGCTGAGAATACTGTTGGGAGGAGAAATCGCAGAGCACTTTACGGTCCTCCCGCAGCTGCAAACCGGAGGTAAATTCCAGCCGCATAATCCGGCCCTTCTGCGCAATGGGCGGCGCCGGATGGTCCACGGCAAGGGATCTCCCCTGCTCCAAATGGTACAGCTGGAGCAGCAAATCGGTGATCCCTTCCTCCGAATTGAGCAGCATACTCCGGGGGCCTCTTTCTTCTTCCGTCCAGTACACCGGTACCTGGGGAAGGGCACGCAGCAAACCGTAAAGCAGTGAGGACAGGATCGTATAAAACCCTTCCCGCTGCTGGGGCCGGGCGAACCGGAACTGCGTCCAAACCAAATGCAGCTCCACCAATCGGTCGGACTGCTGTTCGTATTCTTTTACCCACAATTTATCCGTGCGGGCGCTTTGCTTCCAATGAATGCTGCGGGTTTGATCCCCGTCCTGGTATTCCCGAAGCTGGCGAATTTCCTCCGAATCCCCGTTTTGCTGGGGGAGAGAACGAAGCAGCAGGGCGGCGCTGTCCCCGGCCGAACGGTAAGAAAGCTCCACCGTCATTGCCTGGGTTGGAGGCAATACCGCCAGCAGACAGCGGGGGCTGTCCTTGCATCGGGCAGAGGTCAGGCCGAACCAATCGTACACACGGATGCGATCCAGCCTGAGCTGAAGGAAGCCGCAGGAAAGGGCGGGAAGCTCCACCCGGCTGTGCTGCACCTCCCTGCCCTCCAGCGAACCGTACAGGTACATCTTTTTCGGCTTTTTCTCCCAATAATAACCATACCACAAACGGGCCCGGAACTGCGCAATGGCAAAACGGCTGGTATTCTGCGCCCGCAGGGAGCAGGGCGCTTTTTTCTGGCGAATGGTGGTGGCAAGCTGCTTTTCAAAGCCCAGCTTCAAGTGCTTGCGGTGCAGCCTGGTGATCACCGCCAAACAGACCCAGACCAGAATTTCAGCAATTCCCAACGCAAACAGCAGATCCACCCGGTAAACTGCGCCGATCCCCACCGTTGCCAACAGCGCAAGCAGGTATATTATCTTTTTCATTTCAGTCCTTCTCCAGGGTGGGGCGGTGCACGGACTGGAGCACGTCGGAAATAACCTGCTCGGGAGTAACTTCCGCCAATTTGGCGTCCGCTCCCAGCACCAGCCGGTGCCGCAGAACATAAGGGAGCTGCTCCTCTACGTCCTGAGGCGTGACATAATCCCGGCCGTCCAGCCAGGCAGACGCTCGGCTCAGCCGTACCAGCGCAATGGTGGCACGGGGGCTTCCCCCCTGCTCTACATAGGGATGGGTGCGGGTGGCCTGAATCAGCTCTACCAAATAACGATAGAGGGTGTCCTTCAGATGTACATTACAAGCCTGATTTTGAATCTCCAGCAAGGTCTTTTGATTGAGCACCGCCGAGACATCATCCAGGCGGCTTTTTTGGCCGATGCTCTTGGCCATCCGCAATTCCCCATCGTAATCCGGATAACCGATGGACATGGAGATCATAAAGCGGTCCACCTGCGGCTCCGGCAGCGGCTGAGAGCCAACAGAGCCCAGCGGGTTTTGGGTGGCAATGACCAGAAAAGGAGAGGGCACCGGGCGGGTAACCCCTTCCACCGTCACCCGGCGTTCTTCCATTACCTCCAACAATGCCGACTGGGTTTTCGGGGAAGTCCGGTTGATTTCGTCCGCCAGCAGCAGATTGCAGAACACGCTGCCCGGTTGATAGACGAACTGTTCTTCCTCCCGGCGGTAAATGGAGAACCCGGTAAGATCGGCGGGGAGCACGTCGGGGGTAAATTGAATCCGGTGATATTCCAGCTCCATGGCTTTGGAAAAGGCCAGCGCCAGCGTGGTTTTCCCCACGCCGGGGATATCCTCCAACAAAATGTGGCCGTTTGCCACAAAGGCGGTCATAATCTGGCGAATGACCCTTTCTTTCCCGAAGATCACCGTTCCAACCTGTTCCATTACTTGTTGCGCAGCCTGGCGCAGGGCGTCCTGTGTTTTCATTTCCAGTTGACACCTCCATGGAGAAAAAGCAAAAGCAGCAGCTTTTCCTCCGAAATAAATTTCGCAATGTATACTAAAAATAGTATACTACAGAAAAACGATTCCCGCAAGATATTTTTGATAAAAAAGTTAAGTTTTATCACTATTTCTTTTTAGAGCAACCAGCTTTTTTATTCCTTCCGGGAAAAGACAGAATTTCTGACCAAATCTCCTCTTTAAGTATAACAAAAATGATTTTTCCGGTCAAGCCAAAGTTTTTCTCTGGTTTTTGTGCAAAACTACGAACCGAAAAAATTATTTCGGAAATCTGTCCCCTTTTTCCGGTTTGGAAGATTGAATATATAGTGTGGGCAAGGCCTGCCGGGAATTTGAAGCAGTGTGCCATCATTTTATAAGCGCATTCCGAAACCCCGCTCCGCTGCGCCGTTTTTCCATAGAAATCCCCTGTTCCGGCCTGCTTTATCACACACCCGAACTTTGCCGAAGGGAAAAATGAAAATTAGGGCTTGCAATTTCAAAATCGGTATGGTATAATAACTTTCGTTGTCAGAAAGGCAGCAGAATATGCGCCCGTAGCGCAGTTGGATAGCGCGACAGACTCCGACTCTGTAGGCCACTGGTTCGAATCCAGCCGGGCGTACCACCAAACGACAAGTGTTAAGCTTGTCGTTTTTTCTTATGCAACAAACACGCCCTGCAAGCGCTTTTTCCTTGCAGGGCGTTCTCCTATATAGGATATGCTTTTTAAAATTGTACCGGCCGGGTATGCCGCCGGGCCGTTCACCATTCCGTCCGCAGCAGGACCATGCATTTGGGGCCGCAAAGCAGGCCCGAACAATCCCCAAAGGGTTCGGTCACTTGTTCTGTTTGAGCATTCCAAACAATTTCCCCAGGGAGGGCGGATTCCCCTTGTACAGGGCCATAAGCTGATAAACCCTGCCTGCCAGCCACAACAGCAGTAGTGAGCAAACCACTGTCAAGAGCAACGAACAGGCCCCCATCCACAATGGAATCTGTCCTAAAAGCAAGCGGCTGGGCGTAATCAGAATGGAGGTAAAGGGAACCCAGTTCATCCAATCCATCCCGCCGGAACCGGCGTTCATCAAATCCATTCCGCCGCCGTAAAGCACACAGAAAAAGCTGATCACCAGCGCCATGGTAAAGAGCAGATTGGTGGAGGAAAGATCCTCCGGCTTTCCGGCCACTGCACCCCCAATGGCGGCCAGGGAGCAATACAGAAAAAACCCGGCTGCCAGAAGCAGCAAAGCCAGGGCCCAGCCCCCCGGAGAAAACAATCCATCCATCTCTCCCAAACCGTCCAAAAACAGGACCAAGGGGTTTTGGGTCATGGGATTGACCATCTTCACCAGAGCACATCCGGCGCCAAAGCTCCCCACCAGCGCCGCCACCCAAAGGCAGAGCTGGAACAATCTGGTGCACACCAAAGCAAATACCTTTCCCAGCACCAAAGCGGTGGGGCGCACAGCCAACAGCAGGGTGTCCATCAATTTTGCATTCTTTTCCATCAGCACATTATTGGCCACACCCTGGCCATAAAACAGCACCATAAAGTAAAGCGCCATGATCAGCACAAAAGGCAGGGCAACCGAAAATACCATCCGAACCATCTCGATCTGCTGCTGTTGGGGGGTAAGGGTTTGTCCCCCCTCTCCCTGAACCTGCTGAGTAGACTCCACCGATGCCGTCAGAGCAGTCAGCTGCGAAGCGTCCAAACCGGCTTTTTCCAGCAAAATCCAGGTGGAATTCCGGGCAAAGAATTGTTCCAATCCGGCCAGCTCATCGGCCGGATAAGCGGCATTTTCCGGGCTGAGCAACGTCAGAGACAGGCCGGTATCTCCCTGCTCCACCAAAAGAACGGCGCTGTGGGGAAACGATTCTGCCTGTTGACGGGCCTGTTCCGGGCTGTCGCAGAGGGTGTATTGGATTTGAGTGTACCCTTCTGCCCCCAACCCATTGAGCTGATTCCAATCCACCGGCGCCGTATCGGTTTCATCTGCCACGAATATCTGGGTCACCGGGTTTTCACTTTCCACCGCCGGTGCGCCGGAAGCCAATTCTACCAGCGCCATAATGCCCGCCGGCAGCAAGGCAAGAAGCACTGCGACCAGAATTGTGGCCATCCGCCAGCGCCGGTCATTCCACTTATGGCGAAAGGTAAAGGCAAAGACTTTTCCCACGCCCTTCCACTGGTTTTTCATGGGCGGGCACCTCCTTTCCCTGCTGCAAAAGACAGGATTTTGCCAAAGCTCAGCCGCTCTCCCCGATAAAGCAGCAGGGCCTGGTACACCCTGGCGCAGAGCAGCGCCAACAACACGATCACAGCAATCTGAATCAGCCAGGAAACCGCCAGCAGCCAGAAAGGTAGATTTCCCATCAGGTATTGCACCGGAGCGCAGAACACCGAAATCACCGGGCAAAGGCTGGCAAACACCGGCCAAAAACCGCTTCCGTCCGAAAGGGTGGAAAGGAAAATCCCCACCAGATACCCTGCCATAATCAGCAGGACGGACAAGGACATGGCGCCGTCCAGCTCCTGGGTGGAAGAGCAGCCCGCTCCGGACAATCCCGCCACCAGGGCAAAGGTCAAATAACCCAGGGCCAGGCTTACCAGCAGAACCGCCGCCGTATCCCAGCCCAGGGAGAGATGGGAGAAAAGATCCCCCACACCCGCCAAAGAAAACTGCGGCAGCAGTAAGGCCGTGACTGCAAAAGAAATCCCCACGCCCAAAGCCAAAACCGCAAAGGCGCCGAATACGCAGGCCATTACCGCCAGCACCTTTCCTAACATCAGAGCCAGAGGGCGGATGGACACCAGCAGGTTCTCCACCAGCTTAGAGGATTTTTCCTCTACCACGGCACGAATGATGTAGCTTACCGAAAAGATACTGACCACCAGCACCAGCACCGAATAGATCATCTGCACCCAATAGCCGGTTTCCCAATCGGTTTCTTCCGCCGGAGAAAAATACTCCTCCGCCGAAGCGGACTGCACCGTCACCCCGCCTTGCAGCAGGGCGAGCTGCTGCTGGGTGATCCCTGCCTGGGAAAGCTGGGCCAACTGCAGCTGGCGGGTAAAAAAAGAATTCAAATAATCCAGCTCGGATTGCTCCGGCGCATCGGCGGCAGTGGTCAATTCCACCGCAAAACCGGATTCGCTTTGGGCCAGCCGCACCAACACCTGGCTGCTTTCCAATGGGGAAACATTCTGTTCCGAAGCAGAAAGGAAGGAGGTGTTTTGATAAAAGGGATCCTGGGCCGCCAATTCCTGCCACGGCAGGGAAAGGCCGGTTTCATCCTCCAGATAAACCTGACTGAGGCTGCTTTGGGCCGGTAGGGCCGTCTGGGAATCCCCGGAAGACATCAACGACATCAGCGGGGCGCTGACCAAACAGAGCAAAAACAGCAGTACGAACGTGAAAATATTGGCCCGGTTTTTCAGAAACTGAACCGCAGTAAAAGCAAAGACCTGTTTCGTACCGGCCAAATGAGCGTTACTCCAGTTCATGGCGTTCCCCTCCCACCGTTTCCACAAAAATTTCATGGAGGGACGGTTCCCGCAGATCAAAGGTAATCACCGGGATCTGCCGGGCAATGAGTTCGGCCAGCAGGCGGTTGGCCTGTTCCTCGCCGGTGACTTTGAGCTGATATTCGTATTCCTTTTCGCTGAGCAAGGTTACGCCGCACGCCTGGATCAGAGGCGCAATGTCCTGCTCCACCTTCAGGCTGAGGTTCACCCGGCCGTAGCTTTTTTTGATCTGATTCAGATTACCCTGAAGCACCGGCTTGGCCCGATCCAGGATGGTAAGGTCGGTGCAAAATTCCTCCACCGTAGCCATTTGATGGCTGGAGAGAATGAGATACTTTCCCTTTTCAATTTCTTCCCGGATCAAGCTTTTGAAAAGATCGGTATTCACCGGATCCAAGCCGGAAAGGGGTTCGTCCAGCACAATCAGATCCGGATCGGAAAGAAGAGCCGTCATCAGCTGGATTTTCTGCTGGTTGCCTTTGGAAAGCTGATCCGCCAGCTTGGGTTTCTGTTTTTTCTGCCGGGCGGGGAGTTGGATCCGGGAAACGTTATGGCTCCCATAAGAAAGGGAATGAGAAGCGCTTCCGGCATCGGGATACAGATATTCCTCCACCTGAAGCCGATGGGCCAGATAACGGATCCGCTGCTTGGCGGTGTCTTTCTTCACGCCCCGCAGCCCGGCAAAATACATCAACTGATCCATCAGGGGATACTTGGGATACAGCCCCCGCTCTTCCGCCAGATAGCCCAGGTTGCAGACAGCGGGATCCAGCTCTTTGCCGTCCCACAGAACCTGGCCGCCATCTCTGGAAAGGATGCCCAGCATCATGCGGATTGTGGTGGTTTTTCCGGCGCCGTTGGTGCCCAGCAACGCATACACGCCGGGCCCCGGCATGGAAAAGCTCAGATGATCCACCACCGTCTTGCCACCGTACCGTTTGGTTAAATCAATTACATCCAGACTCATAAGGTTCTCCTTTGTAAAGCAAAACTTGACCTTTTGGCCTGGCCCTATTATACAAAAGCGGCCGGTGAAATGCAATGAGAATTTGGATAAGATTGTGTAAAGTTCTGCTCCATTTGGCAAAAAAGAGGGATGCGCTTATTTGCGCATCCCTCTTAAACTTCGATTCAAAACAATGTTGTTACGCCAGCCCGTTCTGCACCTTGGCGGCCGTCAGGGTATTGCGCATCAGGGTGGCGATGGTCATGGGACCAACCCCGCCGGGCACCGGGGTGATGTAACCCGCCACCGGCTCCACCGAAGCGAATTCCACATCCCCGCAAAGCTTGCCGTTTTCCAAACGGTTCATGCCCACATCAATCACCACGGCGCCGGGCTTGACCATATCTCCTTTAATCAGGTTGGCCTTACCCACTGCCGCCACCAGGATATCTGCCCGGCGGCATTCCTCCGCCAGATCCCTGGTCTTGCTGTGGCAGATTGTGACGGTGGCGCTTTCGTGAAGCAGAAGCATGGCCATGGGCTTGCCCACAATGTTACTGCGGCCCACTACAACGGCGTGTTTGCCGGCGATCTCCACGCCGGTAGAGTGAATCAAATCCATGCAGCCGGAAGGGGTGCAGGGCAGAAAATGGTAATCCCCGATCATAATCTTCCCCACATTTTCCGCATGGAAGGCGTCCACGTCTTTGCGGGGGTCGATGGTGCGGATGACGGTGTGCTCGTCGATCTGTTTGGGAAGGGGAAGCTGCACCAAAATGCCGTTGACGGCAGCATCGGCATTGAGCTGTTTTACCAATTCCAACAGCTCTTCCTGGGTGGTGTCGGCGGGCAGGGCGTATTCCCTGGATTCAAACCCCACCAGCTCGCAGGCTTTCTTTTTATTGTTGACATAAACCCGGCTGGCGGGATCGTCCCCCACAATGACTACGGCCAGGCAGATGGAGATCCCCTGTTCCTTCAACTGCGCCGCCTGCTGGGCAACCTGGGCTTTTACCTGAGCGCTGATCTGTTTTCCATCAATGATCTGTGCCATGGGTATCCTCCTTTTCATTTTCCTGTTGTGCTAAATCCGCTTCCGGTTCCTCCGGCGAAGCTGTATCCGATTCCTCCTGAGAAACAGCTTCCTCCCCGGCTTCTTGGGCTGAACCATCGGTTTCCGGTTGGTCCTCCGCAGGCAGCACCACGCCGAATTCTTCCTGGGCGGCTTTGTGCACTTCCTCCGAGGAAAGCATCCGTCCACGGCGGGCTTCCCGCTTTTTCCGGGCTTTTTCCTTTTCTTCCCGCCGTTCTTCTTCCATATCGGCCAGATGCTTTTCGCTTTCCGGGGTATCGGCGTAAATCCAGATCCTTTCCGGATCGGGATTGCGGCGGATCTTTATCAGCATATAAACATAGATCGCTGCGGCGACCACCACCAACAGGATGCTCAACAGCTGGCTTACCCGGAAGCTGCCCAGCATTAAGCTGTCGCCTCGCAGCCCTTCCACAAAGGCCCGTTCCGCACCGTACCACATACAGTACCAAATCACCACTTCCCCGTCAAACCGGCGCTTTTTGGACAGGAAATGGAACAGCACAAATCCCAGCAGGCACCACACCGATTCGTACAAAAAGCAGGGGTGCACCAAAGAACTGACCCCGGGTACCTCCATGGCGAAAATATTGGTGCAGGGAATGGAAGGATCGCCGTAAGCTTCCACATTGATAAAGTTGCCCCAGCGGCCGATGCCCTGGCCCAGCAGGAAAGCAATCATCGCCAGATCCAAAAAGGGAATCACGGGAAGCTTCTTTACCTTAAAGACAATGATGCCGGCAATCAGGGCGCCGATAATGCCGCCGTAAATAGCCAGTCCTCCGCTGCGGAGGTTGAAAATATCCAAAAGGTTATCCTGATAATCCTCCCAGCTAAAGATCACATAGTATAGCCTGGCCCCCACAATGCCGCCGATTACGCCGAAAAACAGCACTTCGATGATCTGGTCGAAATCGTAGCCAAACTGCTTCACCCGGCGGTAAACGTAAAACATTGCCAGGATCATGCCTGCTACAATAATAATGGCGTACCAGGCAATTTCCAAACCAAACACCTGGATGGTGGGGTTCATTTCAAAAGTCAATCCCAGATAGGGAAAGTTAACGGTTTTCATCCGATTTTACACTCCTTCTTGTTTGCTTCCTTTGGTCATTACGCCGGGTCGATGATGCTCAAAGCGCACCGGTCGGGACGGAAAATTTCCGGCAGGCGGGCATTGACCTCTTCCAACGTGAGTTCTTCCAGCAGTTCCAGGGCGTCGAACAGCCCCACCCCGGCAAAGGCGGCGTTGATCATGGCGGAAGCCGTGTTTTCCACACTGTTCATTCCCTGAATCTGCCGCCCGTAAAGCAGCCGTTTGCATCGGCGGAACGCTTCTTCCGATATGCCCTGGGGATATTGATCCAATTCCGCCAAAAGCTGCTGCTGCACTTCTTCCGGCCGGCGGGACTCCCCGGCAAACAACAGGGCGTAATAGCCACGGCCGGAAAAGACTTCGGTTTCAAAGGTCTGATTGAGCAGACCCTGCTGGTACAGTCTGCGGTAGAAGGGGCTGGTTTCCCCAAAAACGGCTTCCAGGAGGATTTCATCCTTTAACTCCTGCCGCAGTTCTTCCTTCCCCTCCAAAGGACGGCCCTTAAAACCAATCTGAAACAGGGGGATCGCTACGCTGAGTTTTTGGCGCACCAAAGGAGCGGCAATTTCTTCCGGTTCTTCTACGGTTTTGCGGTCCACCGTAACGGGCGCTACCGGTTTAATGTGCTGCTTTAAAACCTGTTCCACCTGGGGGACGGTAAGGTTCCCCGCCACCGAAAGCACCATATTATTCAGGTTATAGAAGTTGTAATAGCATTGATACAACAGATCGGACGTGATGTGGGAGATGGATTCCACCGTTCCGGCGATGTCAATCCGCACCGGATGTTTTTGGTACAGCGCCTGGAGCAGATTGAAATACACCCGCCAGCCGGGATCGTCATCGTACATTTTGATTTCCTGGCCGATGATCCCCTGCTCTTTTTCCACTGTCTGGGGGGTGAAATAGGGCTCCTGGACAAAATCCAGCAGATAACCCAGGTTTTCTTCCAGCCGGTCGGTGGCGGAAAAGAGATAGCAGGTGCGGTCGAAGCTGGTATACGCATTGGCGGAAGCGCCGGTGCGGGCAAAAAGGGTAAAGGCGTCGCCGTATTCTTTTTCAAACATTTTATGCTCTAAAAAGTGAGCCACACCGTGAGGCACCGTGGTGTATTCCGTTTCGGTGTCCCGCTTAAAGGTCTGATCCACCGAACCCAGGTTGGTGCCGAACAGGGCGTAACTGGAGGAATAACCCTCCATAGGGCAGAGCAGCACCGTCAAACCGCTGGGGTGCTTGCCCCGATAATAACAAAAGCCGGTTTTTTCTTCCCGGATCTGATTCCATTCCATGTTAGCCTTCCTCCTTTTTCGGGCCGGTGAGAGTATAGCAAAGCTGGGGAACAATCCGCTGGGCCGCCCGGATGATCTGTTCTTCCGTGACCTGACCGAGCAGTTCGGCTTCTGCCTTGGGAGAACGAATCACGGGATTGAGGATGCGCTGCATATAATACCCTTCCAGCGCCATGAGGGAATCCCCCACGGTGCGATAGGAATTCAGCACCGCCTTTTTGGCCTGATCCAGCTCCTGCTGGGTCAGTTCCCCCTGCTGCAGCAGGGAAAGCTGTCTTAAAATCTCATCGTGGGCGGCGGCGACGTTTTGGGGTTCTACACCGCTGGACACCAACAGGATGCCGCTGGGCATAGCCAACTGGCAGGAGCAGTAGTAACACAGGCTAAGCCGCTCCCGCACATTCAAAAATAATTTGGAGCTGGGCGTTCCCCCCAGCACCACGGCGGCCATCTGGGCGGCGAAGGGTTCCTCTTCCTGCCCCAGGCCGGAAGAAAGGCAGAGCACCAGCTTGGACTGGGTCACGTCCATATGCTCCACCACCCGGCGGTTTTCACCGGATTGGTACCGGCGCAGGGGTGCAGGCTGTTGAGGGGTGCGCTTCAGGCCGGACAATGCCTGATGGAACACCTCCCGGGCAGAGGAAGGATCGCCGCAGCCCACAAAGAACAGGTGAATTTCTCCCCTCTCCAGCACCTGGCGGTAGCCTTCGGTGACCGACTGAGGAGTCAGAGCGCTGACCTGGTCCAGGGTGCCCAGGGGGTCCAGACCCTGCTCCTGGAGCAGCAGTTCTGTGGCACGCAGAATGGCATAGCGGCGCTTATCGTTGATCTTGGCCTGAATCAGATCGGAAAGGGTTTGCTTTTCGGTTTCCAGATCCTCCCGGGAAAACAGGCCGTCCTCCAAATAAGGTTCCAACACCAACCGGCAAAGAAGCTGGGCGCATTCACAAAGCATGGCTTCCCCATCCAGCGTAAAATGGTCGTCAATGCCGGTAACCGCCACGCTGAGCACCTGGTTCTGGCCCAGTTTATCCACTTTCGCGCCCAATCCGGCACCGTACAACTCCGCCAAACGGCAGGCAAGGCTGGTCATATCCGGATATTGCCGGCAGCGCTTCACCCATAAATAAGGGAGAATGGCACGACAGGAACGGTTCTGCTCCTCCATCGGGAGCACAAAATGCAGACTCAACCGGTTGCTTTTAAACCGGGAATCGGTAATCCAATGAAACGTAACTCCAGCGCCGAGATCGACGCTTTTTTGATTTTCCATGGCAGCTGCTTCCTCCTTCACGCTGAAAATCATAACAGTAACAGTATAGCACAGCAAAGAGGAAAATAAAAGGAAGATTTGTGAAAGGAGCACAAATTTCCCAAACCTAGGGGGCGGGAGCGCACAAAACAGAGAAGCTTTTTCCTCGAAAGGCAAAAAAAAGCGCCCCGCCGGAATGTTTTTCCATGCAGGACGCAATTTTGCAGTTGTTTTGAAGGAAAGCGGCCGGAATCAATCCACCCAGGTGACCGTGCCTTCGGCCCTGGGTTTGGCTTCGGGCGCAGTTTCATAATACCCCAAAGCAGCCATGCCGCCCACCAGATGATCCCCGGGAACACCCAATTCATCCAGCATGGCCCGAACAGCCGGCTGGTCACAGATGTCCTTGAGTTGATTGATCCACACCGAGCCCACCTCCAGGCTCCACGCAGCCAGGAAAATATTTTCCAGTGCGCAGGCGCAGTCGGCAATGCCGTTGTGGCTGTCCTTGGGCGCACTGACCAGGATCAATGCAGCGGGACGATAGAAGCAGTATTCCTCCCCCATGCCCAGGGTTTGGGCGATGGTTTTGGCCAAAGACTGGATCTTTTGCTGGTTTTGCAGCACGGTGAAGTGCCAATTCTGCCGGTTCATCGCACTGGGCGCATACTGCCCCGCCAGCACAATCTCCTCCAACACCGGTTTGGGGATGGGCTTTTCCAAAAAGCTGCGAATGCTGCGGCGATGTAAAATGGTTTCCATAGTGGCATTCATCTTAAATTCCCTCCTCTGGATCGGTTACACCTTGCCGTGAATCTGCCTGAGCTGTTCCACGCACTTCTGTTCTTCCTCCGGCGTAGCGGGGCGCAGGTTCCGCTTTCCACAGCGGGGACAGGCCGCCACCTCTCCGTACCGTTCAAACACAAAGCCGCAGTCCGGCTCTTTGCAGGTATAAAAATGTTTTGCCATACCGTTGGCCTCTCCTTTTGACGGAAGTTTCCGAATACATCCCAAGTATAGCACATTTTGCTTTGGGTTTCAATGGTAAAATTGGAAAAAAATGGAATTAAATTCCCCTTTTTTGCAGGAAAACAACACAAATCATGGAAAATAGACACATTGTCCATTTTCCAGACAATAAGCACCCAGGCGCATCCCGTGGGAGATCCCGCAGTCAATGGCAATCCGGCCATTTCCCTGCCAGATGCGGCCGGCATAGTCCGGATCAATCACAGCGGTGGGGGTGTGGCCGGACAGGAGAACAAAGTCCCCGGAAAGGGGGGTGATATAGTCATCTCGTTGGATCAAAAGCTGCCGGGGGGTGTAGGACTGGGGCGGCCGGTGGGGCGCATAATCCCCCAATCCGGCGTGAACCATCCAGTAAAGCCGCCCGCTGATTCGTTTTTGATACCACAGCCGGCACCGGGCAAAATAATCCAGCATTTCCTGCCGCTGGGAAGGACTCGCCCGGCGGTAATCGTCCAGAGTGGTTTGTCCGCCACGCTTGCGCCAGAAATAATAAAGGGCTACCTCCTGCCCGGTCCCCTTGGGAAGCTGCCCCTTTGCAATCGTCTCGCCAAACCCGGCGAGCACCTGCCAGGCCAGCCAGTCATGATTTCCCAAAAGGGGAAGGACGTTTTCCCGCCCGGCCAGATCCAGCACCACCTTCAGCGGCTCCGGGCCACGGTCCACGGCGTCCCCTAAAAAATAAAGGGTGTCTTGGGGGGAGAAGCGAATCTTTTCCAGCAGCCCACGGTATTCCTCGTAACAGCCATGAATATCGCTGACGGCCCAATGCATGGTATGCTCCCCCTTCCCTGCTTGTTACAAAAGCTCCTCAAAGGAGCGGATGGACAGATCCGCCAGCGCCTTGGTTTGGGGCCATTGGCTTCGATTGGCGGGATCGTACACCGCCACCGCCAAACAGTCCGCCGCTTTGGCGCCGGCAATGCCCTGGGTAATGTCTTCAAAAACGGCGCACTGCCGGGCAGGCACCTTCAACCGCTTTGCCGCTTCCAGATAAATATCCGGGAACCCCTTGCCACGGGGCACCTGATTGACCGTCACGATGGCGTCAAAAAGGTCCAGCACCCCGCTGCGCTGCAGCGCCGGCTGGTACAGTTCCGGATAACTGGCGGTGACCACCGCCATGGGCTTGCCCTGTTCTTTGAGTTCTTCCAGGTATTCCTTGGCCCCCGGTTTGAGCGAAAGATGATGGGCATACTGCTCCACCGCCATTTGGTGCCATTCTTCCATAATTTCTTCCGGCGTCTGGGAAAAGCCAAACCGGGCAATGGTATATTCCGCTGCACGGCGAAATCCCATGGGAGCGATGGCATGGGCATAATCCTCCGGCACAGGAATGCCCCGGCGGGTGAGGAAATCCACGTCAATCTGTTCCCAAACCCCCATGGAATCCAGCAAGGTGCCGTCCAGGTCGAAGAGGTACCCTTCTTGGTTTTGCAGCCGCTTCATCTTCCCCATCCTTTCGGCAGCATGGCGTCCAACTCCCGGGCGGCCTGACGGATATCCGGCTGGGCCAGAATAGCGCTGACCACCGCCACCCCGTCAATGTCGCAATCTGTAAATTTGGGGATGGTGCGCCCATTGATGCCGCCGATGATCACCATGGGGATATCCACCGCTTTGGTGATGGCGTGCAGCTCCTCCATGGAGGTAATGTCGGCGTCCTCTTTGGTGCCGGTGGGGAACATGGCCCCTACTCCCAAATAATCCGCCCCGTCCTGCTGGGCTTTGAGCGCTTCCGCCACGGTACCGGCGCTGACTCCCAGAATTTTATCCGGGCCCAAAATCTTCCGCACCACCGCCGCAGGCAGGTCGGATTGGCCGATGTGCACGCCGGCGGCATCCACTGCCAGGGCGATGTCCACCCGGTCGTTGATGATCAGGGGGACACTGTGAGCGTCGCAGATGGTTTTCACCTTTTGGGCGGTTTGATAGAATTCCAGGCTGGAGCAGTCCTTTTCCCGAAGCTGCACCAAAGTCACTCCGCCCTGGATGGCCTGTTCTACGCCCTCTTCCAAAGTGGGGCAGCTCATCAAATCCCGGTCGGTAACCAAATACAGGCGATAGGAGATTTCAGGTTTCATCGGCGTTCCCCCGCTTTACATAATCCTCGCCGGTGAGCTGGGAAAGGGCGTCGATAATTCCCATATGGAAATGACCGGTACCCACTTCACCATAGTTGGCAAAGGAAATTTCCCCGGCCAGGCTCATGGAAAGAATGGCCCCTGCCGCCGCCACAAAATAGTCGGAACAAGCGCCGCAGAACGCCCCGGTCAGGCCGCTGGTCATGCAGCCGGTACCGGTCACCTTGCTGAGCATGGGATGGCCGTTTGAAAGCTTCACCAGCCGGGCGCCATCGGTGATCACATCCACCGCCCCGGTGACAGCGGCCACACAGCCGTACTTGTTCGCCACGGTTTTCGCCACAGCAGCGGGATCGTTGGAAGCGTCGGCTTCGGCGGTGTCCACCCCCTTGGTGGCCACGTCCAATCCTGCCAAAAAGCTTATTTCCGACAGATTGCCCCGGATGACGGCGGGAGTGACCTGTTCCAAAAAGGCCTTGGCGGTATCGTTGCGAAGCTGGCTGGCTCCCGCTCCCACCGGATCAAACACCACCGGAATGCCCAGTTCATTGGCCCGCTTGCCGGAGGCGATCATGCTCTGGATGGTGCGCTGGTTTAAGGTGCCCATATTCACCACCAGGGCCTGGGAGATGGCGGTGATGTCGGCGCATTCGCCGATGTCGTCGCTCATAATGGGGCTGGCTCCCATGGCCAGCACCGCATTGGCGCAATCGTTGACGGTAACGTAATTGGTGATATGGTGCACCAGGGGGACTTTCTCCCGCACCGCCTGGGCGGCTTGGGCAATCGAAGTTAAAATGTCCATAAGAATTTCCTTTCCTGTCCTGATTCAAACAAATGGAAGGGGGAAACGCCAACCAGAACTTTCCCGGAAAGCTCCCCCTCATCCGTCAGCCTTCGCTGACACCTTCCCCCCAAGGGGAAGGCTTTGTCCAGACAAACAGCAAAAGACAAAACCTTTTTCTTGGGGGGAGGGAAAACAACAGATAATTTTTAGCCGCAAACTTTCCGGTTCTTACTTTTCAGAGCAGAACTCCACCTTTTTCCCTTCCAGGATCAGGTTGGTGGTGCGCACGGCGCACATCTTGCCGCACATGGAGCAGGTGTGCCGGTCGGCGGGAGGGGTGGATTCAAAGTAGGCTCTGGCCTTATCCGGATCCACGGCGTACTTGAACATTTCATCCCAGTCCACCTTATGCCGGGCACGGGCCATCTTATTGTCAATGTCGGTGGCGCCGGGGATGCCCTTGGCAATGTCTGCCGCATGGGCGGCGATCTTGCTGGCGATAATGCCTTCCTTTACGTCATTCACATCGGGCAGGCGCAGATGCTCCGCCGGGGTCACGTAGCAGAGGAAATCCGCCCCGTTGGCGGCGGCAATGGCCCCGCCGATGGCAGAGGTAATGTGGTCGTAGCCGGGGAAGATATCGGTAACCAGGGGGCCCAGCACGTAGAAGGGCGCATTGTGGCAGATCCGCTTTTCCATCACCATATTGGCGGCGATTTCGTTCATGGCCATGTGGCCGGGACCCTCCACCATTACCTGGACATTGTGCTCCCAGGCCCGCTTGGTAAGCTGGCCCAGCTCGATGAGCTCAGAGATCTGCCCGCCATCGGAGGCGTCCTCCAAACAGCCGGGGCGCATGGCGTCGCCCAGGGAGATGGTGACGTCATACTTGGCCAGGATTTCGCAGACATCGTCGTAGTACTCATAGAAGGGGTTTTCGTTTCCGGTCATCTCCATCCAGGCGAAAAGCAGGCTGCCCCCCCGGGACACGATGTTCATGGTCCGTTTTTCCCGCTTGAAGGATTCGATCACCCGCTTGGTGATCCCGGCATGGATGGTGACAAAGTCCACGCCCTGCTCAGCATGAGCTTCCACTACCCGCAGAAAATCCTTGGCAGAAATTTCCAGAAGATCCTTTTCCAGATAGCCAATGGCGTCGTACATGGGCACCGTGCCGATCATGGCGGGGCTCATGTCGATCAGTTCGCCACGGAACTTGTTGGTTTTGCCGTAGTTGGACAGGTCCATAATGGCCTCCGCCCCGAATTTCAGGGAGAGACGCACCTTTTCCATCTCCCGCTCATAATCCACGCTGTCCCCGGAAATACCAAGATTCACATTGATTTTGGTTTTCAGGCCCTGGCCGATGCCTTCCGGGCTGAGGGAGGTATGGCGGATGTTGGCGGGAATCACCACGGTGCCTGCGGCCACCCGCTGCCGGATCACTTCCGGATCCAGGTGCTCCTTTTGGGCCACAATTTCCATCTGTTTGGTGATGATGCCCTGCTTGGCGGCATCCATTTGCGTGCGATAGCTCATATCGTTTCTCCTTTATGTTATTAAGATTGGGTATCCCAATGATAAAACGGGTGCATATGATGGGTGGGGCCGTGACCCTTGCCCACGGGTGTGCCCTGGCGAATCGCCTCCTGAAGGTACTCCTTGGCAAGCTTTACCGCCTCCACCAAAGGCCGGCCCAAAGCAAGGTTGGCTGCGATGGCACTGGATAAGGTGCAGCCGGTGCCATGGGTGCAGCGGGTGGGAATTCGGGGGGTAGAAAAGCGGTAATACTCTTTGCCGTCGCAGAGAATATCCAGCGCCTCGCCCTGAAGGTGCCCTCCCTTCACCAGCACCGCCCTGGCCCCCTGGTTGCAGAGGATGGCGGCAGCCGCTTTCATGGAAGCTTCATCCTGCACCGCAATGCCGGTAAGGGCCTGGGCTTCGGGCAGGTTGGGAGTAAGCAGGGTGGTAAGGGGCAGCAGCCGGGTCTGGATGGTTTCCAATGCCTTTCGATCCACCAGATCATCCCCACTGGTAGCCACCAGCACAGGATCGGTGACCACCGGCCGGCCCGGATGTGCCGCCAGCCAATCCGCCACTGCCTCCACCGCCTGGACCGTGGGGAGCATTCCCAGCTTCACCGCATCAGGGGGAATATCCCGGTACACGGCATCCAGTTGGGCGGTGACCATTTCCGGGGAAATGTCCTGGCGGGAAAAAACCTGACAGGTATTCTCCGCCACCACACTGGTAATGACGCTTTCGCCATATACCCCCAGAGCGGCAAAGGTTTTCAGATCCGCCTGAATTCCGGCGCCGCCGGTACAGTCGCTTCCGGCAATGGTAAGTGCTACCGGTATCATAAGGCCTAACCTCCTTGGCACTGTAAAAAACGGCGGCTGCTTCTTGGGGAAACAACCGCCGAAACCGGCAACGCATTGCTTCCCTACCACGGTCTTAACCGACAGGTTCTAAGGGTGATCTCTCAACCGCCGAAGCGGTACCCCCGCAATTTAC
>CASDQY010000057.1 GCA_949282975.1 uncultured Oscillospiraceae bacterium | reverse complement strand
TCCAGCTCTTCTTCGGACACAAACAGCTTGGAAAGAAGGGCAATGTTTTCAATTTCTTCTCTGGTTACCATGAAAAAACCTCCTATCTGGTTTTTTTACCAAAAAGGACTGTCACAGCAAGCCATGACAGTCCACCATTGGACGTTTAATTGTGGGGGCGCACCTTGATGTGAACCTCCCGAAGCTGCTGTTCGGTGACCGGGGTGGGTGCTCCGGTCAGCAGGTCCTGTGCGTTGGAATTCATGGGGAAGGCAATCACTTCCCGAATGTTTTCTTCCTGGGCCAGCAGCATGATCATCCGGTCAATGCCGGGGGCCATGCCGGCGTGGGGCGGTGCGCCGTAATGGAAGGCGCTGTAAAGGGAACCGAATTTTTCCTTCAAATCCTCTTCGGTGTATCCGGCGATTTCAAAGGCCTTTACCATAATGTCCAGGTCGTGGTTGCGCACGGCGCCGCTGGAAAGTTCCACACCGTTCACCACAATGTCGTACTGGTACGCCAGCACATCCAGCGGGTTTTTGGTGGTGAGAGCTTCCAGACCCCCCTGAGGCATGGAGAAGGGGTTGTGGGTAAAGATAATCTTGCCGGTTTCTTCGTCCTGCTCGTACATGGGGAAGTCCACCACAAAGCAGAACTGGAAGCTGTCCTGGTCGATCAGTTCCATCCGCCTGGCCACTTCCTGGCGGATTATGCCGGCCAGCCGGGGGGCTTCCTTCTTGCTGTCGGCAATGAAGTAAAGCACGCAGTCCGGCTCCAGCTGGCAGCGGTTTTTCAGCTCGATGCGCTGGTCGTCGTTTAAGAATTTGTCGATGGGACCCAGGTATTTGTAATCTTCGGTGACTTTGAAATAGCCCAGTCCCTTCATGCCGATTTCCAGGGCATACTTTTCCATCTTTTCAAAGAAGCCCTTGGATTTTCCCGCCATGCCGGGCACCTTGATGGCTCGGACGCATTTGTTGCAGAAGGGTTTGAAGCTGCTGTCCACAAACAGATCGGACACATCCACGATTTCCAGGGGATTTCGCAGATCCGGCTTGTCGGTGCCGTACTTTACCATGCACTCTTCATAAGAGATCCGGGGGAAGGGCGCCGGGGACACCTTTTTGTCGGTGAACTTTGCAAAGGTGGCGCTGAGCAGCTCTTCTGCCACTTCGAACACGTCCTCCTGGGTGGCGAAAGCCATCTCGAAGTCCAACTGGTAAAATTCTCCGGGGCTGCGGTCCGCCCGGGCGTCTTCATCCCGGAAGCAGGGGGCAACCTGGAAATATTTGTCAAAGCCGCTGACCATCAAAAGCTGTTTGAAGATCTGAGGGGCTTGGGGCAGGGCATAAAATTTGCCGTGATGCTTTCGGGAGGGGATCAAATAATCCCGGGCCCCTTCCGGACTGGAAGCGCTGAGGATGGGGGTCTGCATTTCCACAAAGCCCATCTCGGTCATCTTCTGGCGCAAAAAGGCAATAACCTGGCTGCGCAGCAGGATATTGTCATGCACCTTTTTGTTGCGAAGATCCATATAACGGTACTTCAACCGGACTTCTTCCTTGACCTCGGTGGAAGTGGCTACCTCAAAGGGCAATACGTTTTCGCACTTGCCCAATACCGTCAGTTCGGTGGCCCGGATCTCCACGGTGCCGGTTTCGATTTTGGGATTGATGGTGTCCTCATCCCGCTTCACCACCGGCCCGCAGGCGGTGATGACGCATTCCCGGTTGACCTGCTTGAGCATCTCTTCGTCGTGGATGACCACCTGCACCACGCCGTATTGGTCCCGCACATCCAAAAAGATAACGCCGCCGTGGTCCCGAATATTTTCCACCCAGCCGGCTACCCGTGCCACGCTGCCGATATCCTTTTCCCGGATGTCGTTGCAGCTATGGGTGCGGTAGATGTTTGGCTTTATCACGCTATATCGTTCCTTTCCTGGGCAGGCATACTCCCTGTGCCCGCCGGATCACTGTACTGGCAGGGTGCTTTTGGAAAACCCTTCCTGCAAAAGACACCCGCAATCAAGTAATTAGTATACCATAATACGCCCAAAGAATCAATCGTTTTGCCGAAAAAAGCCCTTCTTACCTTACGCTTCCACCAATTTTGGTTGAAAACGCAGGTAATCAGCGCTGATTAAGGTGAACTCGATCCCTTCCCGGACCCCGTTGACGGCGCCCCGGAAGGTGTCTTTGCCGTGAAGATGGCCGTAGTAGCACCGCTTTACCCCGTACTGAAGCAGCACTTCCATGATCTCGTCGCACCGCAAAGAGGCGTACACCGGGGGATAGTGGAGAAAGACAATGGGGGTTTTCCCGGTGGCTTTTCCCGCCTGAAGGCTCAGCCGCAGCCGGCCCGCTTCCCGGTCCAGGATCTTTTTGTCCTGGGGAACGCCCGGTTCGTTGATCCAGCCCCGGCTGCCGCACAGGCAGTAATCCCCGTATTCATACGCATTGTTAAACAAAAGGGAAAAGGAGGTATAGCCCTGCTGGGCCCAGAACCGCTCTACCTTACTGCGGGTGGACCACCAAAGGTCATGGTTGCCTTTTAAAAGGATTTTATGTCCCGGCAGCGCTTCCAGAAAATCAAAGTCCGCCTTGGTTTCCTCCAGCTTCAGCGCCCAGGAGATATCCCCGGCCAGCAGGACGGTATCC
>CASDQY010000056.1 GCA_949282975.1 uncultured Oscillospiraceae bacterium | reverse complement strand
CTTGACAGGGCAAAAGCCGGAGAACTTTTCCGCACCCTGTCAAACAAAACAAATTCCGTGACAAAAATGCATTGGGCCTATTCAAACTGCCAAAGTTTTCCGGGGGACTTGACATTTTCTTTTCCATGGTGTTAAATTAGTATCGGTTGACTGCGCCTGAAAAAGCGCAGCCGGCCGAAAGAAAGCCAAAATCCGGCTATTTTTTGAGTAAGGAGGTGCGATATGCCTACTTTTAATCAGCTCGTCCGCAAGGGCAGAGAGGTTTCCACCAAGAAGAGCGGCGCCCCGGCGCTGAACGTGGGGTACAACTCCATGAAAAAACAGCCCACCAAGGTCTGCTCTCCCCAAAAGCGTGGTGTTTGCACGGCCGTGCGTACCATGACCCCGAAGAAGCCGAACTCTGCGCTTCGTAAAGTAGCCCGTGTGCGTTTGACCAACGGCACCGAAGTGACTGCTTACATTCCGGGCGAAGGACACAACCTGCAGGAGCACAGCGTGGTGCTGATCCGTGGCGGCCGTATTAAGGACCTGCCCGGCTGCCGGTACCACATCATCCGCGGCACTCTGGATACCCAGGGCGTGGCAAAGCGGATGCAGGGCCGCTCCAAGTACGGACAGAAGCGTCCGAAGGCTGGAAAGTAAGCGTCACGCTCCAAAAAGCCGGTTAGAATTATAAAGTAAAATGATCTAACTTGGCAAAACGGGAGTTGCTTGCTTTCGAGTACCGATGAATTCATTCTTATGAAGGAGGGAAGCGAAATGCCAAGAAGAGGTAAAATTGCCAAGCGTGAGGTGCTGCAGGATCCGGTGTACGGTTCCGAACTGGTCACCCGGCTGGTAAACAATGTGATGCTGGACGGCAAAAAGGGCGTGGCTCAGAGAATCGTTTACGGTGCCTTTGAAATCGTAGAGCAGAAGAGCGGCAAGAACGCTCTGGAAGCTTTCGACGAAGCTCTGAACAACATCATGCCCACTCTGGAAGTAAAGGCCCGCCGTGTGGGCGGCGCCACCTACCAGGTGCCCATGGAAGTCCGTCCTGCCCGCCGTCAGACCCTGGGTCTGCGCTGGCTCACCACCTATGCCAGAGCTCGTGGCGAAAAGACCATGAAAGAACGTCTGGCCGGAGAAATCCTGGATGCCATGAACGGCACCGGCGGTGCCTGCAAGAAGCGGGAAGACACCCACAAGATGGCCGAAGCCAACAAGGCCTTCGCCCACTACAGATTCTAATCTGAAAAGAGAGGAAATCTGCATTGTTATTTATTTAACGCTTCGTGTTAAATAGTTGACGCAATTGTGTTAAAAGGAGATCACAAGTTATGATGCCAAGAGATGTATCTCTGGACCTGACCCGTAACATCGGTATCATGGCTCACATCGACGCCGGTAAGACCACCACCACCGAACGTATCCTGTTCTACACCGGTATCAACCGGAAGATCGGCGAGGTGCACGACGGTGCGGCTACCATGGACTGGATGGTGCAGGAGCAGGAGAGAGGGATCACCATTACCTCCGCCGCTACCACCACCCACTGGAAAGGTCACCGGATCAACATTATTGATACCCCCGGCCACGTGGACTTTACCGTGGAAGTGCAGCGCTCTTTGCGGGTGCTGGACGGCTCTGTGACGGTGTTCTGCGCCAAGGGCGGTGTGGAGCCTCAATCCGAAACCGTTTGGCGTCAGGCCAACGAATATCATGTTCCCCGTATGGCCTATGTCAATAAGATGGACATTATGGGCGCCAACTTCTACAACGTGGTGGACATGATGCTGGACCGCTTGAAGTGCAATGCGGTTCCCATCCAGCTCCCCATCGGGGCCGAAAGTGACTTTAAGGGCATTATCGACCTGGTGGAAATGGACGCTGTGATCTATAAGGACGACCTGGGCAAAGACATGGAAGTTGTGGAAATTCCCGACGACATGAAGGAAAAAGCTCAGGAATATCGGGATAAGCTGCTGGAAGCCTGCGCCGAGCAGGACGAAGAGTTTATGATGAAGTATCTGGAAGGCGAAGAAATTTCTGTTGCAGAAATCAAGGCCGCTCTGCGCAAGGGCACCATCGCCAACGAGATCGTTCCGGTGACCTGCGGCACCTCTTATAAAAATAAGGGTGTGCAGAAGCTGCTGGACGCCATCATCGACTATATGCCTTCTCCTCTGGACGTGCCCCCCATCAAGGGCATCAATCCGGAAACCGACGAAGAAGAGGTCCGGCACTCTTCCGACGACGAGCCTTTTGCGGCTCTGGCGTTTAAAATTGCCACCGACCCCTATGTGGGCAAGCTCTGCTTCTTCCGTGTGTATTCCGGCATCATCACCACCGGCACCACCGTTTATAACGCCAATAAAGACGACAATGAACGGATCGGCCGTATCCTGCAGATGCACGCCAATCACCGGAAGGACATTGACTGCTGCTACGCCGGCGACATCGCCGCCGCAGTTGGTCTGAAGAACACCACCACCGGCAACACCCTCTGCGATCCCAAGCACCCCATCATTCTGGAAAGCATGAACTTCCCGGAACCGGTTATTGATCTGGCTATCGAGCCCAAGACCAAGGCCGGTCAGGAAAAACTGGGCATTGCTCTGGCAAAGCTGGCGGAAGAAGACCCCACCTTCAAGACCTGGACCGACGAAGAAACCGGCCAGACCATCATCGCCGGTATGGGCGAGCTGCATCTGGACATTATCGTGGACCGTCTGCTCCGGGAATTCAAGGTGGAAGCCAACGTGGGTGCTCCCCAGGTTGCTTACAAAGAAACCATCACCGCTCCGGCGGATGTGGATCACAAATACGCCCGGCAGTCCGGCGGTAAGGGCCAGTACGGTCATGTTAAGATCCGTGTGTCCCCCAACGAATCCGGCAAGGGCTACGAGTTCATCAACTCCATTGTGGGCGGCGCCATTCCGAAAGAATATATTCCTGCGGTTGACGCCGGTATCCAGGGCGCTATGCAGGCCGGTGTGCTGGCCGGCTACCCTGTGGTAGACGTGAAGGTAGAACTGTACGACGGTTCTTATCACGAAGTGGACTCTTCTGAAATGGCCTTTAAGATCGCCGGTTCCATGGCGTTCAAGGAAGCCATGCGTAAGGGCAAGCCCGTGATTCTGGAGCCCATTATGAAGGTAACGGTTATCGTTCCCGAAGAATATATGGGCGACGTCATCGGCGATATCAACTCTCGCCGCGGCCAGATTCAGGGTATGGAAGCCCGTAACGGCGCACAGCAGATCAATGCTTTTGTGCCCCTGTCCGATATGTTCGGTTATTCCAACGACCTGCGCAGCAAAACCCAGGGTCGTGGACAGTATGTAATGGAGCCCAGCCACTATGTGGAAGTGCCCAAGAGCATTGCCGAAAAGATCATGAGCGGACGCAAGCAGAACGGTTAAAAACCGAATGCGATGTTTTCAAAAAAAGACTTGTATTTTGTTGGGATTGTGGTATAATGTTACCAAACGTATGCCCTGTCCCGCTGTACAGGTCGGTTTTGAGAACTATTTCACTTTGATTTAGGAGGAAAACACCAATGGCTAAGCAAAAATTCGAAAGAACCAAGCCCCATGTCAACATTGGTACCATCGGTCACGTTGACCACGGCAAAACCACTTTGACTGCGGCCATCACCAAGTATCTGTCCCTGTTGGGCGATGCCGAATTCAAAGATTACTCCAACATTGACTCTGCTCCCGAAGAAAGAGAAAGAGGCATCACCATCAACACCGCTCACGTGGAATATGAGACTGCAAACCGTCACTATGCCCACGTTGACTGCCCCGGGCACGCCGACTATGTGAAGAACATGATCACCGGTGCTGCTCAGATGGACGGTGCTATCCTGGTTGTCAGCGCTGCTGACGGCCCGATGCCCCAGACTCGTGAACACATCCTGCTGTCCCGTCAGGTCGGCGTGCCTTACATCGTGGTTTACCTGAACAAGGCTGACCAGGTGGACGACCCCGAACTGCTGGAACTGGTGGAAATGGACGTTCGTGACCTGCTCAACGAATACGATTTCCCCGGCGACGACACCCCCATCATCGTTGGTTCCGCTCTCCAGGCTCTGGAAGCTCCCAACGACCCCAACGATCCTGCTTACGATTCCATCAAGCAGCTGATGGACGCTGTGGACGAATATATCCCCACTCCCGAACGTAAGGCCGACCTGCCCTTCCTGATGCCTGTGGAAGACGTGTTCACCATCACCGGCCGTGGTACGGTTGCTACCGGCCGTGTGGAACGTGGCCAGCTGAAGACCGGCGACGAAGTGGAAATCCTGGGCCTGACCGAAGAACGTGCCAAGACCGTTGTTACCGGTATTGAAATGTTCCGTAAGACTCTGGACTACGCAGAAGCCGGCGACAACATCGGCGCTCTGCTCCGTGGCGTTCAGAGAGACGAGATCGAAAGAGGCCAGGTTCTGGCTAAGCCCGGCACCATTCATCCTCACACCGAGTTCGAAGGCCAGATCTACGTTCTGAAGAAAGATGAAGGCGGCCGTCATACCCCCTTCTTCAACAACTATCGTCCTCAGTTCTTCTTCCGTACCACCGACGTAACCGGCACCATCACTCTGCCCGAAGGCACTGAAATGGCTATGCCCGGCGATAACGTGACCATCTCTGTGAAGCTGATCACCCCCATCGCCATCGAAGAAGGCCTGCGTTTCGCTATCCGTGAAGGCGGCCGTACCGTTGGTTCCGGCGTTGTGTCCAAGATCAATGCCTAATTTCAGTTTCGGTAGAAGCTGATTTCTGATGAAAAAATCCTGCATCCGAAAGGGTGCAGGATTTTTTCTTTGTCCGGTTTGCTTTTTGGTTTCTGCAAGCGGTTTATCCAATATTTTCAAATTGACAACCATCTGCCCTCGTGCTATACTGGAACAAGAACAAACGTTCTTATTTTAGAGGAGGATCAGGACATGGATCGGGTTATTTTACATTGCGACTGCGATTGTTTTTATGCATCGGTAGAGATGCTTTACCATCCGGAATACCGGCACCGTCCTATGGCGGTGGGTGGCGATCCCACCCGGCGGCATGGAATTGTGCTGGCCAAAAACCAGGCGGCGAAACTCCAAGGGGTGAAAACCGGGGAACCTCTTTGGCAGGCGGAGCAAAAATGTCCTGATATCGTGTTCCTTCCGCCCCGCTTTTCTCTGTATCAGCAGCATTCCGCCGCTGTGCGGAACATCTTTGGGCAGTACACGGATCAGGTGGAAGCCTTTGGATTGGACGAATGCTGGCTGGATGTCACCGGTTCCCAGCGCCTGTTCGGGGATGGACTGACCATAGCGGGAAAGATCCAAAAGCAGGTGTGGGAGGAATTGGGCATCACCTTATCGGTAGGGGTGAGTTTTAATAAAACCATCTCCAAACTGGGCTCCGATTACCGTAAACCAAACGGCATTACTTGGCTGCCGCGAAAAGCGCTGCCGGAGTTGGTGTGGCCTTTGCCGGTGGAACGGCTGCTGATGGTGGGGCCGGCCACGACGGCGCTGTGTAAGCGAAAAGGAATTGCCACCATCGGCCAGTTGGCCAATACCAGTCCCGTATTGCTGAAAAGCTGGATGGGCAAGCGGGGAGAATTGCTGCATGCCTATGCCAACGGGTGGGACAATAGTCCGGTGGCACGCTTTGATCAGCTTCAACTGGTAAAAAGCATTGGCAACAGCACCACTACCTGCCGGGACCTGACCACAGAAGAGGAAATCAGCCAGGTATTTCTGCTTCTGGCGGACAGCGTGGCCCGTCGGCTGCGCAAACAGGGGCTGGAAGCCAAACAACTCTGCATCTCTTTGCGGGACACCGATCTGCACACCATTACCCATCAAATGCCGTTGCAGCACCCCACCTGCCTTTCCGGGGAGCTGCATCGAGGGGCCATGGAACTGTTTCGGCAGGCGAAAGAAGAGCCCTTTGCTTACCGCAGCATTGGCATCACGGCGCAAAACCTGTGCCATCAGGGCGAACCGGGGCAGATCCTGCTGGGAGAAGACCCTTTGCGGCGCCGACGGCAGAAAGCCCTGGAAACCGCAGTGGATGGATTGCGCCAGCGCTTTGGCAGCCAACTGGTGCGGTGGGGCGGGCTGCTGGTGGATTTAACCCTTACCGGGGGCAATCCCAGCGAAGAACACACCATCCATCCCGCCGCCTTTCGCCCATAACAGGAGGGGAGCGTTATGCGAAAAAAGACCTATGTTGCGGTGCTGGGCCGCTGGTCAGACACCGGAACCATTACGCCTTTGCTGATTTTTTGGCGGGAGGGGCAGCGGTATCCGGTGGATAAAGTGCTGGATTGCCGTCCCATGGCCTCCACTCGGGCAGGGGGATACGGACTGCGGTTTACCTGCCGCATCGGCGGGCAGATAACCTTTCTCTATTATGAGCCGGAAGAAAGCCGGTGGTTTGTGGAAGAAAAGGAAGCGTAGCGGCAACATAGCTAAAAGTCTATTGCAAATCTATTGAATTCTGGTATAATAAACAAGGATAATTTATGCTTTTATTAGGTATAGGAGGTTCTACTATGGCAAATCGTATTGTATTAAATGAAACATCCTACCACGGCAAAGGGGCGGTTTCCGCCATTGCCGACGAAGTGAAGGGAAGGGGCTTTGCCAAAGCTTTTGTCTGCTCCGATCCGGACTTGCTGAAATTCGGAGTGACCCAGAAGGTAATTGACGTACTGGATGGGGCCGGATTGGCTTATGAAATCTATTCCGACATCAAAGCCAATCCCACCATTCAAAATGTCCAGACCGGCGTAGCGGCCTATCAGAACAGCGGCGCAGATTATATCATTGCCATTGGCGGCGGTTCCTCTATGGATACTGCCAAAGCCATCGGCATTATTATCAACAACCCGGAGTTTGCCGATGTTCGTAGCCTGGAAGGCACTGCCTCCACCAAAAATCCCTGCGTGCCTATTTTGGCGGTTCCTACCACGGCCGGCACTGCCGCAGAGGTCACCATCAATTATGTCATTACCGATGTGGAAAAAAATCGGAAGTTTGTCTGCGTGGACACCCATGACATCCCCGTAGTCGCCTTTGTGGACCCCGATATGATGTCCTCCATGCCCAAGGGCCTCACCGCTGCCACCGGCATGGACGCCCTTACCCACGCCATTGAAGGGTATATTACCAAGGGGGCTTGGGCCATGACCGATATGTTCCATTTGAAAGCCATTGAAATCATTTCACAGAACCTTCGTGGCGCTGTGGCCAACACGCCGGAAGGCCGGGAAGGAATGGCTTTGGGCCAGTACATTGCCGGCATGGGATTTTCCAACGTGGGTTTGGGAATTGTCCACTCCATGGCCCATCCTCTGGGCGCTGTGTATGATACGCCTCACGGTGTAGCCAATGCAATCCTTCTCCCCACCGTGATGGAATACAATGCCCCTGCCACCGGGGAAAAATATCGTGACATTGCCAAAGCCATGGGGGTAGAAGGCACGGAAGCCATGTCCCAGGAAGAGTACCGCAAAGCAGCTGTGGAGGCTGTGCGCCAGCTCAGTCAGGATGTAGGGATTCCTGCCGACCTGAAGGAAATTGTAAAGGAAGAAGATATCCCGTTTTTGGCCCAGTCTGCTTATGATGACGCTTGCCGCCCCGGCAACCCCAGAGACACTTCGGTGGAGGAAATTGCTGCCCTGTACCGCAGTTTGATCTAATGGCGGAAGGTGTTTTCAGGGGATGAACCCCATTTTTCCATTGTGTACGAACCGGTCCCGATAAAGGGACCGGTTTTTGCTATGATAATCTGTCCTCCCTTGCTATATTGCCTAAATTTTGGATTCGCCGCTTAGGCAGGCTGCTGATTTTACACTTTTTCCACAAATTCTATTGACAACAATCCGAAAAAATGATAAAATTATGGCACAATAAATCGTTGGAATGTTACCAATCGGGCGTGACCAACTCTGTTCTTGCTTTTCCGTGAAAAGGGAAATGGTGTAAGAAAGGGGTTGGCTTATTTTTTTGCGGGGTGGGGAACGGTGCGGATTAAAAAAGTCATCAACAACAACGTTCTCTGTGTCGTGAACCAGGCCGGCCGGGAAAGCATTGTCACCGGGAAAGGAATTGGTTTCCAGCGGAAAACCGGTCAGTTTGTGGATCCGGCTCTTGTGGAAAAGACCTATCATATGGAGGACCAGGGGGAACAGCGAAAGCTGAGGGAGCTCTGTCAACAGATCCCCTTAGAGCACCTGAAGCTCACCGAAGAGATGATCTCTCACATAAAAAGTCAGATCCATACCCCCCTAAACGAATCCCTGTTGATTACCCTGGCGGATCACATCAGCTTTGCCATTCAGCGCAAGCAAAAGGGGATTGAGTTTGAAAATCCCCTGCAGGGGGCGGTGGCGTGCTACTACCCTGGGGAATACCGGCTGGGATGGCAGTGCTTGGAGATGATCCGGGAAAAAACCGGGGTGCAGCTCAGCGACAGCGAAGCTTCGTTTATTGCTCTGCACATTGTCAATGCGCAGCTGAACACCTCTATGAGCGTGATGTACGACATCACCCGCTTGATTGACGGAGCAGTGCAGGTGGTGGAGTACTACTACCGGAAACAGTTTGATCGGGAAAGCTTGGATTTCAGCCGGTTTGTGGTGCATCTGCGGTACTTTGCCCAGCGGCTCCTGTCCGGCCAGATGCTCACCGACCACCAGGACGAGCAGGATTCTTCCTTTTATCAGCTCATTGCCCAGACCTGCCAAAAGCATTACCGCTGTGCAAAATGCATTGGGGATTATATTCAAAACACCTATCACAAAGAGCTTTCCGAGGGTGAATTGATCTATTTGACCATCCATCTGAAACGCATCAATATGGATGCTCCGGAAAAGTGAATCCTTCTCGTTTGAGAAATGGGATCGTGACCTTTTGGGCGAAACCCACGTTCGATTTACCGCTTGTGTGCGGTGGATTTGGCGTGGGTATTTTTTATCGCTTTGGGCGGGGAAATACGAGTGCGCAGCGTTTTTCAAAAGCTCAAAGATCGAACGTCAAAAAATCAAAGGAGGCAATTTTATGAAAGATAAAATTTTTGGCGTGCTACAGCGGGTAGGCCGTTCTTTTATGCTGCCCATCGCTTTGCTGCCCATCGCCGGACTGCTGCTGGGCATCGGCAGTTCCTTTACCAATCAGACCACACTGGAAGCCTACGGCTTAACCGGCGTGATCTATGAAGGCAGCATCCTCTATACCATTTTAGACATTATGTATCAATGCGGCAATGTGATCTTCAATAATCTTCCACTGCTCTTTGCGGTAGGTGTGGCCATCGGCATGGCGAAGAAGGAAAAGGAGGTGGCGGCTCTGTCCGCTGCCATTGCCTACCTGGTGATGAACACCGCCATTTACGCCATGATCTGTGCCGGCGGCGGGATCGAAGCCATGGGGGAAAACACTACCACCACCGTGCTGGGCATTCCTACTTTGCAGATGGGGGTGTTCGGCGGCATTATTGTGGGACTTGGGGTGGCGGCCCTTCACAACCGCTTCCATCAAATCCAGCTTCCCCAGGTGCTTTCTTTCTTTGGCGGCAGCCGGTTTGTTCCCATTATTTCCACTGCGGTATTTTTGCTGGTGGGCGTGGCCCTGTTCTTTATCTGGCCGGTGATCCAAACGGGCATCGCCATGTTGGGACAGCTGGTGCTGGATTCCGGCTACGCCGGAACCTGGATTTATGGTGCTATTGAACGTGCGCTGATCCCCTTTGGGCTGCACCATGTATTTTATATGCCTTTCTGGCAGACTGCCATGGGCGGTACTGCCGTGATCGACGGCATAGTGGTGCAGGGTGCGCAGAATATCTTCTTTGCGGAACTGGCTTCCAAGTCGGTGGATGTGTTCTCTGTCTCCGCCACCCGGTTTATGACCGGTAAATTCCCCTTTATGATTTTCGGCCTGCCCGGCGCAGCGTTGGCCATGTACCGCACTGCCCGCCCGGAAAAGCGGAAGGTGGTCAGCGGCTTGCTGCTCTCCGCTGCATTGACCAGCGCTATCACCGGCATCACCGAACCCTTGGAATTTACCTTCCTGTTTGTGGCGCCCGCTATGTATGCGGTGCACTGTGTCTATGCCGGCCTGTCCTACATGCTGATGCACATTCTCAACGTCACGGTGGGCATGACCTTCTCCGGCGGCCTGATTGACCTGACTCTGTTCGGCATTCTGCAAGGCAACGGCAAAACCAACTGGATCTGGATTGTGATTGTGGGTGTGGGCTACTTTTTGCTGTACTACTTCACCTTCTACTTTATGATTAAAAAGCTAAACCTCAAAACGCCTGGTCGGGAAGCGGACGATCAAGAGCCCAAGCTGTATACCCGCTCCGATTTCAAGGAAAAGACCGGCATCGGCCCGGACGGAGCCGCCAAATCGTCTTCCGATACCGTTTCTGCCCTGATCCTGCAGGGGCTGGGCGGCAAAACCAATCTCTCCGATCTGGACTGCTGCGCCACCCGTTTGCGGGTCACGGTGAACAATCCGGATTTGGTGGTGGACAGCCTGTTGAAGCAATCCGGCGCTTCTGGTGTGATTCACAAGGGCAATGGGGTCCAGGTGGTGTATGGGCCTCAGGTTTCGGTGATCAAATCTCGGTTGGAGGACTTTATAGATTCTCCGGAAGCGGATTATTTGGCGGACACACCGGTAGCACCCGGCCCTGCGGAACCGGCGCCTGGGGTAGCCAAGCCGGAACAGAAGGTGGATACAACGCTGTATGCTCATTTGTCCGGCACGGTGGTGCCCATGGAAGAAGTCCAGGATGAGGTATTTGCTTCCGGTGTCTTGGGACAGGGCGTTGCCATAGAACCCAGTGAGGGAAAACTCTACGCCCCGGTAGACTGCGTGGTGGACAATTTGTTTGACACCAAACACGCCATCGGATTGATGACCGACGACGGCTTGGAGCTTCTCCTTCACATCGGCATTAACACGGTGAAGCTGAAAGGGGAATTTTTCGAAGCCCATGTAAAGACCGGTCAGCGGGTAAAAACAGGGGATCTGTTAATCTCCTTTGACGTGGAAAAGATCCGTCAAGCTGGCTATCTCTGCACCACCCCCATGATTGTCTGCAACAGCGACGACGGGAAAGAAGTGAAAGTTTTAGCTTCCGGAACGATTCAAGCCGGGACTGCGCTGCTTTCGGTGAAAGGATAACTTTGCCCTGTTGAAGCGGGAAGGGAGCCGATTTCGGCTCCCTTTTTCTGCGTCCGCAGAAAAAACCAGATAAATAAAAATGAGGTTAGACCGTCTGTTTTCGGTCTAACCTCACAGTTATTTTATAATTTATTCCGGGATGGAAGGAATTTTTGCTTCGATGTCGATATCTTTGTCGTAATCCACGCCGTCAATGCCGAAACCGAACATTCCGTAAAAATCTTCCCAGTAGCCGTCGATGTCGGCGTACTCCATCAGATTTTCAGTGGTGACGTGGCTCCAAAGCTCTTCCACCTTGGACTGCACATCTTCCCGCATCTCCCAGTCGTCCAGGCGAAGCTGGCCTTGTTCATCCACTTCCGGGGTGGGAAGATACAGCTTTTGAGCAAACATCCGGTACATCTGTTCAATGCAGCCTTCGTGGATGCCCATTTCCTTCATCAGCTTGTAAAGGATGGTGATGTACAGCGGCACAACCGGAATGGCGGCGCTGGCCTGGGTCACCAATGCTTTGTTCACCGAAATGTATGCCTTCAGGCCGATATCTGCATATTCCTCATTCAGCTTTACACTGGTCTGGTACAGGTCCTTTTTGGCGGCGCCGATGGAGCCGTTATAGTAGATTGGCCAGGTGATTTTGGGGCCGATGTAGGAATAGGCCAAAGTCACGGCGTTTTGTGCCAGGACGCCGGCGTCGGAAAGCGCCTTCACCCAATCGCTCCAGTCTTCACCGCCCATCACCTTAATGGTGGCTTCCACTTCTTCCGGTGTGGCAGGGTCGATGGTA
>CASDQY010000055.1 GCA_949282975.1 uncultured Oscillospiraceae bacterium | reverse complement strand
TGGGTAGACTCCGAATGGATTGATATGTAATTTCATCTTTCCCAAAGACCCGGCGTTCCGCCGGGCCTTTTTGCTGTTGCTTGCCTAATACGGAAATCCATTTTGAGATTTTATCACAGGTGGAAAGGCTTCCCCTTGAGGGGAAGCTGGCTGGGCGAAGCCCAGACTGATGAGGTGGAAGCGAACAAGTTTTTTCAGCAGAAAAGTTGTGGGAATCGGCCCACCTCATCCGTCAGCTTGCGCTGACACCTTCCCCTCAAGGGGAAGGCTACCGGTTTCTCATCTCCAACCGTTTTAGCAGAAACAGGGGAGAATTTTATCTTGCAAATAACAGAACCGGCTTTTTTCCAACGGAAATGCCGCCATTTTCATTGCGTGATTTTTGATAAATTCCATGGGCTTTCTTGAAAATTGATTTCCGTGCTTGCCCCAAATTAGGGGTTTACAAGCCGGGGGAAATGTGGTATAGTATAAGTACTTTGTCATGGTTTGCGGGAATAAGCCGCCAAGCGGAGTTTTGCCTGCCCCTTACTAAGACAAAGCGCATGCCCCCGCCGCCGGGCAAACGGTGCGCCGGGGTAAATACTAAATGAGGTGAAGCATATGTTAAGAAAAGAAGAAAAGAACGAAGTCATTGCCGCCAACCGGCTCCATGAAACCGACACCGGTTCTCCCGAAGTGCAGATCGCTGTTCTCACCAAGCGCATCAACGATTTGCAGGAGCACTTCAAGATGCATCCCCATGACCACCACTCCCGCCGGGGTCTGTTGAAGATGGTTGGCCACCGCCGCAACCTGTTGGCTTACCTGAAAAAGACCGACATCGAACGGTATCGTGCCTGCATCGCCAAGCTGGGTCTGCGGAAGTAATTTTTCTGCAACGTTAGGCTTACGTTCAGGCAACATCAGTTTTCCGAAAAATACTTTTGAGAAACTGAAGCGGATGTATTGTGTACATCCGCTTTTTTTGTTATAATGTAGATTGGGTCGGCTCCTTTTAGCAAAAAACCGTGGACTTTTCCGCAAAGAGCCCTGGGTTTCTTGCTAAAATAAGGCCTTCCCAAATTCTCTGAAGAAACTAAGGAGGTCCAATTTATGGCAAACCAAGTGCACGTGTTTGAAACAACCTTTGCCGGGCGGCCGCTGAAAGTTACCGTAGGGAAAACCTGCGAACTGGCAAACGGCTCCTGCTGGGTGCAGTACGGCGATACGGTGGTGATGGGCAATGTCACTGCTTCGGCCAAGCCCCGGGAAGGCATCGACTTTTTCCCGCTGAGCGTGGATTACGAAGAAAAACTGTATAGCGTGGGCAAAATCCCCGGCTCTTTCCTGAAGCGGGAATCCCGGCCCAGCGAAAATGCCACCCTCACCAGCCGCATGGTGGACCGGCCCATGCGCCCTCTTTTCCCCAAGGATATGCGCAACGATGTCACCATCGTGATGACTGTCCTGTCCAGCGACGTGGATAACGCTCCGGAAATTACCGGTTCCCTGGCGGCTTCCATTGCGGTATCCATCTCTGATATTCCCTTCAACGGCCCCATTGCCACCGTCAGCGTGGGTTTGGTGGACGGACAGCTTGTGCTCAACCCCATCACCGAACAGCGCAAGGTGAGCAAACTGAACCTCACTGTGGCCGGCAGTGCGGAAAAGATTGTCATGATCGAAGCCGGCGCCGATGAAGTGCCGGAGGACGTCATGCTGGATGCCATCGCTCTGGCACACGAAGAGATCAAAAAGATGGTGGCCTTTATTGCCGACATCCAGGCCCAGGTAGGTAAACCCAAATTTGAATACGAACACGTGGATCTGCCCTTTGAAATGCTGGATGACGTGTCCGCCATCGCCTATGACGATGTGAAAGTCGCCCTGGACACCAATGATAAAAACGTTCGTGACGAACGGCTGCTGCCCATCTACGAAAAGGTGTACACTCAGCTGGCCGATAAGTATCCCGATGCCCAGGCCCAACTGGATGAGTGCATGTATAAACTGCAAAAGCGGATTGTCCGGGAATGGCTGCTGGAAGGCAAGCGGGTGGACGGCCGTGGCATGGACGAAATCCGTCCCCTCAGCGCCGAAGTGGGCCTGCTGCCCCGGGTGCATGGTTCCGGCCTCTTTACCCGTGGCCAGACCCAGGTTCTTTCCATCGCCACCCTTGGCTCCATCCGGGATATGCAAAACCTGGATGGGCTGGATGAGCACGACCACAAACGCTATATGCACCACTATAATTTCCCCTCTTACAGTGTAGGGGAAACCCGTCCTTCCCGTGGCCCCGGCCGTCGGGAAATCGGCCACGGCGCTTTGGCGGAGAAGGCTCTGGTGCCGGTGCTGCCCAGTTTGGAGGATTTCCCCTATGCCATCCGTGTGGTCAGCGAAGTGCTTTCTTCCAACGGCTCCACCTCCCAGGGGTCCATCTGCGGCTCCACGCTGGCGCTGATGGATGCCGGTGTACCCATCCGCACCCCTGTGGCAGGGATCTCCTGCGGCCTGATTACCAAGAAGGACGGCACCTTTACCACCATGGTGGATATCCAGGGCCTGGAGGACTTCTACGGCGATATGGACTTTAAGGTGGGCGGCACCCACAACGGCATTACCGCCATTCAGGTGGACATCAAGGTGGATGGCCTGACCATGGACATCATCAAGGAAGCCTTTGAAAAGACACGGAAAGCCCGCCTCTATATTTTGGATGAGGTCATGGCCAAGGCCATTGATAAGCCCCGTCCGGAGGTCAGCAAGTATGCGCCCAAGGTTATGCAGACGATGGTGCCGGTGGACAAGATCAAAGATGTCATCGGCAAGGGCGGCAGTGTGATTCAAAAAATCTGCGCTGAGTGCGATTGCAAGATTGATATCAACGACGACGGTTTGTGCGTCATTTCCGGCCTGGATATGGAAGGCTGCAAGCAGGCCCTCTTTATCGTGGAGACCATTGCCAACGGCCCCGAAATCGGCGGTCTGTACTCCGGCGTGGTGACCCGGCTGATGAACTTCGGCGCCTTTGTGGAAATTGCTCCCGGCGTGGAAGGCTTGGTTCACATTTCTCAGCTGGAAAACCATCGGGTCAACCGGGTGGAAGACGTGGTAAGCGTGGGAGATCAGATCATCGTTAAGGTTACGGAAATCGACGACCAGGGACGGCTGAATTTCTCCCGGAAAGATGCCATTAACGAAATGAACGCCAGAAAGAAAAACAAAGAAAAGGATTGATTCCCTTTCCTGAAAGAACCGGCGCCTGAGGCGCCGGTTCTGACTGTTGAGAAACCTTCTATTTTGCTTTTCTGCAAACCGATCCGGCAAAGGCTTCCCCTTGAGGGGAAGCTGTCAAGGCGTAGCCTTGACTGATGAGGTGGCGGTACGGATGAAACGATTTCATCTCAGGAAAATGTAGTAGACAATTTTTTGCTGTATTTCATGGTTTGTGTGAGTGAAAAATTCCACTTTTCCCCTCATCAGCCGCCTGTGGCGCCAGCTTCCCCCTTGGGGGGAAGCCTTTGTCCCGGCGTTCCTTTTTTCATCCTTTCCTATGAAGTGAGGCTGATTGCAGGCAATCTGCAGAGGAGTTTGCGCAAAAAGCGACGAAGGAGATTGCGAAACATTTTCTCGACAATCTGAACCGGCGCCTTAGGCGCCGGTTCTCTCTTTGGCTCATTTGTGAGGTTCCTTTCTTTTATTTGCCTTGCCATTCGTTTTGGCTATTGACCTGCATCCGAAATAGGTATTTGCCTTTTTTAAGAAACTGTTCTATACTGGTATAGTACTCCCGGGTTTGGCGGAGATTGCCCGGCCGGGAAGAAACACAAAATAACTCAGGAGGCATTTCGATGAAATCCATTGAAAATCAAACCTTTGATCAGGAACGTGCCCTGTATGGCAGCGAAGATATATTGGCTTTGAACTGCAAGTTTGACGGTCCGGCGGATGGCGAAAGCGCTTTTAAGGAAAGCCGAAATATCCAGGCACAACATTGCTATTTTAATCTACGCTATCCTTTTTGGCACGATCATGGCCTGGTAATCCGGGACAGCGAAATGACCCCGCTTTGCCGGGCGGCTTTGTGGTATACCCATCAGGCGTCCATTGAAAACACCAAGCTTCACGGAATCAAGGCCCTGCGGGAGTGCAGCGATATCACCATGAAAAATTGCGACATCGTCTCCCCGGAATTCGGCTGGTCGGTGCAAAATATCACCATGGAGGACAGTTCGGCGGAAAGCGAATATTTTATGATGCGTTCCGAAAACCTGACGTTTCGTAATGTGCATCTGTCCGGAAAGTACTCTTTCCAGTACATTCAAAACGGCGAGTTTGACCACTGCCGGTTTGACACCAAAGACGCCTTTTGGCACGCCAAAAACGTCACGGTTCGGGACAGTGTCATCCATGGGGAATACCTGGCCTGGTACTCCGAAGACCTCACCCTGATACGCTGTAAGATCAAGGGCACCCAGCCTTTCTGCTACTGCAAGAATTTAAAACTCATCGACTGCGAGATGGAAGATGCAGATCTCTGCTTTGAAAAATCGGAAGTCAATGCGGTGATTACCACACCGGTCATCAGCATTAAAAATCCGCTTTCCGGCCTGATTCAGGTCCCGGCCGTGGACGAGATTATTCGAGATGATCCCAATTCCAAAGGAGAAATCCAAATTACCCCCCGAAAAGAAAATCAATGTGCATAAGCAATGATTCCCTTACGCAAAAACACCCGCCGTTAGATGGTTGAACTTAGGGATTTGCCGAAATAAGAAAATTTGACTGACAATCTTCAAGCGGAACAACAGAAAACGACCATGTAAGAGTAGATATACTCCTGCATGGTTGTTTTTATTGTTGTATATCCAATTTATATTCGTTGTTAAGCGACTTTAAGTACAGAATGTCTCCTATGCATCCGTTTAAGCTCCGATGGCTTAAAATCTGCTGTTCCAATTGATGTCCGTCCTCATTCTCAACTATGCAAGTGTAAAAACGAAATCTGGCAATTTCCAGAATAACATTCACGCTGAAATAGTTATGACGAATGCAGAGAAAGGCTAATGTTAGATAAAAAATTAAGAATAGAACAACCTGACTCCATTGGGTAAAATCGAAAGCAAATAAAGGAAGAATATATGAAAGCAAATACTCTGCAGTAATTGTTTTTTCTTCGGCTGCCGATATCACTTTGTGTGGCGTTGTACCCTCTTTTCCATTGGTACATAATGCCACCAGCAGCACAATTAACGCTATAAGGCAGGATATTAAAATACAGCCAATGCTGATGTACTCCGTCCATCGGTTTGACGGATTTTCAATGCAGCTCTTTATGTCGATAAACAGTATCGATATCCAAAGTGGAGCAAATGAAGTATGATAAAGGCATAAAGAAAATATTTTTGACATTTGTCTCACCTCTACCTTATTCCCACTTTTTAGAACCAGCCACTTCCATAGGATTATCATCAAATGGATCAACCATTCCTCTATCGCATAGAAGTTTCACGATTTTATCTGCGGCACCGGGTTGTGTTGTATCAAACAGATCGCCGGTCATAGGAATATTGAATTTTCTTGCCATCTTGGCTCTGCTTCTGGAATTTTTCAGTTTCTGTAAATGTACGTCATTAAACGACACAAACTTTCTCGGATTATGACCACTCCTGGCTATAGAAGAAAATGCAGCAAAATCAGTAACTATATTGCACTGTTCAATCTCGTTCAGTTTTCCTGCACAGGCAGCTTTGTATGCACGTTCCATGTTAAACAGATTTTCTCCAGCAAGGGTAAGCATAAAAACAGTATCTTCCAAGATAATAACATCTATGGAGGTGCGCAGAGATATAACTTTATCTGTAATTTCTGTAAATGTGCCATTTGCTCTCAGAAATTTGTGCTTTAGTGATGTCACTGGATTTTGCATAGAAATCAATTTAATAGGTTTATCTTCCTCGTCAAGTTGCACTATCCCTCGTAATACATAGGCCCTTGCTTTGAATTCCAACGGATCGAGTTCTGTATCTGGATTGGCAATAGCAGTAATCAGCGTGTCATATTCGTCTAAAATCAGTTCGTTTGTTTTGTCGAGCCAGTAAATAACTCTATCTACTGTGGAACCATTATATTCGGCAATATCGTGGTATGAGTTAAGAACCCCTTTACTTCCATCAATATAACGGTCAGAAATTTCTGCAACAAATGATGCCAGAGTGCCTTCCGGAGAAAGAGCGATTTCCCTTCCAATATACGATGTGCCACTCTGTTTGGAAGTATTGATTTTTAACAATTGTAAAGACCACGCTGTACAATTCGGTATAGACATGAACACAGTCTTCATTTTTTCAAGAGTCAATTCTATACCCTCCTTTAACCAAGCTAAAGTGTGTTGAAATACATCATGCTATTTTGCACTTGTGGCCAGTTTATCTCCAATCCAACACCGACTCGATATGCTGCTGAGCGACCATTTTCCTTTACGAACCCCATCTTTTTCAGGAATGACAGTTCTGCTTGGAAAGGTTTTCTCGTACCGCCAGCTCGAATGGTACTTTTCTTTGCCAAATGCAATGTATTCGTAAATTCGTCATCCAACCACGACAAATAGGCACCGGAATCGAACTTGTAATTACCTCGGCTATCCTTTGTAGCAAATGCGAATAAATCGGACTCAAACTTCTCCTCGGACAACTTGTAGAAATAGTGGAGCATTGCGCCATACTGCCCATTTTGCAATACCGCAGCCCTCAAAATTTCCATAGGAATGCCCGCATAAGCACTTGCGACCCTTTCACAAGCATCAACATATTTATAGCCCAGATCCGTCAATGTCCCTCCAGGAGCAAGAAATCCTATATGATATAGTCCGGAATCAACTACCTCCCGATAACTGTGAGAATCTTTTCTTACCTTTGCGGCATATTCTTCCCAAACAGCATCCTCGTCAGCAGGATTTGCATTCAGTTTGTTCACCAGCTTGGACTTTATCGAGTCACTTCTGCCGGAAAAGAGTCCCTGGTAATGTCCGACGTCATCAAGGCGAATTCTTGTAGGAGTATCATTCACCGTAAATGGACTGGTACCACGATAGATTGGCATGAGATCGTCCCAAAAATAATAATGAAACCAGACATACCTCCACGCCATATCGGAAACAGTATCCCCAGGGGTATTTGACAGATATTTATAAACATCTGCGGAGGAATCTATTCTCTTCACTGCATCGGATAGCTTAGTGGGAATATTTATCCCACCCAAATCTTCTCCAGTTGCAGTAACAATCTTCACCGCTTGGCAGAATCTGAAAAAGGCATCAGGGTGACTCATTCCCTCGCGCATATGTGCCCATAAGGTTGATACACTTCCTGTAGCGGAAGCTGCCGCAGTAGAGCCGATGCTCCGACAACTTGGGAGAGAAATATCTCTAACGCAGTTCAATTTCCCCTGGAAGGGACGAACGGCGGAAAGATTGGGCATTGCGTATGTATATATGCTGATCGGAATATCCGGTGCAGTCGCATCGATAACCCTCTTGATATGTGCACCTGGCGTACTGTGCGATGAATACTTGTCTGGTATTACCATGATAGACGCATCGTATCCTTTTTCCAGATAAGCAAATGATTGACCCAATGCGGTAAGTATGCCGTGAACCCCCTCGTTAGGCCGTTTATACTCGAATGCGATTTTTATGTCGTTATGGGTGGTATTCTCGGCGAGAATGACGCCATCAGCAAGCGGCCACTGATGACCACCTTCGCGCATCGCGCAAACCGACCATAGCCCGCTTGTTCCCATTGTTCCAAAGAATTTGGCTTGGTTAAGCATAATCATATCCGCTATTTCAGATGAAGCATATGCGGCTTCTGTATCATGGCTCATGGCGTTACCTCCTCGCTGGTTTCAATATACTCCCGTATTTTCTTCAAAAACGGTTCTGCCATTTTGGGAGGAACTGCATTGCCGACTTGAATGCATTGTTCCTGCCTTGTCCCAAAGAAAATATGCGTATCTGGGAAAGTCTGTATTCTGGCGGCTTCCCTTGCTGTAAGCGTCCTGTTTAAAGCTGGATGGATTGGGAATGCGTTATGCCCCGGAACCATTGTGGTTGAAGGCTTATCCCTATCCAGTCGTTTATACACATGGCTGTAGTTTGCCACTTTCCCAGTTTTTGAGTCTTTCCGTGTAGCAACTGCGAGTTCGGGTGGGAGATCTTCAACATTCAACTTGCAACCTTCTTTCACGTATCCGTATCTCGCGGCTACAATTGGCTTATGTGCTAAAGGCACATGATTGGGCACTTGATTTTCTTGCCCCATCAAATCCATGATTGCGCTTCCAACTGTGGCATACTCTGGCGTGTTGCCAGACCCGATTGGGAAATTCGTCTTTTTAGGCGGCTCGTACTTCACTCCGATTCTGTTCCCAATCATGAACATACGATAGCGTTCCTGCGGTACACCATAATCGGCAGCACAGACGATTTCGCACCAAATATCCTCATAACCGATTTCCATAAACCGCTCTTTGATTTTTTCCACGAACAATCCCTTGTCAAGGTTTGTGAAACCCTTTACGTTCTCCATAAAGAAGAATTTTGGTTTTAGCAACTCCACAATCCTAATGTATTCATACACAAGTGCATTTCGAGGATCGTTCTGCGGTTCATAGCCCTGTGTATTGATAAACCTACGCTTTCCAAAGACCGAGAAGCCTTGGCAAGGTGGTCCTCCGACCACCAAGTCAACAACCTGATCTTTTATTACCGTTTCTATTTCATCTTGTCCAAGGTTCTTGATATCCTCAAGAATCAAGGGAATGTCTGGAAAATTATAACTATGCGTTTCAGCAAACTGCGCATCTACCTCGTTTGCCAACAACACCTTAAATCCGCTATCCCGGAGTGCCAGCGTCAAGCCACCAGCACCTGAAAATAAATCAATTGCGTTCATCTTCTTCCTCCTCCGAGACTTTTTCCAACTGCAAGAGCAAGAACTTGGCCAGCTTTTCGGAGAAGAGAGGCGGCACCGCATTTCCAACTTGGTGTCCTTGCTGCCTTCGATTCCCTTCAAAAACCATTTCATCGGGGAATGTCTGAATCCTGGCTGCTTCACGAACCGTAAGGCTTCTATGAAGTTCCGGGTGTATCGGAAATGCATCATTCCCCGGAACCATAGTCAGCGCAGGCCGCGATCGATTAAGTCTCTTATATGTGTTACCAAAATTTTTTCTGTACAGTTCAGGTGGTAATGAATCCTCCGGCAGACGCCCGCCCTCTGGAATCATCTTGTACCTCGCTATTATTTTGTCCGTATGTTTTAACGCTACATGGTTGAATTCTGGCGTATCCTCAAGTTCAACCAAGTCTTTTATGACATCCCAGCACGGCTCCCATCCAGGCAGACTGTCATCAGGATTATCCGAATGGTCCGGTTCTGGGAACGTGACTGGAAGCCCTACACGGTTTCCGATTATAATAACCCTCTCCCTAATCTGAGGAACCCCATAGTCGGCCATGTTTATAAGACGATAGTCCGCATCATAACCTGCGTCCTTCAACTCTCTTAGAACAGTCGCAAGATATTCCCCGCCTTTCATAGTAAGAATGCCTTTAACATTTTCCATAACAATGAATTTGGGTCGCAATTCTCGGATGAGTCTTGCGTATGTCAGCACCAATTCATTGCGTGGATCATGCTCAGCCCTTACTTCTGGATTAGAAGATACCCGCTTGCCGATAGTTGAAAAGCCCTGGCAAGGGGGACCACCGATGACAATATCAACCTCGCCGTCATCAAGATATTTCTTGATTTCCTCGGACGACAGTTTTCTGATGTCCTCATTGATGAATGGAATATTCGGGAAATTTCTCTTATGCGTTCTTTCGACAAGGTTGTCGTTATCAACGCAAAGCCTGATGTCATATCCAGCTTTTTCAAATCCCATGTGGAGTCCACCTGCTCCACAGAATAAATCAACAACTTTATACTGGGTATCCATTGTAACCGTACTCCTTTTCGCCTTAGTTCAACGCACTTTTGCCACTTTTAACCCACTCGTCCAACTCAGACTTCTTGAATTTCCACAGCTTGCCAATTTTATGAGCAGGGATATCTGTTTTCTTTATCCAATTGCGGATGCTGTCTTTCGTAACGCCGAGGTGTTCGGCCGCTTCGGCAATGCCTATCCAATTTTCTTCTGTATTGTTAATCATCGTAACGCCCCTTTCGACAGCATAAAAAGATACTATTTTAGTATAGCACACCTAAATGCGATTTTCAAGTATTTCGTATGATTTTATAGTATTTGTTCGTGATTATTTCTCGCCTGCGTTCTTCCTCTTGTAATACGCCCTCGCCTTGCGGTTGTTCCGCTCTGCCTTGCAGGCCGGATTGTCACAGTACCTCTGGCGGCTGGAGTGCCTGACGAAGTATTCCCCGCAGGCCATGCAGATCAGGATGGAGCCCTGCGAGAACATGTAATCCAAATCCGTGTCCGCCGGGGGAGCAACGTCCGCCACCATACGGGCAAAGGCATACCAGGCAATATTAAACACGGAATGTATCTCGGCGCACATTTCCGCCTTATGCGTCTTCCTGTCCTGCTTCACCCGCATTTTGAAGTCCGGGAACATCTCAAGGAGGTCAAACAGGCGGTTGTCGTAATCCGCATTGACGCGCCGGAGATATTCCGTATCGTCTGCGAACTGCCTGTATTTCTCAAGGAACGGCAGGCTGTCGCAGATACGCCCTTCGTAATACAATCCCCGTCCTGCGGAAACGTCACGGCTGCAGCGTATCTTCTGCAGGGCGTCGTAGTACTCAAAAGCCGTCCCCAGCTTGCAGACATCGGAAACAAAGCCCCTCACCTCAAAGGTCGCCCTTCTCTGCAGCCATTCATGGAATTCGGCGTTTACAAAATCGCCGTTCTCAATCTCGTCACACAATACGTCAATATCATAAGGATGGATATGGTTCCTGCACCAGTCCCACACAAGGTCGGTAACGCGCTCGTCTGAATCGGGCGCGTTTATCTTTTTATACAGGTTGCACAGGCTGGCAAGCAGCTCCTGCCCGGTGATGGAATAATCCGTGCCGCTTATCGGCCGGCCGAGGAAGCTAAACAGCGGCTTAATCTCATCCTCCTTGCTGGCATGGTTGTATTCCGGCACATATTCCGGGAAACGGACCGCCCTGTAGATCATCTCGCCGACGCCGCCGATTTCCGTAAAGGTGAAGTATTCGGTCTGGAGTTGTTTCATGGGAATGTCCCCTCTCTTTCTTACCGATAGCATTACCGATGAAAATTGTACATCGGTAATATTATACGGTATAATAGGGACAAATACAAGAGCAAATTGTAAATTCTCTTGTATCGGCGGACGTCAGCCGGCAGGCTGTTTCCCGCAGCCGGGGGAGCAGTCTGTCCGAAGCGGAAAGATTGGAGGTGCCGATATGAAAGACAGAAAAAGGCAGCGGGCGAATCGGAAGTTGAAGCATCGGGAGGAAATGCTGGATAAGCACAGCAGCACAGGTTACAAGGATCTGACTCCGTACAACGCAGTCCTCAAGATAAAGACGGACGGTAAAGCCCAGATTGTACTGAAGTAGCCAGAAATGCCACCCTCGGAAATGAAGGTGGCATTCATTTTGTCCGTAAATCTACAGAAATGGAGGTAAAGAAGACTATGGAAAAGACAACCATGAGCGTGCAGGAACTGTCCTCGCAGATGGGCATCTCCCTGCCGAAAGCCTATGAGCTGGTCAAGATGCCGGGGTTCCCGTCCATCCGCATCGGGACGAGGATCCTCATTCCCATCGAGGCATTCCGGGAGTGGCTGGTCATTGCTTCTAACAAGCAGGAATGATCCTGGCCCCAAATATCAAAGGAAGGAGATGACGCCGGATGCACATGGACGAGCTGAAAACACAGAAAATATGGTTCTGCTGGAATTACAAGATTCGCAAAGATAAAAAGACGAAGGTTCCAATATCGGCCTATGGGACGGCCACGGGAACCAGTGCAGAGTACGCGCATAGCTGGGTGACCTACAACGAGGCCGCCGTTGCTGCAAAAGAGCATAGGTATAGCGGTGTCGGATTCAAGATCCCTGAGGGATACTTCTTCCTTGATATTGACCACAAGGACGTTTACGATCCCTACGTCCAGCTCCTTCTGGAGCGGTTTAATTCCTACACGGAGCGTTCCATCAGCAGAGGCGGCATCCACATTTACGGAAAATGCGACGCCAGTAGATTGCCCACCTATACGGATAAGGACGGCAAGCTACGGCTGGACAAGGCCTACTACACGAAAAACCCGAATACCGACACCGAACTGTACAGCGGCGCTCTCACAAATCGATTTGCCGTTTACACTGGCGACGTGATCCGGAATATCTCACTACGGGACTGTACCGACGCGTTGCTTCTGACTTTGGACAAGGATATGCGCCGGAAGCAGAAAGAGCGATACAGCGAAAAGCGGGACGGAGACGACAAGACCCTGTTCGACATTGTCTGCAACCTTCGCAAACAGAAAAATGGCGAGAAATTCTCCCGGCTATATGATAATGGAGATTTTTCGGATTACGGCTCCCAGTCTGAGGCTGACTGCGCCCTTTGCGCCATGATCGCATTCCGTACAGGGCCAGACCCGGAGATGATCGACAGGGTTTTCCGATCCTCGGCGCTCATGCGCGACAAATGGAACCGGGACGATTACCGGGAGGCCACCATCGAGAAAGGCATCGAGGCCTGCCACGGCACGTTCCATAAATCCAAGATGGAGCACCCGGAGTTCATACGCTTCAACGAAGTGACTGGTGAGGCGTATATCGTGGCTCCTCTGCTGGCAAAGCATGTCCGGAATCATTTGGATTATATTCTCGTCCGGGACAATGGGAAACAGGGGCTCTTGAAATATGTGTATGAGGGAGGCTGCTATCGCCTGTACTCCAGCGACATGCTGATGGGCGTCATCAAACAATATATCGCCGACTACGATGAGGAACTGGTCAAGATGAGCAAGGTCACGGAGGTGCTGCAGCACATTACAACAGACCTGAATTATGTGAGCCAGGACAGTCTGGACGCCAATGAACACCTCATCAATTTCAGGAACGGTTTGCTCTCGGTATCGGAGGATGCGCTCACGCTTATTCCGCATACGCCGACTGTGTATTCCACAATCCAGATTCCGTGCAGCTGGACAGGACAGCCGGAGCCAACGCCGGTCTTTGATTCGTATATGCGCACGCTCACAAACGGGGACAAGGCTATTGAGCAGTTGCTCCTGCAGTTCATAGGCGTCTGTATTTCGAACATCAAAGGATGGCGGCTGAAAAAGGCCTTGTTCCTGGTTGGAGACGGTGACACAGGCAAGTCCCAGCTCAAGAGTCTCGTAGAGCGGCTTCTCGGCAAAGGGAATTATATTGGCATCGATCTGAAAGAAATCGAAGCCCGCTTCGGCACAGGCGCTATCTATGGTACGCAGCTGGCCGGGTCCTCGGATATGAGTTTTCTATCTGTAGATGAATTGAAAACATTCAAGAAGATTACTGGCGGGGACAGCCTGTATGCCGAGTTTAAAGGGCAACAGGCATTTGAATTTACCTATAACGGTCTGCTCTGGTTCTGTATGAATCGATTGCCGAAGTTCGGTGGGGATAACGGCCAGTGGGTCTACAACCGCATTATGGTGATCCATTGTCCAAATGTCATCCCGAAGGAACAGCAGGACAAGCAACTCCTCGATAAGATGTATTCCGAGCGCAATGGCATCGTGTACAAGGCGATAGTGGCATTGCAGACGGTCATCCGAAACGGCTACTGCTTTTCTGAGCCGGAAAGTGTATCGGCTGCGCATACACAGTATATGTCGGAAAACAGCACGGTAATCAGCTTCTTTGAAGAATGTATGTGTCCATGGCAGGATGGGAAGATCCACCGCCACTGCACCACAGGGCGCATATACCGGGTCTATCAGGCCTGGTGCAAAGATAACAATAACGGGTTTGCTAAAACAGCAAAGGAATTTCGTGAAGATCTTGCAGCGCATCTCGGCAGAGCATATGCCGATATGACCACACGACAGAAAGGCAACACCTATTACAGGGAATATTCGCTGACACTCGAAGCAAAAGAGCAATATGCCAGGGAATACGGTTATGACGGTGTTGAATTCCTGTAGTCCGGGTAGCAGGGGTAGCAGTGCGGGTAGCAGTAATAATCACAACTGCTACCCACGAAAAGTCAGTAACCACAAGGGTTTTTTGCACCTGGGTAGCAGAGGTAGCAGTCCTCCAAACTTCTCAGCCGAAAAAAGGTCTGTTAGGAAGCAAGGTTTGGATTTGGATACAAGGATTGTTTTCTGTGGGCATGAACACGACTGCAGCTGCTACCTCTGCTACCTACGCCGTGCAAAGCCTTGTATTTACTGGGTTTTCCTGGGTAGCAGTACCTGAAAATGCTGCTACCCGTGGTGCTACCCTTTGCTACCTCATATCTCACAAATTTTGAAGGAAGGAGGAAAGACATATGGTCCATTATCCATCACTGCCGGAATTGAAAAAGATTCTCGGCGGGAATTATACCATCTGCGTTATCGACTGGGAAAAGTGCCTGTACCGCGACTTCGGCAACGGTTTTAATGTCGAGATCAGCGGATGTAGCCGGGCAAACCGCAAAGGCGCCGCCACGCTTTACCTCTGGTATGGCGACGACGGCCCAGCCAGCATCATCGTGGAAACCGTACGGGGTGTTGGGCGCAGTGCAGAAGAGATCGGCGCTGCCGTGGATAACCTGTATGCGCATTCCCAATGGCTACTTGCCAATGGCTATGACAATCGTGACAAGCTGTTCAATCTAAAACACAACATTTGAGAAAGCGAGGATTTTATCATGAAGCACAGAATTTTTTACGGCTCCGCTCCGTCATTTACGGATGCGGACAGGGAGAGATTCTCACGCAACGGCTACGAATGCAGAACATTGATGAAGGACAGACGGGGCAGGCCTGTTGTCATATCCGAGAGCAAAGACCCGGGCTTCCCCGTCTGGAAGGTGGAGTACAGCTGCCCCTGCGTGGTGTTCGCCTCCTGTGACGAGGCGATGGCGTTCTGCCAAAGCTGCTTTGCACAGTAGGAGGACGCTATGAGAGACATCCGATACCACCCGCTTGTTGACTGTGATTCCGAGGGCACGGAGAAAATTCCCATGTTCCCCACCGGTGATGAGGACACAGTCAGGAAAACCTGCGGGATATACCTGAGAGAGGTAATCCCGAAATATTACCGGCTCTGCGCTGTCAGGAGCATATCTGATGAAACCGCACAGAGTTATACCATCCACTGCCCTTACTGCGGCAGGGCCATGACGCAGATTTCCCCGCCGGGGGATAACCGCCGTCTGGGGCTGTACTGCTGCCCGGACTGCAAGTAAAAAGAAAGCGAGGAATGACACATGAACAATTACCCATTGAAACAGAACAAGGTGGACTGGAGAGTACTCCATCCGCAGAATACCAGTTATACCGAGGAGTACATCAAAGGCCGTTATGACCTGTACCTTACCACAGAGTTTGCGGAGGATGCATCCGGCCGCCCCAAAAGGTACTACCGTCTGCACGCCCGCTCCCCGCACACCATCGAGATGGCGCTTGCCTATGATGTGAAGTGCCCGACATGCGGCACCGCCACCTTGAAACAGGTCGGAAGATGCAAGGACTACCATACGCTTGGGCTTTACGAATGCCCGGTATGCGACAGAAAGTGAGGAGGAATACAATTATGACAGCAATCAACGAAAAGGATTATCTGATCAGCAGCACAGAGTACGGCAGGAGTTTCTGGAACGCCATGCGCACAGGGCGCTATGCACAGGACAGTCTCCAGGACGGAGTGGACGCAGCCACAGGCGGCTTTGCCCTGCCGACGGTAAGCGGTGAGAAGCTCGCTGAAGCCATCCAGTGCGAGAGCGTCCTGCGCAGCTTTGCCACCGTGGTAAAGGCCTACGGCGGCTCCAGCCGTATCTTTGCAAGGGACTGCAGCGACCTTGCCGCATGGGTTCCGGAGAACGGCAGCATCCCTGTATATGACGGCATAGGCGATTTCACCCGCTACCCGGTGGATTCCCACAAGCTGGCAGTGTTCGTGAAGCTGGACGAAGATTTCGTCCATGATGCGTCCTTTGACATCGAGAGCTATCTGACAGACCGCCTTGGAAAGAACTTCGCAAAGGCTGAGGACGCCGCATTTATCAATGGCACGGGCACGGATATGCCTACAGGCATCTTAAGCGATACTGCCGGTGCGGAGATTGGCGTTACTACATCTGCCATCACCTTTGACGATATGCTCCGGCTCTATTTTTCCCTGGATAAGGAGTACCGCAGAAACGCCGTCTGGCTGATGAACGATGAGGCCGCCCTTTCCCTGCGCCTACTCAAGGACAGCGCAGGATATCCTCTGTGGAACCATACAAACGATACCATTCTCGGAAAGCCCGTCATCATCTGCAACGATATGCCCTCTGTGCAGGAGGGTGCAAAGCCTGTCGTATTTGGGGATTTCCGCTACTACTGGATCGTCGAGCGCGGACCGGTGAGCGTGCAGACGCTGAAAGAGAAGTTCATCATGCAGGGGCAGCTTGGCTACCTTGCGGCAGAGTTCCTGGATGCGAAACTCATCCGCAGGGAAGCAGTCAGGGCACTCATGATGAATGGCACAGAGCAGAACGGATAATCTTGAACGCTGTTTTTTGGCTGCAGACCCGGATATTCAAAGAAGCGGTTCTATTACAGTATGCCGCATTACGGGAAAATATTCGCGGTTGAGGGGGCAATCACCCTTTTGAATCCGCTTTTTTCGTGCGTAAGGCCCCGGCCCGTTGTCCAATTTCGATAGCTGCAGAGATGCGATGCCCCCTATGGGCCAGGAATACTCTGTGGCTATTCGAGCGGACAACGGGTACGGGATTTGCGCACATTTTCGCATATGTATTAGAGAGAACAGGAGGAATCCAATGAAGGAACACGATCCCGTCCGCATTACAGCCATAAGGCGCGGCGATACCATCTATATTGCTGAGTACACGACCGGCAAAAGCGCAAAGGAGACCGCCGACGACAAGGTAAAGCGGCTAATCTTGAACGAACCGATAACTCTTGAGAAATCCGCCTCTTAATGCGCAAAACCACTTGACTTCTTCACAGTAGTACGGGAATATATAGTACCGCTTGAAGACTGTCGGGAAGGAGGAACACATGAGTACAAACAGGCAGTCTTCCACTGTGAAGGAAGATAAGATCACCGCCCTCTACTGCCGCCTGTCAAGGGACGATGAGCTGCAGGGCGATTCCAACAGCATACGCAACCAGAAAGCCATGCTGCAGAAGTACGCAGATGAGAACGGCTTTCGCAACACCTCCCTGTTCGTAGACGATGGGTACAGCGGGACCAGCTTCGACAGGCCGGATTGGAACCGCCTCATGGAGCTGGTGGACGAGGGGAAGGTCGGAACGATCATCGTAAAGGACATGAGCCGCCTTGGCCGGGATTACCTGAAAGTGGGGATGTACACGGAGATGATATTTCCGAACGCCGACGTCCGCTTCATCGCCATCAACAACGGCGTGGACAGCGACAACCAGGCGGAGAACGACATGACGCCGTTCATTAACATTTTCAATGAGTTTTATGCCAAGGACACCAGCCGCAAGATACGCGCCGTGTTCAAGGCAAAGGGTCAGTCTGGAAAGCCTCTCAGCACGAATCCGCCCTACGGTTATGTAAAAGACCCGGAGGATAAAAGCCGCTGGATCGTGGACGAAGAAGCCGCAAAGGTAGTCCGGGATATTTTCCATCTTTGCGTACAGGGCTATGGTGTATCGCAGATCGCGGCGGAAATGAGCAGACGGCATATAATGAATCCGACCGCCCACGCCAAAGCAAACGGCAGAGGTATTCCCGACAATAGGGACGGTGATAACGACTACATCTGGCGCGGCAGCACTGTTTCCCATATGCTTTCCCGTCCGGAGTATCTGGGCCACACGGTCAACTTCAAGACCTACCGCAAGTCCTACAAACAGAAAAAGAAACTGAAACACGACCCGTCCGAGTGGCAGATATTCGAGAATACCCATGAGGCCATCATTGACCGGGAGACATACGACATTGTGCAGCGCATCCGGGACGGCAGGCGCAGGGTGACGCCGATGGGTGAGATGCCCGCATTATCCGGCATGGTATTCTGCGCTGACTGCGGTTCAAAGATGTATCAGGTGCGTGGCAGGAGCCTGCCGCAGAGCGAGTACATGGTCTGCGCCACCTACCGCAAGAAGGGCAAGGAGGTCTGCCCGTCACACCAGATACGGAACAGCGTGATTGAAGAGTTTCTGCTCTCCGGCATCCGGGAGATCACCGCCTGCGCAAGGGCAAACGAGGACGCCTTTGTGGAGATGGTCACGAAAAAGTCCAAGGCGGAATCCGACAAGAGCCTGAGAGACGCAAAGCGTGAGCTGGAGCAGGCACAGAGCCGCATCCGCAAGCTGGATGGGATTATCCGGAGGCTTTATGAGGACAACATCGAGGGAAAGATTTCCGATGAGCGTTTTGCGAAGATGTCTGAAAGCTACGAGGCGGAACAGAAAACGCTGGAGAGCAGGGTGACGGAGCTTCATGATTTGATTGCCGCACAGCAGGAAAGCACGGTAAACACCGACCGTTTCCTCGCTCTGGTACGAAAGTACACGGATATCCGGGAACTGACGCCGGAAATCATCCGGGAATTTGTGGAGCGCATCGAGGTTTACAAGGCAGAGCGTATCGGCGGGAAGAAGGTGCAGCGCATGAGAATCGTATGGAACTGCATCGGCGAGTTCCTGCCGCCGCAAAAGGACGAAAAAACGGCATAGCCGCTATCTAAACGACTATGCCGATATTTTCAGGGATTACAAAATCCCTAAGTTGCACCGCCTTTGTGGCGGGTGTTCAGACTGTCGAGAAACCCCTGCACCGCAAAAATGCAGAGAAAAGAAAGAATACAGAGATTGGAGCATTTTCCTGTATTCTTATTTGAGCCATGGAGCTAAAATTAGCTCCATGGCTGCATTTTTGCTCCCGTCGTCAAAAACAGCTTGACGTATCTGCATACGCCTGACGCTGTTTTTTCCTAGGTTGCAGGTGTCTCTCGACCTCGGTGAGTTTGTCAAAAAATACCTTTTCGACAAACTCAACACCCGCCGTCGTGGCGGGTGTTTTTCATCACGTTGTGCTTTCCTTGTTTTCGTTGTGCAGTTGTTCTCTGCGTTCTTCAATGACAGCACACAGTTTATCAAGCAGATCATCGCTGATATCGTCATCGGAAATCAAAGCGCTGAGCAGATGAGGAAGGTTGTCCGAAGTGTAGCAGCTGCTGGATTTGATCTGCATCACATAGTATTCATCAGCAGTCAGAGTAGGGGAGAAGGTTCTGGCAATCCGGCGGCCGGTTTGTTCGAAACCTACGATTTCAATAGCCCCCTTGTCCAGCATGGAGTTCAGCAGAATATGGATCGAACTGTCTTTCCAGCTGCGGTGCGGCGCATGGCCAATAATGAAACTTCTGGACAACGGACGATTCTCCGACCAAAGAACCTCCATAATCTCCAACTCACTTTTAGTCAGCCGAAAAGGGGTCTTGGATTCCATAGAAAAAAGCTCCTTTCTTTATTATCAAATTTTTAGAAAGACTGAAAAAGAAATAATATCTATATCATTATTATAGGGCAAAGTGTAGTTGATGTCAATAGTTCCTTTAAAAGAATAGTAAATTTATTGCGAAAGAATTCAAAATTTCTATGAGGAATAGATATTATTTGACATAAAATCAGCTAAAATAACGCAAAACAAGAATAAAAACTGAAAATCAAGTGTCATCTGTATTTCTGTTTCCAAAAACCGGGAACCATGGAAAAACCGGCAAATTCCCCTTGACAATCCGAATCTTCCATGGTAAGATAACATCAATAAAAGGCGAAGAAAAGGATTTAGTAGCGCTGTTTTTTGGAAATCAGAGAACGCCCGGCGGGTGAAAGGGCGTCCAACATCAGAATGCGAAGTACCCCTTGGAGCTGCTGCCTGAACCAACGGAGTAGGGTTTGCCGTGTCCGCACGTTACAGCGGCCAAAGGCCGGGAAGTTCCCGGTAAATTGAGGTGGTACCACGGAACACTTTCGTCCTCTGCACCGGCCTAAGGCTGGGGCGGAGGTTTTTTGTTTTGGACCGCCTAAACTGAGGAGGACAAGGATCAATGGGAATCTACGAAGAATTGCAGGCAAGAGGGCTCATTGCCCAGGTAACCGACGAAGATAGGGTGCGGGAACTGGTCAACGCCGGCAAGGCTACCTTTTATATCGGTTTCGACCCAACGGCGGACAGCCTTCATGTGGGGCACTTTATGGCCCTCTGTCTGATGAAGCGGTTACAGGAAGCGGGCAATAAGCCCATCGCCCTGATTGGCGGCGGCACCGGTTATATCGGCGATCCTTCCGGCCGCACCGATATGCGCAGCATGATGACGCCCCAGCAGATTCAGCATAACTGCGATTGCTTTAAAAAGCAGATGAGCCGTTTCATTGATTTTTCCGAAGGGAAAGCCCTGATGGTCAACAATGCCGACTGGCTGTTGAAACTCAACTACATTGATTTGTTGCGGGAGGTCGGCCCCCATTTCTCGGTGAACCGGATGCTTACCGCAGAGTGCTACAAACAGCGGATGGCCAAGGGCTTGAGCTTTTTGGAATTCAACTATATGATTATGCAGGCGTATGACTTCTACGAACTTTTCCAAAATTACGGCTGTAACTTACAGTTTGGCGGAGACGATCAATGGAGCAATATGCTGGCGGGCACCGAATTGATCCGCCGGAAGCTGGGCAAGGATGCCAGCGCCATGACCATCACCCTGCTGCTCAATTCCGAGGGGAAAAAGATGGGCAAGACCCAGTCCGGCGCCGTCTGGCTGGATCCCAATAAGACCTCTCCCTTTGATTTTTATCAGTATTGGAGAAATGTGGCGGACGCCGATGTGCTGAAGTGCATCCGGATGCTCACCTTCCTTCCTTTGGAGGAAATTGATAAAATGGATTCCTGGGAAGGGGCGCAGCTCAATACCGCCAAGGAAATCCTGGCCTTTGAATTGACCAAGCTGGTACACGGCGAAGAGGAAGCAACCAAGGCCCAGGAAAGCGCCCGTGCATTGTTCCAAAAGGGAAATGCGGAAAATATGCCCACTACGGCCCTCACCGACCAGGACTTTACCGATGGTTCCATCGGTCTGCTCACTTTGCTGGTAAAAGGCGGCCTCTGCAAAAGCAATGGGGAAGCCCGCCGTTTGGTCGCTACCGACCAGGCTGTGGCTGTCAACGACCAGAAAATCACCGATCCGAAAACTTCATTCTCCAAAGACGCATTTCAGGACACCTTTGTGGTAAAGAAGGGGAAGAAGGTTTTCCATAAATATACCCTCGCTTAAAGAGAGAAAGGACATACTGCCATGAAAATTACCAAAGCTGTCATCCCTGCCGCCGGTCTGGGCACCCGGGTTCTTCCTGCAACCAAAGCCATGCCCAAAGAAATGCTCACCATTGTGGACAAACCTGCCATCCAATACATTGTGGAAGAAGCAGTAGCCAGCGGCATTACCGACATCTGCATCATTCTCAGCCGTGGAAAAGGGGTTGTGGAAGACCATTTTGACGCTTCCCCGGAGCTGGAGCAAAAGCTGGAAGCGTCCGGCAAAACCGAAGTGCTGGAAACTGTTCGTGCCATCAGCAAGCTTGCCAATATCACCTATGTCCGCCAGCCCGCTCCGTTGGGTCTGGGTCACGCTGTCAACTGCGCCAAAAGCTTTGTGGGGAAGGATCCTTTTGCGGTGCTGTACGGCGACGATGTCATCATGGGGGATTATCCCTGCTGCAAGCAGTTGGTGGATCAGTACGAAAAGTACGGTTTGGGCTGTGTCTGCATGAAGGAAGTGCCCTTTGAACAGGTTACCCGGTACTCTTCCTTGAAGGTGGACCACCTGGAAAACAATGTGTACAAGGTCACCGACATGGTGGAAAAACCTGCCACGCCGGAACTGGCTTTCTCCAATTTCTCCATCCTGGGCCGCTGCGTCCTGCCGGGAGAAATCTTCGATATTCTGGCCGACCTGCCTCGGGGCGCCGGCGGAGAATATCAGCTTACCGATGCCATGAAGATTCTGGCCACCACCCAGGGCATGATCGGCGTGGATTTTGTGGGTACCCGGTACGATATGGGCAATAAGCTGGGCATTATGCAGGCCAGTGTGGAGACTGCCTTGAAGCACCCGGAAATCGGGGAAGGCTTCCGTGCTTACCTCAAAGAGCTGGCCAAGAGCCTGTAAGACGTTTATACTTCAAAGTGCAAAATTCCTCGATGGGGGTTCCTGTCGGGGAATTTTTTTGCGCAAAAAAGAGACGCTGCAGAATCTTGCAGCGTCTCCCTGATGATAACATCAAAATTTCAAACGGATTTGCAATCAGCCGTTTTTCATGGCTTCTTCCACTGCCACAGCGCAGGCAACGGTAGCGCCCACCATGGGGTTGTTGCCCATGCCAATGAGGCCCATCATTTCTACGTGTGCGGGAACAGAAGAAGATCCGGCAAACTGAGCGTCGGAGTGCATCCGGCCCATGGTATCGGTCATGCCGTAAGAAGCAGGGCCGGCCGCCATGTTGTCGGGGTGCAGGGTACGTCCGGTGCCGCCGCCGCTGGCCACGGAGAAGTACTTCTTCCCACGTTCAATGCATTCTTTCTTGTAGGTGCCGGCAACAGGGTGCTGGAACCGGGTGGGGTTAGTGGAGTTGCCGGTAATCGAAACGTCCACGCCCTCTTTGTGCATGATGGCAACGCCTTCGGTGACGTCGTTGGCGCCGTAGCAGTTTACCTGGGCCCGCAGACCGGTGGAATAGCTCTTCCGGAACACTTCCTTGACTTCGCCGGTGTAGTAGTCCATTTCGGTTTCCACATAGGTAAAGCCGTTGATCCGGGAGATGATCTGAGCAGCATCCTTGCCCAAACCGTTCAGGATAACCCGCAGGGGTTTCTGACGCACTTTGTTGGCCTTTTCCGCAATGCCGATAGCGCCTTCCGCAGCGGCAAAGGATTCGTGGCCGGCCAGGAAGCAGAAACATTCGGTTTCTTCTTCCAGCAGCATTTTGCCCAGGTTTCCGTGGCCCAGGCCCACTTTACGCTGGTCGGCTACAGAACCGGGAATGCAGAATGCCTGAAGCCCTTCGCCGATGGCGGCTGCAGCGTCGGCAGCCCGGGTGCATCCCTTTTTGATGGCGATGGCTACGCCCACGATGTAGGCCCAGCAGGCATTTTCGAAGCAGATGGGCTGGATCTTTTTCACTTGGTTGTAGATATCCAGGCCTTTGTCTTCGGTGATCTTTCTGGCTTCCTCCAGGGAGGAAATACCGTAGCTGTTCAGCACAGCGTTGATCTTGTCGATTCTTCTTTCGTAGGATTCAAACAATGCCATGATCTTATTCCCTCCTCAGTAATTATTTCGCACGGGGATCGATGATTTTAACAGCATCGTCCACACGGCCATATTGACCCTTGGCTTTTTCCATGGCGGTAGCCGGGTCGTCGCCCTTCTTGATGAAGTCCATCATCTTGCCGAAGTTCAAGAACTGATAGCCGATGATTTCATCGTCTTCGTCCAAAGCAATGCCGGTGACATAGCCTTCGGCCATTTCCAGGTAACGGGGGCCCTTCTTCAGGGTGCCGTACATGGTGCCTACCTGGCTGCGCAGGCCTTTGCCTAAGTCTTCCAAGGCAGCGCCCACGGCCAAACCGTCTTCGCTGAAGGCAGACTGGCTGCGGCCGTAAACGATCTGCAAGAACAATTCCCGCATGGCGGTGTTGATGGCGTCGCATACCAGGTCGGTGTTCAGCGCTTCCAAAATGGTGCGGCCGGGGAGGATTTCAGCAGCCATAGCGGCGGAGTGGGTCATACCGGAACATCCCAAGGTCTCCACCAGAGCTTCCTGGATCACGCCCTCCTTCACGTTCAGGGTCAGCTTACATGCACCCTGCTGGGGAGCACACCAGCCCACACCGTGGGTAAAGCCGGAGATGTCGGTGATTTGTTTCGCCTTCACCCACTTGGCTTCCTCCGGAATGGGAGCACAGCCATGGGCAACGCCCTGTTTCACCGGGCACATTGCTTCAACTTCTTGCGAGTAAATCATGGGAAAACTCCTTTCGTTTTTGATTCTTTCCTTCTTTTCCGAATATGCAGGATGCACATTGGACCAGAATTATTATACTATTGTTTTGGGTATATTTCAAGGCCTTTCGTGGCAAACTGCAACAATTTCGGCGATCTTGTCAAACCACCGCCGTGAAAAAACACAGTAAGATCCTTTTCCTAAGAAATCCCGGCTTACTGATGATAGTAGCTTAAAAAATCCCCGATCTTTTCCACCGCTTCTTTGAGAACCTCCATCCGGGGCAGATATACTACCCGGAAGTGGTCCGGCTGCTCCCAATGGAAGCCGCCGCCGTGGATCAACAGGATCTTTTTCTCCCGCAGCAGATCCAACGCAAACTTTTCATCGTCGGTGATGTGGAACTTGTTTTGATCCAGTTTGGGGAACATATAAAACGCAGCTTTGGGCTTTACCACACTGACCCCGGGAATGCTGCTCATCATGTTGTACACCAGTTCCCGCTGTTCGTAAATTCGTCCGCCGGGCTTGATGTAGTTTTCTACGCTCTGGTAGCCCCCAAGCGCCGTCTGCACAATAGACTGAGCGGGCACATTGGAGCAAAGCCGCATATTGGACAGCATCTTCAGCCCTTCGATGTAGTCCTTGGCAATGGCCTTGTTGCCGCTTAAAATCATCCAGCCGATCCGGTATCCGGCAATCATGTGGGACTTGGAAAGCCCGCTGAAGGTAACGCAGAACAGATCCGGCGCCAAAGAAGCGACGGAAACATGCTCCTCCCCGTCCATCACCAGTCGGTCATAAATTTCGTCGGAAAAGATAATTAGCTGATGCTGACGGGCAATCTCCACAATTTGCTCCAGCACTTCTTTGGGATACAGAGCGCCGGTGGGATTGTTGGGGTTGATCAGGACAATGGCTTTGGTGCGGTCGTTGATCTTCTTTTTGATATCCTCCATGTCGGGGTACCAGTCCGCCTGTTCGTCGCAGACATAGTGCACCGCTGTTCCCCCGGCCAAAGTAGCGCAGGCCGTCCACAGGGGATAGTCGGGGGAGGGAATTAAAATTTCATCTCCACTGTCCAACAGGGCGGACATACACAGGTTGATCAGCTCGCTGACCCCGTTCCCGGTATAAATATCCTCCATGGATACATTGGGAATGTGTTTGAGCTGGGCGTACTGCATGATGGCTTTTCGGGCAGAGAACAGCCCCTTCGCATCAGAATATCCCTCGCACTGGGTAAGCTGGCGGCGCATATCGTAGATCACTTCGTCCGGTGCGTGAAAGCCAAAGGGGGCGGGGTTGCCGATGTTCAATTTCAGGATCTGGGTTCCCGCTTCCTCCATCCGGGCCGCTTCGTCCACCACCGGCCCCCGGACGTCGTACAGCACATGGTTTAATTTAGATGATTTTTTGAACTCCCGCATGGTAACTCCTCCTATGTTGCTTGTATTTTGAGGTTGGCTTTGTGCTTCCCCGCCTCGAAGCCAGTCCGGATCAACCTGTAAGGCGGCGGCGAGAAAACACAGGATATCCCGTCGGGGCATGGTTTTTCCGTTGACATACTGACTGATATGGCTTTTTCCCAGCTTGATCCCCTGCCGGGCCGCTGCCTGAACCAGATCTACCTGTTTTTGGCCGCTCTGCTCCATGGCCTGTTTTAACCGCTGGGCAAAGAGTTCTTTGGACAAGGCGCTCCCTCCTAAAGTTCAATTTCACAAGCACTATTATAACAGGCTTTTTTAAAAATTCAACCCCTAATTTTCAAAAAGCCAAAAAGTTCAATTTTAAGAGAAAAGAGAATATCAAAAAATTGAACTCAAAAGTTGCTGCAAGGATATCATCCGTCGCAACACGGTATGCCGGCAAGAAAAAACCCTCCGGCTGAAAACCGGAGGGCGTAAAATCATTTCTTTGCTTAAAACTGCATTTTTTCTTCCAGGAAAGCAGCGACTTCTGCAATGGGCAGCCGCACCTGCTCCATGGTATCCCGATCCCGGATGGTAACGCAGCCGTCCTGCTCACTGTCAAAGTCGTAGGTGATGCAGTAGGGAGTGCCGATCTCGTCTTCCCGACGGTACCGCTTGCCGATGGAACCGGTTTCGTCGTAATCCACCCGGAACTTCTTGCTCAGCAGATCGTATACCTCCAATGCTTTCTCGCCCAGCTTCTTGGACAGGGGAAGCACCGCCGCTTTAAAGGGGGCCAAGGCAGGGTGGAGCCGCAGCACCACACGGGTGTCCTGCTTGCCCTTTTCGTCGGTGAGGGTTTCCTCGTCGTAGGCTTCGCAGAGGAACGCCAAAGCCACCCGGTCGGCGCCCAGGGAAGGCTCGATGACGTAGGGGGTGTAGCGGGTGTTGGTTTCCGGATCGAAGTACTGCAAATCCTTGCCGGAATGGTTGATGTGCTGGGTCAGGTCGAAGTCGGTGCGGTCGGCAATGCCCCACAGCTCGCCCCAGCCGAAGGGGAAGAGATATTCGATGTCGGTGGTGGCGTTGGAATAGTGGCTCAGCTCTTCCGGATCGTGGTCCCGCAGCTTCAGGTTTTCATCCTTCATGCCCAGGCTCAGCAGGAAGTTGTGGCAGTGCTCCTTCCAGTAGGCAAACCATTCCAGGTCGGTGCCGGGCTTGCAGAAGAATTCCATCTCCATCTGTTCAAATTCCCGGGTGCGGAAGGTAAAGTTGCCGGGGGTGATTTCGTTGCGGAAGGATTTGCCGATCTGGCAGACGCCGAAGGGCAGCTTTTTCCGGGTGGTGCGCTGGATGTTGGCAAAGTTGACGAAAATCCCCTGGGCGGTTTCGGGACGGAGGTAGATTTCGCTTTTGGCGTCCTCGGTGACGCCCTGGAAGGTCTTGAACATCAGGTTGAACTGCCGGATGTCGGTAAAGTTGCTCTTGCCGCAATCCGGGCATTTGATCTGGTGGTCCCGAATGTAGTCCATCATCTGCTGGTTGCTCCAGCCGGCGGGGTTTTCCCCGGTCTGTTCTTCGATGAGCTGGTCAGCCCGGTGGCGGGTTTTGCACTCCTTGCAGTCGATCAGCGGGTCGGAAAAGCCGCCCACATGGCCGGAAGCCACCCAAACTTGGGGGTTCATCAGCAAAGCGGCGTCCAGCCCCACATTGTGCCGGGATTCCTGGACAAACTTCTGCCACCAGGCCTTTTTCACGTTGTTTTTGAATTCCACACCCAGCGGGCCGTAGTCCCAGGTGTTGGCCAAACCGCCGTAGATCTCGCTGCCGGGATAGACAAAGCCCCGGTTCTTGCAGAGATTGACGATCATTTCCATAGTCTTTTCGGTGTTCTTCATTGACAGTACTCCCTTTCCAGCGATGCCGGCTGCACCGCTTTGGCGTTCTGTGCCGGATTTTCCATACGGACATTTGATATTGTACCCCATCTTCTTCCCCTCGTCAAGAAAAGATGGTGGATTTTTTCCCACATCTCTGCTATAATCGAACCAAACGAGACACAACAAGGGGGAAATAACATGGAATGGCGGCAGATTACCGTTTCCACTACCCATCAGGGAAAAGAAATCGTGGGCGGCTTATTGGTCAGCCACGGCGTCCGTGGTTTTGTGATTCAGGACCCGGAAGACTTTCAGGAATTTTTAGAGGATACCTCCGTTCACTGGGATTACATTGAAGAAGATCTTCTTTCCTTAAAGGAAGGGGAAACCACCGTCACCTTCTACCTGCCGGAAAATCTCCAGGGGGCAGAAATGCTGGGCGCCATCCGTGCCGGGCTGACCCGCCTGCCGAGGGAAAATCCAACTCTGGACCTGGGCAGCCTGGCGGTGAAGCTGGACACGGTTCGGGAAGAGGACTGGTCCACCGCCTGGAAAAAGTATTACCACCCGGTGCGGGTGGGGAAACGGCTGGTGATCTGTCCTTGCTGGGAGACGGCCCGCCTAAACCCCGGCGATGTGCAGGTCACCCTGGACCCCGGCATGGCTTTCGGCACCGGCACCCACGAAACCACCCGGCTGTGCATGAAGCTGTTGGAGGAACACTTAAAACCCGGCCAGACGGTGCTGGATGTAGGCACCGGCAGCGGAATTCTTGCCATTACCGCCCTGCTGCTGGGGGCAAAGTCTGCCACCGGGGTGGATATCGACGAACTTTCGGTGAAGATCGCCGGAGAAAACGCAGCCCTCAACGGGGTGGGGGACAGGCTCACCCTCATCGCCGGGGATCTCACCCAAAAGGTGGAGGGAAAATTCGATCTCATCTGCGCCAACATTGTGGCGGATGTGATCCTGCGGCTGTGCGGCAGCGTCACCCAGTTTATGAAGCCAGAAACGGTGCTTTTGGTCAGCGGCATCATTGAAGATCGAAAAGATCAGGTAATTCAGGGGCTGACCGATGCCGGCCTTGCCATCTTTGAACAGCAGCAGGAAAACGACTGGTGCGCCATGGCCTGCCGGTTGAAAGAGGGGTAAGCAGTGCCGGTTTTGGAATATTGCCTTTTGGGGCAGCAAGCCACTCTTACCGGGGTTCGTACTTCTTCCGGCCGGATCGCCCTGCCGGAAGAACTGGACGGCTACCCCCTGACCCATCTGGGGGCCTACTGCCTTTCTGCCCACCGGGTGGAACCGGTGCAGCCGGTGAAGCAGCTTCGGGTGGGGGAGCCGGACCCGTTCGGTCGGGAGGACCGGCCGGTGTATGGCAGCGGGCTTTTGGCCCTTTCCCTGCCTTCCGCCGTGCGGGAGCTGGACAGCCACTGCTGCTACGGCTGCGGCAAGCTGGAAGAACTTTCTTTTTTTGACGGCTTGGAGTATGTCAGCGACGGGGCTTTTAAAAACTGCCGCAGCCTGTGCCGTTTGATTTTGCATGCCCCCAACGGAAACACTGCCGCCTTGGAAGGGGTGCTCAGCCAGATCAGCGGCTTTTGTGAAGTGGAGATCCGTTTTTCGGATCAGACCGTTCCCCTGATTTTTCCCGCCTACAGCGAGGAGTGGGAGGAAAACTGCCCCGCCCGCATTTTTTCCCTGGACTTTAACGGCACCGGCTACCAGTACCGCCAATGCCTCTCCTTTCGTGGTTTGGATTTTGAGCGATACGACGGATTATTTCCCGTCGCCGCCAACAATGAAAATTTGGAGGTGCTGCTGCCCTTGGTGTGGCGGCGGTTGAGCGTCCCATACGCTTTGCAAAAAAAGCACCAAAGGGATTATCTTGATTGGGTGCAGGCCCATTTGACCGAAATGACCCAGTGGCTGCTGGAGCAAAAGCAGCCTTTTTTCGCCCGGTATCTCCAATGGGGATTGGTGACCGAAAAATCCACCGAACTGCTCCGCAGCCTGGCCGCCCGGCAGGGAGATACGGAAACCGTCAGCGCCATATTGGATTGGCTGAAGCAGCGCCGCCCCGGATGGGACAAGGAGTATGACCTATGAACCAAGCCCCCCTTTCCCAGAAGCAGGTCTGCGAAGAAATCCTGCTTTATTGCCGCAGCCAGGTCTGTCTGCATCTGCGGCAGTTTGATTTGGGAATGAGCCGCTTTTCGTATGAGGAAAGCGCCGCTGTCCCCACTTTGGCCACCGACGGAAGAATTCTTTTTTATAACCCGGACTATCTGTTAAAGCAGTACCGTGCCACCCCCATCCCCCTGCAGCGGGGATATGTCCACCTGCTGCTGCACTGCCTTTTCGATCATCTCTTTTCCCGCCGGAACCGGGAGGAAAGCTATTGGAACCTGGCCTGCGACATCACGGTGGAAAGCATCCTTGATTCCATCCCCCTTGCCTGCCTGCGCCGTCCTCAAAGCTGGCTGCGGCAGGAAACTTACAAATTCTTTCGCCAAAAGCTTCCGGTGCTGACCCCTCAGGGAATCTACCGGCTGTTTGCCGGATTGGGGCTGGAGGAGAAGCGGTATCTCCAGCTTGCCAAAGAGTTTTTTGTGGACGACCATTGCTTTTGGCCGGACCCCAATCAAAATTTCCCCGCAGTGGAGCAGCTGCGCCAATCCTGGCAGCAAATCAGCCGGCAAACACAAAGCCAGGCGGAACAGTTGGACGAACAGGCGAAAAACCAGCCCGGCAGCCTTTTGGAGCAGCTTGCGGTGGTGCACCGGCGGCGGTATGATTATCGGGAGTTTCTGCGGCGTTTCTGCGTCTTTCAGGAGCAGATGCAGATCGACCCCGACGGCTTTGATTACGGTTATTATACCCTGGGGATGGAGCTTTACGGCAACATTCCCCTGATTGAACCTCCGGAAACCAAAGAGGTCAAGCGGATTTACGATCTGGTCATCGCCATTGACACCTCGCTGTCCTGTTCTGGGGAGCTGGTCCACGCCTTTTTGGAACAGACCTACGCCATTTTAAAGGAAGAGGACAGTTATTTTCATCAGGTGAATATCCACATTCTCCAGTGTGACGAAACCATCCGGCAGCATCAAACCATTCACAGCGCCGCCCAACTGGAGGAATATATGGCCCATTTTACCCTGAAAGGGGGCGGCGGCACCGATTTTCGCCCGGTGTTTTCCTATGTGGATCAGTTAAGGGGGCAGGGGGAGCTGTCCCGTCTGAAAGGGCTGATCTACTTCACCGATGGAAAGGGCACCTTTCCTGTCCGCCCCACCGATTATGAAACCGCCTTTGTGTTTCTGCGCCAACCGGGTCAAACCGACCCGGAGGTACCGCCCTGGGCCATGAAACTGATGCTGGAGCCGGAACAACTTTTGGAACCGGAGAAGGGAGAAACCACTCCATGATAAATATTAAACAGGCAAAAGCGGAGCTGAAAAATACCATCCGTGCCTACCTTTCCACCGATGAACAGGGCCTACCCCGAATTGATTTTGTAAAACAGCGCCCGGTGCTGCTGATGGGGCCCCCCGGCATAGGAAAAACTGCCGTTATGGAACAGTTGGCGGCGGAATGTGATCTGGCACTGGTAAGCTATACCATCACCCACCATACCCGGCAAAGCGCTGTAGGCCTGCCCATGATCGTAAAGCGGAAGTTCGGCGGGGTGGAATATTCCGCCACCGAATACACCATGAGCGAGATTATCGGCAGCGTCTACCAGGCTATGGAGCGTACCGGAAAGAAACACGGCATCCTGTTTTTGGATGAGATCAACTGCGTTTCCGAAACCCTTGCCCCCACCATGCTGCAATTTTTGCAGTGTAAAACCTTTGGCACCCACACCCTTCCCCAGGGCTGGATCATTGTGGCGGCAGGCAATCCCCCGGAGTACAACAAATCGGTGCGGGAGCTGGATGTCGTCACCCTGGACCGGGTGAAGCGAATTGATTTGCGGGAAGATTTGGACGCCTGGAAGGAATACGCCTCCCGCCGGGGGATTTATGGGGCGATTCTGGCTTATTTGGACAGCAAGCCCCAAAATTTTTATAAAATGGAATCCACCCCCGGGGGAAAGGAATTTGTCACTCCCCGTGGCTGGGAGGACCTCAGCCAGCTTCTTTACAGCTACGATGCGTTAGGGCTTGCGGCGGAACAGCCTACGGTAGAACAGTATCTCCAGCATCCAACCGTTGCCAAGGATTTCGCTGCCTTTTTGGCCCTGTGGCGGCGGTACAATCAGGATGTGGATCTTGCTTCCATTCTGGATGGAAAAGCGCCGGAATCCACCATCCGCCGCTGCGCTGCCGGGGGATTTGATGAAAAACTTGCCTTGGTAGGACTGCTGGGCGACCGGCTGACCCAATTGTTTCGGGACTGCTACCGTTTGGACCAAACCGCCGACCGGCTGTTTTCCTTGCTGAAGCGGTTCAAAGAACTGGCGTTTCTCCCCAATGCCAACCCCATGGAGCAGTTTTCCCACCTCCTTGCTGCGGAGCAGGAAAAGGAAAAAAACCTGCAAACCCAAAGTGTGGATCAAATCGAAAAACAGATTCAGGTTTTGCTCACCCGGCAGCTGGAAACCGATGGGGAAGATCTGCTTTCTCTGCCGGAGCCTACGCCGCAGGCGGTATTCGATACGCTCAAACAGGGCTTTGAACAACTGGTCAAGCGCCGCAGGGAAAGCGCTGGGGCGGCATCGGAAAAACTGGATTTCGTCTTTGATTTTCTGGAGGCCGCCTTCGGCCGCAGTCAGGAGCTGGTGTGGTTTATCACCCAACTGGCCGGCGGGTATTACTCCAGTTGGTTTCTCGCCCAGTTCGGCTGTGTCCGTTTCGACCAGTATAACGAAAGCCTGTTATTTGAAAAGCGCCGGAATCAGCTTTTGGAGCAGGTGGACCGGTTGGAACAGTCCGAGCCCCAAATATAACACGAAAACACGCCCAGAATCGGCCGGTGAATGCCGTTTTGGGCGTATTTTTGGTCGTGTGTTTATAATACCGTATTTGTCCCGGCCGAACTGGCTGTATGGGGAGGGCCTAAAGCGGCCAGGAAAACCTGGATGGGGTTAAAGTGTCCCCGCTTGAGCAGATCGCTGTAATAATCCCGCCCACCGATGGTTTCGCCGCTGTCCGGTTCCTCTTGACTGAGGGGGAACCGCAGCAGCACGGTGGTTCCATAGTTTTCCTTAGAAGAAATCAGAATGCTTCCGCCCAAAGCCTGGCTGAGCAGATAGGCATTGGTCAGCCCCAGGCCCAGTCCGGCTCGTTGGCCGTTTTCCGGTTTTAGGGAAAAATAGGGGGTGATGGCTCGATTGACATCCCCGCCGGGCAAACCGTTGCCCTCGTCGCTGAGCCGGAACACCGCAAAGTTCTCCTGTTTCTCCAAACGGATGGTTACCGGAGCATCCGCCGGAGAAAAAGCAAGGCTGTTGGTGAGAATGTTTAAAATAATTTCCAATAAAGCGGATGGGTCGCTTTGAATGCAGATATTATCCCGAGTGGTAAAGGTCTTTACCTGGCTGCACCGAGGATCCCGCCCCAACTCCTGGGCCAGGTAATTGAGAAAGATCCGCAGGTTCACCCGCCGCAGTTTGGGCTGGTACTCTCCATAAATTAACTGGTGATACCGCTCCATGTTCAGGCAGTGTTTCATCAAAAGTTGACAGCGATTCAGGGCATTGTTTGCCATATCCTGTTCAAAACTGCTTTCCAGGGAGTTTTCCAACAGATAACTCAAACAGTTGTCCATGGCGGTAAGGCATTCCCGGATTTGCGCCGTCTCCTCGTTCCGCCCGGCAAAAGGGTCGGCCGAAACGGAGGGGTCCGCTTCCCAACGCAGGACATTGGCGGAGATCTTTTGGCAATGGAACAACAGCAGCCGCCCTCGGTAGGGAAGGGCAAAAGAGAGCTGCTTGCGCACGGAGATCTGGGAAAACAGATTGGTGAGTTGATGGGGGGCTTCCTCGAATAGGGGAGCAATGGACTGGCCGGTTTGCAGCGGCAGAGGCGGCTGATCCCAATGCAGGGAAAGCAGAATGCCCTGCAGATCGGTTTCAAACCAGGAGTTGGCCGAAGTGGAGGTGAGACCATTATCCATGGGATGGTAATTTCCTTTCTGAAATAGGCTGTTAGGTTCCGGTTTTGTCACCGCAGAACACAAAAAAGGGTTCGGCAAAAATGTGTCGAATCGGGTGTTTTTACCGGAAAACGTTCCCGGTTTTGTCACGACACAGGAATGTCGGGTTCCTTCTATTATATGCATTTTTTCGCTGTCTGTAAAGCAAAAAAGCCGGAAAGCCATGAGGAAAATACTTGTTTTTCGATTAAAATAATTATTTCTCGAAAATATTTCAATTTATTGGTTTAATTTAAATTTGAGGAAAAGAAAGAATTGGGCGAAGGGATGGATTGAATCGGCGCCAAAAAATTCCTGTATCCAGGGATGACAACAGAGAGAATGGACTATATTTAAAGACTGCAATAATAAGATGTAAAACATTAAAATAAGCATTATCAATTTAAATATAATTGCATATAATAACACCTACCTAACTGGGATCAGGTTCGAAAATTACCATTGATCTCCATAAAATAAAATGTTAGTTGTTCTTAAATTTCAATTTTAATTGCCATATGCGGGAATGGTTTTCGGAATACGGGGGCATTTTTGCCTGAGAATGCGCCTTTTGAAGGAAATACAAAACAATATTGAAACTGCGCAAAAAAAACTCTTGTGTTTTGCGAGGTTTTGGTATAAAATATAGATATACAAAATTTTGGAGGTTGATTCCCATGGTTAAAGTTGCGATTAACGGTTTTGGTCGAATCGGTCGTTTGGCTTTCCGTCAGATGTTTGACGCCGAGGGCTACGAAATTGTTGCGATCAACGATTTGACCGATCCCAAAATGCTGGCTCATCTGCTGAAGTACGATTCTGCACAGGGCCGTTATAAGCTGGCTGATCAGGTCACCGCCGGTGAAGATTCCATCACCGTAGCCGGCAAGACCATCAAGATCTACAGCGAAAAAGACGCCAAGAACCTGCCCTGGGGCGAATTGGATGTAGACGTTGTGCTGGAATGCACCGGCTTCTACACCTCTAAGGCAAAGAGCCAGGCTCACATTGATGCGGGCGCCAAGAAGGTTGTCATTTCCGCTCCTGCCGGCAATGACCTGCCCACCGTGGTGTACAGCGTCAATGAAAACACCCTGACCAAAGAGGACACCATCATTTCTGCTGCTTCCTGCACCACCAACTGCCTGGCTCCCATGGCCAAGGCTCTGAATGATGCTTATCCGATCCAGACCGGTATCATGAGCACCATTCACGCTTACACCGGCGACCAGATGGTGCTGGATGGTCCCCACAGAAAGGGTGACCTGCGCCGTGCCCGTGCTGCTGCTGTGAACATTGTTCCCAACTCCACCGGCGCTGCTAAGGCCATTGGTTTGGTTATTCCTGAACTGAACGGCAAACTCATCGGTTCCGCTCAGCGTGTTCCCGTGCCCACCGGTTCTACCACCATCCTGATTGCTGTGGTAAAGGGCAAGGACATCACCAAGGAAAGCATCAATGCTGCCATGAAGGCTGCTGCTTCTGAATCCTTCGGTTACACCGAAGAACCCCTGGTTTCTTCCGATATCGTCGGCATCACCTATGGTTCTCTGTTCGATGCAACTCAGACCATGGTTGCCAAGATTGACGACGACACCTATGAAGTGGAAGTTGTTTCCTGGTACGACAATGAAAACTCCTACACCTCTCAGATGGTTCGCACCATCAAGTACTTTGCCGAACTGTAATCCTTACACCGGCATTTGCTGAGAGACGGGTTTTGAATCCTGCCGATATTAGACAGGCTGCATTTTGCAGCCTGTCTTTCTTTGTCTGTTTTGCGAGGAAAGTTTTGCATCGACAAGAAAAATTTGCGATAATAAAAGAAATTACCGCTGCCGGGAGGTATCTGCATTGGAATCGCACAGCATCCTGCAAAGGCCCTTTGATCTGCCTTTGTTTCTCAGTTTCTGCAAAAGCTCTTTGTCCCATTTTCTTTCTCTGGATGTATCTCTGCCGGTTTCCGGCTTGGAGGTAAAGGAATGCCGTGTGCTGGGCAGTTTATTTGAACAAAAGGATGCGGAAGTTTACCATTTGACCCTTGCTTCACCGCCGGGGCGTGGCTGCCTTCAGGCGCTGGCCCAGTGTTTGGCGCTGCGGGGGCAGAAAACGGCATTGGCGGTGTTGGAATTTCCGGAACATACTTCCTGGCTGCTGGCTTTGGTGCGGCAAGGAACGCCCAGGCATTGTCCGCCGGTGTTTGGCGAGCTGCTCCCCGTGCGATGCACCGCCTTGCTTTGCGGGAATCCCCGGCCCAACGATCTTCTGACGCCGAAACTGCTGCGGCGAATCTGCGACTGTCAATCTTCCCAGCAGCTTTGCAAAGCCCAGGAAGAAGACAGTCTGCCACGAAAAATGCTCTTTGAGCGCTGCCGCACCGCTTTGGAGCAGCTTCGCCCGGTGGTGGAAGACTCCACGCTTCTGCCCTTTGAACGCAATGCATTGCCCAGCCTGTTAATCTTTCAGCTCATTGTCCTGGTGCTGTTGGAGCAGCGAGGCGTGTTTGGGAAAGAATACCCCCTGCAACGCTGGTGCAGCAATGCCTTGCTGCAAGGAAAAAATATCTTTTTAAGTTTGCTGGCTCCATTGATGGACGGACTCAGCCGGGGTGGGGATCTGCCGTCTTTGGGCTTGACTGGCTTGCCACGCTTGGGGGAACTGTTTGCCTCCTGGCAGGGAGGCGCCTGGCGGCAGGAAAACCTGATGCTGCCAAACCGCTTGTTTTACGATGGAAAAGGGAACGGCTTTCTGGAGCAGTTGGCAGGTCTGCCCTTTGATTGGAATCCGCCTCGGGCGGACGCCCGCCTTTGGGCGGTGAATGGGGATGATTTGGGCTCTGTGCTGGAACGGCTGCTTTCCCTTCGCAAAACCGATGGTCAGGGCTTATACTTTACACCTGCGCCGGTGGTGAATTACCTCTGCCGCAAAAGCCTGGCGGCTTATTTGGAAAAACACACGGCGCTTACCGGCCGGGATTGTCATGATTTTTGCTTTTTTGGCGGGGAATTGGCGGATCGCCGGGCCTTTTTCGGTCAACCGTCACCGCTGCTGGAGCGGGTGGAACAGCAGAAGGAAGAGATCAATCAGGCGTTCAAGCAGGTTGCTGCAGTGGACCCCTGTGTGGGTGGAGGCGCCTTCTGCGTCACTTTGCTGGAGGTAATTACCGAGCTGCGGCGTTTGGTCTGCCCTGCGGAGGAACTGCCGGCTTTGTACCGTGAAACTGCGGTGCATTGTGTGCATGGGGTGGACATTGATCCGTTGGCGGTGCGGTTTACCAGAAATCGACTGCTTCTTGCTGTTTATCTGGGGGAAGGCAGCGGAGATCTTCCCGATTTTTTGCCGGTGCTGTGGGGGAATAGTCTGGCGGATCGCCTGGAGCCCAATCTTCCGGTGTATGACCCCGCCCGTAAACCGGGGCGGAAACGCCGAATGGAAAACGCCCCTTTGCAAACCACTCTGACCCCGCCGCCGGAGGAGGATTATTATGCCTTGCTGGCACGACTGCAGCGGCGGTACCAAAAGGCGGAAAACAGCCAAAAATACCGGATACTCTGGGAAATGCAGCGCACGCAGCAGGCCATTGCCTGTGCCCTTTGGCTTTCCGGACAGGAAGAATACCGTTACCAAGCCCGGGAAGAAGCCCCGCCCTGTATCAGCTGGCCACTGCTTTTTCAAGACGTCTATCAAACACGGGGTGGGTTTGATTTGGTGGTGGCGAATCCCCCCTATGTAGGGGAAAAAGGGCATAAACAGCTCTTTGCCCGGTTGGCGTATACCGATCTGGGCAAGCGATTTGCCGTGGGAAAGATGGACCTGTTTTACTACTTCTTCCATTTGGCATTGGATATCACCAATTCCCAGGGAGTGATCGCCATGATCACCACCAATTATTTTGTCACCGCCACGGCCGGGAAAAAGCTGCGGCAGGATTTGAAAGAGCGGGGAAGAATCCGTTTGCTCATGGATTTTCATCAAAGCAAGGTCTTTGAGGACGCCCAGGGTCAGCACAATTTAATTACCCTTCTGGATCGCCCGGGAGACGGCGCACCGGACAGCGCTTTGGTGATGGATCTTTCCCAAAGCGGGGAACCCGGCAGTCCTCTCAGTGTGCTGCGGGGCGCCGTTACCCGGGGCAGGCAGATTCCGCTGGAACAGCTCTATGAAGGGGAACACCTTTATATCCAGATTCGTCAGACGCCCCCTTTGCTGGAACAGATGCAGAAAAGTGCCACTCCTTTGGGGGAGTTGTGTCACATCAATTTGGGCTGTCATATTGTATTGGCCAAGGTGACAAATCGCCACTGCGCCGCTTGTTCCGGGGATTTTCAGCCGGGGGATGGGGCTTATGTCTTGCAAGGCAAAGACCTTGACAGGTTTACTGACCTTACGCCAAAGGAAGCCGATCGGCTGGTGCCCTATTACAAGAACTCCAACATCCTTCGCTGGCAGATTACCCCCACCGACAAGAAGCTGATCTATCTGCGCTGGGAGGACGATATCGCCCAGTATCCTCATTTCGAAGCGCATTTGAAGCGATTTTTGCCCATCCGCCGGCCTCAGCAGCAGCGTTACGGCGAACCCGGCTGGCCTTGGTATGCCATTCATCGCCCTCGGGAAACCTTCCTGTTTGAGCCCGGAGAAAAGCTGGTTACGCCTTATCGGTGCCGGGTCAACCGTTTTGCCTATACCACCCAACAGGTGTACGGCGGCGGAGATCTGTTTTTCCTGTTGCCAAAGTCGGAGCAGTATCCCCGGCTCAGCCTGAAATATCTGGGCGCCGTGTTAAATTCCAAACTGATGTATTTTTGGCTGTGGCACCAAGGCAAGCGCAAAGGGGATTTGCTGGAGTTGTATGCACAGCCCTTGATGGAAATCCCCATTCGCTTTCCTGAGGAAAGCGAGATCTGCCGCAGCGAGGCGCTGGTGGACGAAATCCTGGCCTGTGTAAAGCAGAACCGGTCCGTGGAAGAGTTGGAGGAGCAGCTGGAATCATTGGTGCATGCCGCCTATGGGCTGACAGAAGAGCAGAGCCGCCAAGTGTGTGAATTCTATCACGCACAGGTTTCCGGCGAACAGGGAGAAGGATGAGGAATATGAACGAAATCCGAACCATCATGGCGGCAGAAGCCGATGCAGTCTTTTCCTTGGTGCAGGAGACGATTCAAAAAATCTATCCCCGGTTTTATTCTCCTGATGAAGTGCTGTTTTTCCGTCAACTTCATAATAAAGAAGCCATCGCCCGAGATATTTTGGCCGGCGCAGTCTATGGACTGTTTTGGAGAAATCGTCTCGTTGGCACCGGAACCTGTCAGGGCCGGCATATTGCTCGGCTGTTTATAGCCCCGGATCTGCAGGGGCAGGGAATCGGCAGTAAACTGTTAGAATATCTGGAAGGTGAAATTGCCAGAACCGAAGACTGTGCTTTATTGGACGCTTCCAAACCAGCCGAACTCTTTTACCATCGGCGTGGTTACTTAATTGTGCGGCAAGAACAATGGCCGCTGGAAAGCGGCGATACCCTGGTTTGGAATGTGATGGAAAAGAAACTGGGGCAATCCTAATGGAATAGATGGGGTGGAAAGCCTTGAGGAAATTTTTCCCTCAGGGCTTTATATTTTGGTGAATAAAAATTGTTTTTAAAAAACTATGGACATTGTTGTATAAATTTGCTAAAATAAAGTTGTTATTAAATCAAATTTATGTGATTGATATCAAGAAAGAGGGGGGAGAGATTGCCTGATTTTCATATGGATGAAACACTCTTTCAGGAGCTGCAATTGATTACGGCCAAGACCGATCCCGCAGAAGAAACCGCCTGGTTACCGTTTTGGGCACATGCTGTGGATACGGCATTTACCATTCAAAAGTTATTGCTTCGTTGGCTCCCCCCTCATGTCCTGCAAGCCTGTTCTTTGCCGGAAGAATCATTGCAGCAGCTCTATATGTATTTGGCGTTGGTGCATGACATCGGAAAAGTTACGCCGCTGTTTCAAGCCAGGATTTTAGCTTTGCGCCCCATGATTCGCCGGCAACTTGGTGAACGGGGCGTTGAAATTCCACTGCCAACCGAGTTTCGCAACGGCGATAAATCTCCACACGCTTTGGCAGGACAAGCTGTTTTGCTGCAATCCGGTGTTCCCCGTCAGGTAGCTGCTATTGTGGGCTGCCACCACGGAAAGTCTCCTAACACCACCTCCACGGCCGTCAAGAAAAATCCAGGTTACTATCCTCAAAACTATTATGGTTCTGCCGGAAAAAACGGCGCACAGGGGAAATTTTGG